>JACKEA010000008.1:300000-448191 GCA_020633235.1 Polyangiaceae bacterium | reverse complement strand
CAGCGGCGGTGCGACGGGCGGCAGCGGCGGACAGATCAACGCGCCGCCAATGTGTCAGGACGGGACCGAGAACGGCGACGAGACCGGCGTGGACTGCGGCGGCTCTTGCCCGAACCAGGACTGCTGCACGAACGGCTATGCCGACGTGGACGCTGGAGAGACCGGCGTGGACTGCGGCGGCGGGAGCTGCGGAGCGTGCAGCGGTGCGAAGACCTATTTCGTCGCGAGTGACGGTAACGACAGCGCCACGGGCACACTGCCGACGACGCCGTGGAAGACGATCGGGAAGGTGAACGGCGCGGCTCTGAAGCCGGGGGACCACGTGCTGTTCCGCCGCGGCGATACCTGGCGCGAAGAGCTTTCGATCACCTGGTCCGGCAGCGACGGCTCGCCCATCACCTTTGGCAGCTACGGCCAGGGAGCGAAGCCCCGTATCCTCGGCTCTGCCCAAGCAACGGACTTCACCGCCGTGAGCGGCGCGGCCAACGTGTGGCAATCCGGCAGCGTCGTGAACGAGCCCAACGTGGGCAAGGCCAGCAGCATCTTCTTCGGTGAGAAGAGCGGCGGCACCACCTGGGGGCGTGTGCAGCAGACGGACGCGGTGCCGACCTGCGGCTCGAGCTACTCCCAGCTCACACAGGAGTACGACTGGTGCTGGCAGAACGACCACGTGTACGTGTACGCCCCCGAAGATCCGGACGACCGCTACGCGTTCGTGGAGGTGCCGCAGCGGCGCGCGGCGGTGAGCATGGAGAGCAACCAGCCCCAGCAGTACGTCACGCTGGACGGCCTTCAGCTGATGTACACCACCATGTACGGCTACGACGACGGCTGGCCCATGGACTACGAGGTCCGCGGCCTCACCATCCAGAACTGCCACGTGGGCTACGTCGGCATCCAGGGTGGTAGCGCCGCCATGGGGCTACAGGTGTGGCACTCCGACATGCTGGTGCGGAACAACGAGATCCACGACAGCGGTCGTCGCAACATTTCCTACAACGTCTATCTCGACAATGGCCGTTCTCATCCGAACCTCACGTTCGAGAACGTCACCATCGAGAACAACGTGCTCTACCACGGCTTCCACACCACGGGACTGGACATCTCCTGCGAGCCGGGCTCCGCCGGCAGCACGCTGAACGACACGCTGAAGAACTTCACCATCCGGAACAACTTCATCTGGGACGACCCGGCGGACGACCCGCAAGCCGCGCCCAACGACTTCACCAGCATGGGCATCTACCTGTGGGGCGAAGCCGCGACGTTCACGGATTTTCGCGTCTACAACAACGTGGTGAAGCACATCAAACAGAAGCTCTTGATCTTGCACAACGTGCAGAACACCGCCGTCTTCAACAACACCTTCTACGGCATGAACGAGAAGGCCGGCCAGCTGGGCACCAGCTCCGGCTACCGCGGCATGGTGAACGTGTCCGGCTCGCCCACGAACCTGTCCTTCGACAACAACATCGTGTACGGCAACGTCGCCTCGAGTCAGTTTCATCTGCAGTGCGTCACCTTCTCGGGCAACTCCGAGAGCGGCATCAGCAGCATGAACCACAACCTGTACTACCAGGAGCACCCGGACCAGACGCTGGTGAGCGCGTCTCCCGGAAGTTGGGACATGACGGAGTGGAGCGCGTACCAGGGGAGCGGGCTCGGCTTCGATCAACAGAGCCCCGCGCCGGCGGACCCGGCCTTCGTCAACGCGCTGCAGAACGACTTCCACCTCACGGCGACGAGCCCGGCGGTGGACCAGGGCATGGACGTGACGGGACGCACAACGGACTTCTACGGCAACCCGATCTCGGGAACGCCGGACATCGGCGCCGTCGAGTATTCGCCGTAACGCGCCGGGGCTCGCGGCGGACCAACAATCAAACGATCACACGGTCTCGAAGGGATCTCGATCTCGGGACGAGAGGATCACTTTCAAGGCGCCTCCGGACGCTTCCACGATGCGCTGCGCGTAGAGCGGCAAGTAGCCGCGTTCCGTGTTGGTGTGCTCGCACAGGATCACGGTGTGCCCGGCGGCTACGCGGGCGCGCACGTCGTGGTGACGCATCTCGCCGGTGAGGTACAGGTCTGCCGGCGGCGCCTTCTCGAACAGCGAGCCACCGGCGCCGGCGCACACGGCGGCGGTGCGGAGCGGCAGGCCTTCGCGGTGGCGGCGACTGGCGGCCACGCGCACGTGAGCGAGACCCAGGCCGCGCTTCACGCGATCGACCAGCGCGGAGAGCGGCGCGGGCTCGTCCAAGGTGAGCAGACGGCCCATGCCGAAGCCGGGAGGCGCCGTGGGTTCGAGGGGATACGCCTCCCACGCCGGCTCTTCATAGGGGTGCACGCGGTGGATGACCTCCGCCACACGCGGTAGCGCCTTGCGATCGCAGACCATTTCCATGCGCAGCTCGTCCACGCTTTCCAGGTGACCACGCTGACCCACCTGCGGATTGGCCTGGTCGTTTCCCCAGAAGGTGCCACGGCCGAGCAGGTTGAAGCTGCAGTGGGAGTAGTTGCCGATGACGCCGGCGCCGGCTTCCTCACTGAGGGCATTTCGGAGCGCGTCGGCGCGATCCGCCGGCACGAACACCACGAGCTTGAGCTCTGCAGCCCCGACGGCGGAGCGCAGCAGCGGCTCTACGCGCCCACGACCCAAGACGGACGCCAGCCAGTCGTTCACGCCCCCCGGCGCGGCGTCCAGCGCGGTGTGCGGCGAATACACCGGGAGCTCCGCGCGAATCGCTTGCAGCACCACGCGCTCTTCCGGGTTTCGCTGACGCAGGCGCTTGAGCCCCGAGAAGATGGGCGGGTGATAGGCGATGATCAGCTCCGCGCGGCGCTCCACGGCTTCCCCCAGCACGTCGTCCGACAGCTCGATGGTGAGGAACGCACGCGACACGCCCAGCGTGCTGCTGGAGGTCGGGTCCACCAGCAAGCCGACGTTGTCCCAGGGCTCGGCGAAGCGGAGGGGTGCGATGCGATCCAAGAGCGTGAGGACGTCGGCGAGGCGTACGGCCATGGCGCGCTACCATAGCGCCGGAGCGCTCCGTTGGGGGGATGGGCAAGCGGGTCCTCGGACCGTATGCTCCCGCCGCCATGCCCTTCTTTTCGCGCATCGTGTTCGCCTTCGGCTGCTTCTTTCGGGTGCTCTTCGACGGCGCCTTCGCGGAGCGGGCCCACGCCGTGCGAGACGGCATGCCGGAGCTGCCACCACCGGTGGAGGAGAAGAAGAAGGCACCCGAGGTCACGCCCGCGTTGCAGCTGCTCTCGCTCCTGCAACGAGAAGGACGCTTGGTGGACTTCCTGCAGCAGGACGTGGCCGGCTTCTCCGATGCGGACATCGGAGCCGCAGCGCGGGTGGTGCACGAAGGCTGTCGCAAGGCCTTGGCCAAGCACGCGAAGATTGCCGCCATCCGCAGCGAGGACGAGGGCGACAAGGTAACTGTTCCGGAGGGGTACGATCCCGCGAGCGTGAAGCTGGTGGGCAACGTCTCCGGCTCGGGGCCGTTCACCGGCGTGCTGCGGCACAAGGGCTGGCGCTTGGAGAAGCTCGAGCTGCCGTCCCTGGTGGGTGACGGCAGCGCCGAGGTGCTGGCGCCGGCGGAGGTCGAGCTGTGAAGCAGGTCGTCGGTATCGATCTGGGAACCACGCACACGGCGGCGGCCACACTGGACGGTGAAGAGCCCGTCGTCTTGAAGGTGCCTCAGCTGGTGGCCCGCGGTCAGCTGGACGCGCGAGCGCTGTTGCCGTCGTTCTTGTACTTCGCTCACGAGAGCGAGGGCGCGCTGCCCTTGCCGTGGGACGAGCGGCGGCGGTTCGCCGTGGGAGAGCTGGCCCGCGAGCGCGCGCTGGAAGCTCCGGCGCGCGTGGTGTCGAGCGCGAAGAGCTGGCTGTGTCACGACGGCGTAGATCGCCGCGGCGCGATCCTCCCGCCGGGAGCGCCGGAGGACGTGGAGAAGATCTCGCCGGTGGAGGCGTCGTTCCGCTACCTCGACCACCTGGGCGAGGCGTGGCAGGCGGAGCACGGCGCGCCCCTCGGAGAGCAGGAAGTGATCCTCACCGTGCCTGCGTCCTTCGACGCGGCGGCGCGGGACCTCACGGTGGAAGCCGCTTACGCCGCGGGCCTCGACGACGTGGCGTTGCTCGAGGAGCCGCAGGCGGCGCTGTACGCTTGGATCGCGAGCGTTGGGGACGGATGGCGGCAGCACCTCTCCCCCGGGGACGTGGTGTTGGTGATCGACATCGGCGGCGGCACCACGGATTTTTCCGCGATCGCCGTGGAGGAGAGTGACGGCGTGCTGTCGCTACGCCGCATTGCCGTCGGAGATCACATCTTGCTCGGCGGCGACAACATGGATCTCACGCTCTCGCACGTGCTCGCCCAGAAGCTCGGCAAGCTGGACCGCTGGCAGATGGCAGCGCTTTCCCACGCCTGTCGCGGCGCGAAGGAGCGATTGCTCTCGGACGACAGCGTCCACACCGTGCCCATCGCGATCGCCGGCAAGGGCTCGAGCCTGCTCGGCTCCACCCTTTCCACGGAGCTCACCCGGGGCGAGGTGGAAACCGTGCTGGTAAAGGGCTTCTTCCCGGAGAGCGCGGTCACGGAGCTGCCGGCGAAGCGCGCTCGCGCGGGGCTCACGCAGCTGGGTCTGCCGTACGCGGCGGATCCCGCGATCACGAAGCACCTGGCGGCGTTCCTCACGCGGCAGGCGCGCGCGGTGGAGGGCGGCGGTGCGCTCTTGCGACCCACGGCGGTGCTGTTCAACGGCGGCGTGGTGAAGTCGAAGACGCTACGACAGCGGCTGCTCGGCGTGTTGAACGGGTGGCTCGCCGCCGACGGCGCGCCCGCCGCGCGAGTACTGCCGGGGGACGATCCGGAGCTCGCCGTGGCTCGCGGCGCCGCCTACTTCGGCATGGTGAAGAAGGGCCGCGGGCTCCGCATCCGCGGCGGTACCGCGCGCGCCTACTACGTCGGCATCGAGAGCCCGGCGCCCGCCATCCCTGGTTTCGAGCCGCCGGTGGTCGCGCTGTGCGTGGCGCCCTTCGGCATGGAAGAGGGCACCCATGCGGAGCTTCCGCCCCACGAGCTGGGGCTCATCGTGGGCGAGCCAGTGCGCTTCCGCTTCTTCGGCTCCAGCGTGCGACGCGACGACGCGGCGGGCGCGGAGCTCGACGACCCCTCCGAGCTCGACGAGCTGTCCCCCATCGAGGTGACGCTCCCCGCGGAAGGGCGAACCGAGGGCGACGTGGTGCCCGTGCGGCTCTCGGCACAGGTCACCGCCGTGGGCACGCTGTTGCTGGAAGCCGTGCCCTTCGAGCCACTGAACGCCGACGAGCGCTGGAAGATCGAGCTCAGCGTGCGGGGCTGATCCCTGTTGGTCCGGCGCGGAAACGGAGGTCTCAGTTCAACCTCGCGTTTTCCGCTCCTCGAGCACCCCGACGAAGCCCACTGGGATGAGCTCTTCGCTGCAGCCACGGCGACCTATCCGTTCGGCCCCGGCGACGGGTGTCACGCCGTCGCGGCCCTCGGCGGCCACGGGGCGCCCGGCTCGGGGTGCACCTCCGGGATAGGCTTCCTAGATTCTCTCGCCGGAGCGGCAAAGGTGCTCGAAGCGCTTCGTCGCGAGCTCACCAGCGACGACTCATTTCGCTTTCGCTGAGCTCTGGCATCGCGGCGCGCAAACGCGACGCCTCCCGCGAGCGCATCGGGGGAACGCGACGCCGTTCTGAAGCATTGACGCCCCGCGCTCTCAGTCGGAAAGCTGGGGCATGGAGTATCGCTTCTTGGGGCGCACCGGCGTGCGCGTCTCCAAGCTCGCCTTCGGCACCATGTCTTTCGGCGGGGACGCCGACGAGGCCACGAGCAAGGCGCTGTTCTGGCGCTGTAGGGACGCGGGCATCAACGTGTTCGACTGCGCCGACGTCTACGTGCACGGTCGTTCCGAAGAGATCCTCGGCCAGCTCGTTTCCGCCTGTCGCGACGAAGTCGTGCTCACCACCAAGGCGTACTTCCCCACCTCCGGGGACGTGAACGCTCGCGGTGCCACGCGCTATCACCTGGTGCGCGCCGTGGAAGCGAGCCTCAAGCGCTTGGGCACGGATCGCATCGACGTCTTCTTCCTGCATCGCTTCGACGACGTCACGCCGCTGGAAGACACCCTGCGCTCGGTGGAGCTCTTGGTGCAGCAGGGCAAGATCTTGTACCCGGCGGTGAGCAACTTCTCCGCGTGGCAAGCGGCCCGCGCCGTGGGCGTTGCCGAACGCCATGGCTTCGCGCCCATCGTGGCGATGCAGCCGATGTACAACCTGCTCAAGCGCCAGGCGGAGGTGGAGATCTTGCCACTGGCCCAGGCGGAAGGGCTGGGCGTGTTCAGCTACAGCCCGCTCGCGGGGGGACTGCTCAGCGGCAAGTACGGTGTGGCGGTGCGCCCGTCCGAGGGCCGCATCATCGACAACGCGATGTACCAGACACGCTACGGCGATGCGTCCAACTTCGAGATCGCCGAGCGCTTCCGCAGCATCGCCCAGCGCCACGGCCACCACCCGGCCAGCCTCGCCATCGCTTGGGTGGCCGCCAACCCCGCCATCACCGCACCGCTGCTGGGCGCTCGCAATCTCGACCAGCTCGAGCCCTGCCTCCGTGCGGCGGACATCGTGCTTTCCGAGGAGCTGATGCGGGAGATCTCGCGACTGTCGCCCACCCCGCCACCCGCCACGGATCGCAACGAAGAGACCAGCAGCCACAACTACGGCGCCCGCTGAGGACCCTCTTCCGCTCACCTTTCATTTTTATTGTTGGCTCGTCGCGGTGTCCTCGCGGCCCACGATGCCGTAATCTCCCGGCCGGAGGTTTTGGGATGCGGAAGCTTGGGCGCTTGGTGACGTTGACGGCAGTGTTCGCGGTGACGCCGATTCTGGCGATCGCTTGTGGTGGCAGCTCGGATTCCGGCGGCAGCGGTGGCTCGAGCGCCACCGGTGGCGCGGACTCGGGCCTGGGCGGCACGGCCGCGGGCGGCGGTGGCGGCATTGCCGCGGGCGGCAGCGGTGGAACGGCCGCAACCGGCGGCGCAGGAACCGGCGGTACCGGCGCGACCGGCGGCGGTGGCACCGGCGGCGTCGCGAATGAATGCTCGCCCGCACCTTCCGATCCCGGCGGTGCCGGCGGACAGGCGCAAGATGGCGGCGCCTCGGACGCGGGCACTCCCGACAGCGGTCCTGCCACGGAAGCCGGCGCGGGTTCCATCGCCTGTGGCAGCGCGACCTGCAACAGCCTCAGCATTCAGGGCGTGATCACGCTTCAGCCCTGCTGCGCAGTCACTGGCTGCGGCTTGGTGGTGGACTCCACGGTGTCCGGCTTCATCGGTGTCGACCCGGGCTGCTACGGCTTGGATCAGCCGGGTAGCGCGGACAGCACCTGTCCTCAGTTCTCCATCGCGAATCCGCTGGGCGGCGGCAACATCGACTTCCCCGGCTGCTGCCATCCCGACGGCACCTGCGGCTTCGCCATGGACCTGACCAGCTTCGGGCAGGGCGCGCCGAACCTCGGTTGCGTCCAGCAGACGTGCACCGGCGGCGCCGCGAAGACCTGCACGCCGTGACGTGACGATGCGGGCGCGTCAGTGTGACGCGCCCGCGCTCCGCGACGGGGCTCGCGCCGGACCGACATAATCCCGGAAAGCTCGGCTCGGGAGGCGTGTTAGATCCCCAGCGTGGCCCTCGTCGTCGGCATCGATCTGGGAACCACCCATACGGTGGTGGCCTCTGCGCCGCTGCGCGCGGGGGCCGAGGCGGAGGTCTTCGCGATCCCGCAGCTGGTGAGCAGCGGAGAGCTCGCGGCGCGACCGCTTTTGTCGTCCTTCTTGTTTGCCCCGGTGGCGGGGGAAGCCGCGGCGGATCCGTGGGGCGATGCGCCCTGGGTGATCGGCGAGCTCGCGCGCCGGCGCGGACAGGAAGTGCCGGGGCGGTTGGTGTCGAGCGCCAAGAGCTGGCTGTGTCACTCGCGGGTGGATCGCACGGCGGCGATCTTGCCTTGGGGCAGCGAGGACGAAGACCTGCCGCGGCTGTCTCCGGTGGAGGCGAGCGCGCGCATCCTCGCGCACGTGCGGAGCGCTTGGGATGCCGCCCATCCCGACGCGCCCCTCGCGGAGCAGCAGGTCGTGCTCACGGTGCCCGCGTCCTTCGACGAGGTCGCGCGGGAGCTCACGCTGCGAGCGGCGCGGGCGGCAGGGCTCACGGTGCGCCTGCTCGAAGAGCCGCAGGCGGCGTTCTACGATGCGCTGGCGCGACTGGGGACCGACGCCCTGACGCCACTGCTCGAGGAGCGGGACCACGCGCTGGCCCTGGTGGTGGACGTCGGGGGCGGCACCACGGACCTGACGTTGATCCGCATCGAGCGGAGCGACGGCGGCTTCGCTCTCACGCGCGTGGCGGTGGGTCGCCATCTGCTCTTGGGCGGCGACAACATGGACCTCGCGCTCGCCCACTTGGCGGAATCGCGCCTGGGCGACAAAAAGCTCGATCCCCAGCGCTTCGGCCAGCTGGTACTGGCGTGTCGCGGGGCCAAGGAGGCACTGCTCGGCGCTGCGCCCCCGCACGACGCACCGGTGACGGTGCTCGGCCACGGCTCCGCCCTGGTCGGCGGCACTTTGAGCACGCGCCTCACTCGCGCGGAAGTGGAGCGCGTCGTGCTCGACGGCTTCTTGCCGACGGTGGCACAGGGCGCCGCAGCGGGGCGCGGCCGCGCGGGCCTGGTCGCCTTCGGTCTGCCCTACGAGCACGATCCGGCGATCACGCGGCACATTGCGCAGTTCTTTCAGCGGCACGCAGAAGGCGAGAACGGTCCCCACGCGGTGCTGCTCAACGGCGGTCTGTTCCGCGCGGAACGCATCGCTCATCGCGTCACGAGCATGCTCGCGTCGTGGAGCAGCAGCGGCCTGACACGGCTGCCGGAGTCGGATCCGGATCTCGCCGTCGCCCGCGGCGCGGTGGCCTACGGCCTCGCCCTCGGCGGCCATGGCATCGTCATCGGTGGCGGCAGCGCGCACGGGTACTACCTGGGCATCGAGGGAGGCCGCGCGGTGTGCGTCGTTCCGCGTGGCGCGAAGGAAGGCGAGCGGCACGTCGCCTCGGGGCGGCGCCTCGCGCTGCGCATCGGTCGCCCGGTGCGCTTCGAGCTGTACGCCTCGGACGATGCCCGGGTGGACGCGGCCGGCGAGGTGGTGACCCTCGACGAAGAGCGACACCAACGCCTACCGCCGCTCGCCACCAGCTTCAGCGCGGAGCAGACCAGCGGCGCGGAAGTCACCGTGGCGCTGGAGGGCGAGCTGTCGCCGGTGGGCACGCTCGAGCTTTCCTGCGTGGAGCTCGATGCGAAGGAGCCGCGCCACTTCGCGCTGGCGTTCGAGCTCCGAGGGGACACTCCCAGCGAAGCTCCGGAAGACGTCGCCAAGAAGTCGCTGCGCCCTGGGCGCGTGAGCGTACGACCCGAGGGCCCACGCTTCGACGAAGCGCAGGAGCTCGTGCTCCGGGTGTTCGGCAAGAGCAAGAGCGACGTGAAGGAACGCGCCGTGAAGGATCTGTGGCGCGACCTGGAAAAGACGCTGGGCGAGCGCGGCTCTTGGAGCGGCGAGCTCGCGCGGGCCTTGTTCGACGTCCTGGGGCCGCTGCACGCCGCGCGGCGCCGGAGCGCGGATCACGAGCGCGTGTGGTGGATGCTCGCGGGCTACACCTCCCGGCCGGGCTACGGACACCCGCTGGACCCACAGCGCATCCGCACCCTGTCGCCCTTGTTCGAGCAGGGGCTCTCGTTTCCAAACGAGGCGCGCGGCTGGCAGCAGTTCTGGATCGCTTGGCGCCGCGTCGCGGGCGGCCTGGCCGAAGACCTCCAGGTGCGCATTCGCGATCGCATCGATCCGTTCCTGGCGCCGCCCGGAGAGGGCGGCAAGAAGCCGAAGGGCTTCAAGCCCCAGGCCCACGACGAGATGCTGGAGCTGTCCGCGGCGCTGGAGCAGGTGCCCGCACGGCGGCGCGCCCAGCTCGGCAATTGGCTCATCGAGCGGACCTGGAACGATCGCAACCCGCGGCTGTGGTCCGCCATCGGCCGCCTGGGTGCCCGCGTGCCCATCTACGGCAGCGCCCACAACGTGGTGCCCGCCAAGGAAGCCGAGCGGTGGGTCGACCACCTCCTGCGCGAGAAGTGGGACGAGGTGCGCGCGGCGCCCCGGGCGGCGCGGGACCTGGCCCGCGTGAGCGGGGATCGCGCGCGGGATCTCTCGGCCCCGGTGCGGGAGCGCGTGGCCGCGGAGCTCGAGCGCCAGGGCGCGGACCCCGAGTGGGTGCGCATGGTGCGGGAGCTGGTCGCCATCGCCGACAGCGATCGCGCGGAGTTCTTCGGGGACGAGCTACCCGTCGGGCTTCGTCTGGTGGAATGACGAAATCCATTTCGGCGGCTGGGCACGCAGCTTACCGTCCGCTGTCATGACCCGATCTGTCGCCCTCGTGCTGGTCTTCCTCGCGCTCATCGCCTGCAAACAAGGCTCCGCGGACACCGCGCCTTCCACAACGCCTCCGGCGCCCACGCCCAGCGCCACCGAGCCCGCGCCCGCACCCAGCGCCGCCACGCTGGACCCGGAGATCGAAAAGATCGCCAAGGAGATCGTGCCGCAGGGCATCCCGACGGAGCGCAGCAAGCCGCCCACCGTCGCGGAGTGGAACGCCGCTTCCGAGATCACCGTTCGGCACTCCGGTCCGCTTGGCTGCGAGACGAAGCGCGTGCGGGAGTGGCTGCGCGTCAGCTGCCGAACGTCGGGGAGCAGCGGACCGCAGATCCAAACCGTGAGCATCCGCGAGCCCACCAAGAAGGATCCGGAGTACTTCACCTACGAGAACAAGGGCGTGGCCTCCATCGTGCTGCCCTTGCGGCAAGGCATGAACGCCAAGATCGCGTTCACCTGGACTCAGCGGGGCAGCCGCATGCTCACCGCCACCTGGCCCAAGGGCGCGCCGGCTCCCGGCATCTACTTCGATCAATCGGCGAACGACGGAACCGCGGCCAAGGACGGCAAGCCCAAGTGCCGGGACGTGTGCGGCGGCGATCGCGGATTCCCGATGGCGTGCGAAACCTCCGGGCCGTGCCCGAAGAACTTCAAGTGCCTCGACAATCACATCTGCATCTGCACCATCCCGTGTGACGATTGATGTTGGCTCGCCGCGGAATCAGCCCTGACGCTGGCACTCGCGCTCCGTCGCTTCGTCCAGCGGGAAGTAGCTCTCGATACGGAGCTCGTCCAAGGTCACGTTCTGCGGCGCGCTGAACACCGTCAACGTCGTCAGAAAGCCCATGGCCAGGTCGCCGCGCCGGACGCGAAACGCCAGGGTTGCCTCGCTGGGCCGGGAAAAGTCCGGGTGGCGCAGGCTCTCCGGCACGTCCGGGTGACGAAACGCTGACTCCAACAGGGCGGACAAGTCCGCGTCCGCCGGGTTGGCCAAGGACTCGCGATGCAGGCGACCCAGCACGTCCCGCGCCACGTGCTCCCAGTCTTGGATGAAGGGTCGACACAGCCGCGGATCGAGCACCATGTCGAGCACGTTGACCGGGGGCGCCAGTGCAGCGGGTTCGGCCACGAAGCGCGCGAGCAGCTTCTCCGCGGCCCCGTTCAAGCGCAGCACCCGGTACAGCCGATTCATCACCACCATGGGATACGGCTCTTGCTGCGCGAGCATGCGCGAGAGGGCGCGCTCGATGGCGGGGGGCAGGCCCTCGGCTTCGGAGAACTCCTCGGCGAAACCCGCCGCCACGAGCATGGCGTTCTGCTCACGGAGAGGAACACCGAGGGTGGCGCCCAGGCGCAGGACCATTTCGCGGCTGGGCGACGCGCGCCCCGTCTCCAGGAAGCTCACGTGGCGCGAAGAGACGTCCGCGCTCAGCGCCAGATCGAGCTGACTCATTCCGCGTGAGGAGCGCCAGTGCTTGAGCAGAGCCGGGAACAATTTGGACTTGGTCACGCCGTCACCGTAACCCCAGCGCCGCGGGGTGTCGCTTACCCGGTCGGGTAATTGATGACCGAGCGGACGGGCTGCAGGTTGTCGTCATGAACGAAACACGCTTCATCGACGTCGGTCACAGCCAACTCGCCTATCGCCGCGTGGGGAGCGGCCCGGACGTGGTCTTCATCCACGGCTGGCCGCTGCACTCCGCCACGTTTCGCCACATCGTGCCGGAGCTCTCGGCGGACTTCACCTGCCACCTGTTCGATCTACCGGGCACCGGCGAGAGCACCTGGACCGAACCGCGGCGCATCTGCATGCGAGAGCACGCAAAGACGGTGCGCTCCGCCATCGACGCCATCGGCCTCGAACGCTACGCGATGATCGCCCACGACAGCGGCGGGCTGATCGCCCGGCTCGTCGCCGCCGGTGATCCCGACCGTGTCAGTGCGTTGGTGCTGGGCAACACCGAGGTTCCGGCCCACGTTCCCTGGCAGGTGAAGGTGTACGTGGCGCTGGCGAACGTGCCCCTTGGCAGCGCCGCGCTGCTGTCCATGTTGCGGATCGGCGCCGTGCGCCGTTCCGCGCTCGGCTTCGGCGGCTGCTTTCGCGATCCCCACTTCGTGGACGGCGAGTTCTTCGACTTGTTCGTGCGTCCGCTGCTCGAGTCCAAGCGTGTGGCACAGGGCCAGATGCTGCTCGCCAAGAACATCGAGCTCGACATGGCCGAGGCCATGCCGGCGTTGCACGCGAAGATCCCTGCACCCGTGCGTTTGATCTGGGGTCCGGAAGATCCCTTCTTTCCCATCGACAACGCACGGCAGATGTTGAAGCAGCTCGCGGGACCCGCGGACCTGGTCGAGATCGAAGGGGCCAAGCTGTTCGCCCACGAGGAGTTCCCCAAGCGCTTCGCGCAGGAGTGCCGACAGTTCCTCTGCGACAATTTGCCCAATCGCAGGAGCTGCACCGAAGCGGGAACACCCTCGCAAGCCTTGCGGGAATCCGACGCCGTCGAGTGAGGATTTCCCGGTACGATCATTGCTCCGCTCGGAGGCATGACGTCGTTCCTCCGCCCCAGTGCTTTGTTCTCCGTCGCCTTGTTCGCTTTCGGCTGTGCCGCTCAGGAACAACCGAAGACCACGGCCAACGACCCGGCGCCCGCAGCTCCCCAAGCGGCTGCGCCGTGTCCCTGCCAACAGCAGAATGCGACGGCCAATTGCGGCAACTGTCCTGGCCGCGGAATGGGCCTGAGACAGGGCATGGGTCCGCGGGGCGGCGGCCGAGGCATGGGTCGCGGTCTCGGCGGCGGCATGGGTGCCGGCGCTTGTGGCATGGGACAAGGCATGGGGCCCCAGGGCGGCATGGGCATGGGTCCCCAAGGCGGCATGGGCATGGGGCCCGGGATGGGCATGGGTCGCGGGCCGGGCGGCGGTGGCGGCATCGGCCCGGGCATCGCCGCGTGCAACGTGGGCAGCACGCCGCTGGACGCGGCGACGGAGAAGGCCGTCGTCCGCGCCTTGCAAGACGAATGGCAAGCGCAGGCCACCTACCAAGCGGCAAGGACTCAATTGATGTCGGTGCGTCTCGCGAACGTGGTGCGCATGGAAGAGCGCCACGCCCAAGCGCTGACCTACGTGCTCGAGACCCACGGCAACGCGGTGCCCGCGCGGCCGAGCTTCACGCCGCCCAAGCTCGGGGACGCCAAGGCCGTGTGCAAGCTGGGCGTGGACGCCGAGAAGAAGAACATCGCCCTGTACGACGAGCTCATGAAGCAGTCGCTACCGGACGACGTGAAGTGCGTCTTCTTGCACCTGCAGCAGGTGTCGAAAGAACGCCACCTGCCGGCCTTCGAGCAGTGCTCGAGCTGAAGCCTCAGGTCTTGCCGTAGTGATCCGGAACGAACGTCTGGTCCGAGATGGGCGGGCGTACGTAGCCGAGCTCCGGAGAAATGGTGTCGCGGACGTGCAACCGAGGCTTCAGCTTGGGTAGCTCCGGCGTCAAATCCTCGTACGGGATCATGGAGAGCAGGTGGCTGATGCAGTTCAGCCGAGCCCGCTTCTTGTCGTCCGCATCCACCACGTACCAGGGCGCTTGCTTGATGTCCGTGTAGGCGAACATCTCGTCCTTGGCCTTGGAGTACTCCACCCACCGCTCGCGGGACGCGAGGTCCATGGGCGACAGCTTCCAGCGTTTGGTGGTGTCCTTGAGACGACTCTGGAAGCGGCGCTCCTGTTCCTCGGGGTTCACCGAGAACCAGTACTTGATGAGGGTGATACCGGAGCGGATCAACATGCGCTCGAACTCCGGGCACGAGCGCAAGAACTCCCGGTACTCGTCGTCGCTGCAGAAGCCCATCACGCGTTCGACGCCCGAGCGGTTGTACCAGCTGCGATCCAAGATCACCATTTCGCCCGCCGCGGGCAGGTGTGCCACGTAGCGCTGGAAGTACCATTGGGTCTTCTCGCGTTCCGTCGGCGCCGGCAGCGCAACCACGTGACACACGCGCGGGTTCAAGCACTCCGTGATGCGCTTGATGGCGCCGCCCTTACCGGCGGCATCACGCCCTTCGAAAATCACGACGACCTTCAGGCCTTCGTGCTTGATCCACTCCTGGAGCTTGACCAGCTCGATCTGCAAGCGGCGAAGCTCTTTCTCGTAGCGCTTGGTTTTGAGCTTCTTGGAGCCGTCGCCCTGTTCGCCATCCTGCTTCTCGACGTCCGCTTCCTTGTCTCGGTTCTTCTTCCCCATCGGCTCCTCCAAAAGCCATGATGCCCGAAGGATCGGCTCGAATCACCGACCCCTGAGGGCGCAGGATGACGACGGACAGCCGAGCCGAAGAATCCGGGGTCCCGTCGCACATTCCTGAGCGACCTTTCTGGCTCTCCTCACACATTCGTGGGTGCTCGAATGCGAGCCTCTCCGGCGGCGCCGGGCGCTTCGACCACGTGATGATCGATCCAAAAAACGTGTTCGTGCTGATGGGGGAGTGAGCCCGACGGTTGCGGCCGGGGATTTCGGCCATACATGTTGGAGTATGCCGGGTTCCGCCTTTGGTAGTCGCGCCGCGGGCCTGCGCCTCGAGCGCATGAGCGCCAGCGCCCAGTGGCACGAGACCGGCTTTCGCAACACCGCCGCCGTGTCCCCGGGGCTCCGCCCCGGCACCACCTGGTCGACCATCGGCGAGTATCTCACCGGTGGGCAGCGGCGCTCTCCGCCCGCGCCGCTCCCCAGTGTGGATCCCCGCGGCGTGTGGGCGCGCCCCGCGGAGACGGGCCTGCGCGCAACTTGGCTCGGCCACTCCACCGTGCTGCTCGAGATCGACGGCGTCCGCGTGCTCACCGATCCGGTGTGGGGCCCCCGCGCGTCGCCGTTCTCCTTCTCCGGACCCAAGCGCTTTCAACCCGCGCCCGTGCCCGTCTCCGCACTGCCGCCGTTGGACGCCGTCGTGATCTCCCACGACCACTACGATCACCTCGACTACCCCAGCATCTGTCAGCTGGCGGAGCTCGGCGTGCCCTTCTACACGTCCCTCGGTGTGGGCGCACACCTGGAAGCCTGGGGCGTCCCTGCGGAACGCATCGTTGAGCTGGACTGGTGGGAGCAGGTCCGACTACCGCAGGCGGAGCTCTGGATCACCGCCACTCCATCGCAGCACTTCTCGGGACGTGGCCTGCGCGATCGCAACCTCACGCTGTGGTCCGGAATGGCGCTCCGCACGGCGCGCCATTCGGTGTTCTTCAGCGGAGACACCGGGCTCACCGAGGAATACGCCCTCATTCGCCGCCGTCTCGGCCCCTTCGATCTGGTGCTGCTCGAGATCGGCGCCTTTCACGAGGCCTGGGGGCAGATCCACCTGGGGCCCGACAACGCCCTCGCCGCGCACGCGTTGCTCGGCGGCGGCACCCTGATGCCCGTGCACTGGGGGACGTTCAATCTCGCGCTCCACGCCTGGGACGAGCCGGTCGAAACGCTCCTTGCCCGCGCCGAGCCAACAAACACTTCTCTATTCATCCCCCGGCTCGGGGCAGCCCTCGAGCCCGCCCGAAGCCACGGCGTCGAGCCCTGGTGGCGCGGCGTGGGTGCTCGCGAGCCGGTCATCTTGCCCGCCGCCGCTGGATAGCGATTTTCCCGCCGCTTCCGCCCTGATCTACACTTCGCGACTTGGACGACGCCAAGCGCGGAGCACGTGTGGGTGGCAGGACCATCGAAGCGCTGCTGACTGCGGGCACGCTCACGACCACCTACGCCGCCGTGAACGATGCCGGCGACAAGCAGGTGCTTCGCGTGCTGCACCCGGAGCTTTCGGAGAGCATGGCAGAGCGCTTTGCCGAGCTCTTGGCGCAGGCACCGGACGTGGCGCCGGAGGACACCGCGCCGCCACTGGAAGTCGGCAGCGAGGGCGACCGCCACTTCGCCGTCGGCCCGCTGTTGTCCGGTGAGAGCGTGGCCGCACTGGTGGCGCGCCGGCCGGGCAAGCTCGCGCCCCGGGAGTGCCTTCGCATTTGCCACGCCATCGCGGAGGTGCTGGCTCGCGCCCACGCTCAGGGCACGCTGCACGGTGCGCTGCATCCGGGTCACGTCTTTTTGATGGACGACGGGAGCGTCAAGCTCCTGGATTTTGGTTTTGTCGGTCTCCGCGCGGAAGCAGCGCGCGTGCGACGCCTCGGCTGGCCGCGGTGGGTTGCCTTCGCGGCGCCGGAAACCGAGCTGGGTACGGCCCTGGTGGACGCCGCGGCGGACGTCTGGTCGCTCGGCGCCCTGGCCTTCTTTCTGCTCACCGGGCTGCCCCCATACGACGGACGAACGGAGCTCGAGCTGGCAGCCAGTGCCCGCGCGCGGCGCCCGATCTCTCTCGCGGAGATCGCACCGCGCGCGCCGCTGGTGCTCACCGAGCTCGTCGATCGCTTCTTGCTCGTCGCGTCCCACGAGCGCTACTCCGACGCGCGCACGGCGCTGGCGGCGCTGTCCAGCGTGGCGGAGCACGCCGAGGTAGCTACTCTTTTGCCGCTGGCGGCGGAGCTGTCCACCATCAGCCGTGCGAGCCCGCTGGCAGCGACGGTGCCGGCGGCGGCCGCCTCGGAAGCGCCGCCGCTGATCCGACTCCCGAACAGCGTGAAGCCCCCCTCGGAACGCGGACTGTTCAGCGCGGAGGGCGCGCCCCCGGTCAGCGCGCGGCCGTCGAAGTGGTGGGATGCGGCGGCGCCGGAGCTGAGCGCGCTGATCCGCGAGGAGCTTTCGCGGGTGAGCGCCTTGGCGCGGTTCGACACCAGCTTTCAGCTGGAGGACTGCTGGGCGGCGGCCCAGGGCGCGGAGACGGATCCCCTCGGCACCGCGGCCGACGTGCTGGATCCGAACGTCCCGATGCTCTCGCTCCTGGGCCGCGAGCTGGCTCAACCGGTGGAGCCGGCGCGGCTTTCGTGTGTGGCGGCGGCCGCGCTCTCGGACGAGACCACGCGCGGCGACCTCGAGCTCACGGCTGCTCCCATGCGTCGTACGGTGGGTGAGCTGAGCGGGACGGATCCGGAGCGGGCGTTGGACGTGACGGCGTTGCTCCTGCGCTCGCTGGTGGGCACGGACGAAGAGCTGCCCGAGCTCGAGCGCATCGCGGCCAACGCGGTGGTGTCGGCCCGGGCCCTGAGCTCTCTGCTCGCCGCGAGCATCCGCAGTCGGTGGAGCGAGGCAGCTCTGGAGCAGCTCACGCGATTGGTGGAGCTGCTCGACGCCGAGCACGCCGCGGCGCTGGCCACCGCGCTGCCGGAGCTCACGGATCCGGCGCTGCAAGCCCGGGTAGTTCACCAGCTGGAGTTCGGCATGTCGGGCCACGAGGCAGCACTCGGCGCCTTGGTGGCGCAGAACGAGCCTCGCTCCGCGCTGGTCATGCTGCGACTCTTGTCCCGCATCGATACTCTGGCGGCGCAAGAAGCGGTCGCGCGCGGTTTCGAGAACCCACACGTGGTGGTTCGCATCGAAGCCTTGGGACAGCTCGAAGGGCTCTCGGGCGAGCGCTTGCGCAAGGAGCTCGCGGCCGTGCTCGACGGCGAGCCCAGCAGCGTCGCGCGGATCCGCACGCTGCGCGAGATCCAAGGGCACGAGGTTCGCGCGGCCGGGCCCTTCATCGCGCTGCGCATCAAGTCTGCAGGGTTCTCGAACTTGAGCTTCGAGGAGCGGCGGCAGTCGCTGAACACCCTGGGCACCCTCATGCCCGCCCGAGCCGAAACCCTGGCCCTCGAGATCCTGCGCAAAGACAAGCTCATCACCCTCGGCTCCCACCAGGAGACGCGCATGCTGGCTGCGGATCTCCTCGGGCGCATCGCCACGTCGGACGAAGCCCTCGAGGTCCTGGAACAGCTCAGTCGCAAGCGCTGGGGCTCGAATCAAGAGCTGCGCGACGCCGCTCGTCGCGCCGTCGAGCAGTTCCATCGCCGTCGGGAGAGCGAATGACTCCCGAGGAGCAGCTCGAGATCTACGCCTGCGCGTTGGTGCTGCTGCGTTCTTCGCATCACGCCCTCGACGAGGTGGCGCAACGCATCGCGGAGCACTCCGGAGAGCTCCTACCGCTCCTCACGCTGGCGGGCACCCAGGACGACGACGCCGCGCGCAGCGTGCTCACCGCCATCGTGGCGGCGGCCACGGCGCGCGCGGCGGGTGCCGACGAGGCAGCGCAGGGAACGATCACGCGGGCTGCGTTGGGTCTGGACGCGGGGCGGGCTCGCCTGGCGAGGGCAGCGGGCATCGATTTGAGTGCCTTCCACCAGCTGCCGGATGCCCTCGACGCGTTGGTCCCGGCGGCCAACGCCGCGGCGGGCTTCGCCGCGCCGCGAGTGGACGGCTCGGTGCTCGCGACCCTGAGCTACGAGGCAGCGTGGCTGGAGCGGGCCGCACGCCTCGGCGATCTGCATCAGGGCGCGTTGATGCCGCTGGTCGCCTCCCAGCTGCTGTTCCTCGCTCACACCTTCGTCGACCGCATCGCGCCCCGCACTGGTGAGCGGCGCTCTCCCGCCGAAGCGTTGGGGGAGCTGTTGATGCTACCGGACACCGACGAGGCACTGCTGGTGGCGATGGTGCGCGCTCTAGGCCCCCTGCCGGTGGGGACCGTGGTGGAGCTGGAAGACGGCAGCTGGGCGGTGGTGAGCCAGCCGGCGAGCTGGGAGCGGGCGCTGTCGCCGGAAGTGCGGGTGGTGGCGAGCCCCGACGGCCACGCGCTCCCGACCCCGGAGCTCCGCACCGGGGTCACAGTGCGCCGAGCGCTGGCTCCCGCCCAAGCGCGGTTCAACCCAGCCCGAGCATTTTTCGCCGTGGTTTCCGACACTTGAGATCCGTGAAATAAGACCCTCACGGCCATCGAAAGGTGGGGTGAGGATGCTTTCGCTCGGAATGGCCCTGCCTCCCGCTCCAGCGCCGCTCGCGGCGCCAGCGCCCCCCCACGAGCTCGAGGAGCTGACGGGGGCGGTGCGTGCCGCCGTCGCCGCAGTGCTGCGACGGGGTCGCTTCGACCCCGACGTGGACGACTGCACCAGCGAGACGCTGCGACGCGCGATGGAAGGCCGTCACCGGCTGCGCTCCGGAGAACCGCTCCGGCCTTGGGTCGTGGGCATCGCGCGCCACGTGGCGCTCGACGCTCTGCGCGCGCGACGCCGCGCCGTCACTCGTCACCACGACGACGACTCGGCGATGGACCGCGTGCCGGACTCCGCGCCGGGAGCCGACGTGAAGCTCGAGCGCGCCGAGCGCGCTCGTCGCGTGCGGCGCGCCCTGGACACCTTGCCCGACGATCAGCGCCGCGTCCTCGAGATGTTTCACCTCGAGGGGTTGGCCTACAAGGAAATCGCACAACGCCTCGACGTGCCCATCGGCACGGTATGCACTTGGGTGTCGCGGGGACGTCGCGCCATGGCGGCGGCCCTCGACGATGGAGTCAGCTCATGACGTATTTGGAACCCGAGCTCG
Organism: Polyangiaceae bacterium; assembly: GCA_020633235.1. Lineage (NCBI taxonomy): Bacteria > Pseudomonadati > Myxococcota > Polyangiales > Polyangiaceae > Polyangiaceae bacterium. The sequence continues at coordinate 428,259 of JACKEA010000008.1, read as the reverse complement.
TCTGGCAAGACGACGGGCATCTCGCCGAGACGGCGCTCACGGCCATCGCCGACGGCGAGACGTCCATCATTCCGCCGGACGCGCTTTCGCACCTCGACGCCTGTGACCCATGCCACTCGCGGCTGGGGGACTGCTTGCTGCTCGCGGCCGCGACGCAGCAGGCCTTCGCCGAGGTGCGGGCCGAGCTGCGCTTGCCGTGGGCGGCCATGGCCGGCGCGCTGGTGCTTGCCGCGCTCGGCGCGCTGCCGCTGCTTCTCGAGCTGCCGCTGTGGCTCAGGACCTTGCCGTCCTTCGCGTTGCGCGCCGTGCCCATGGCAGTGCACGGCGTCGCTTCCGCGTTCGGCAGTGATTCCATGGTCATTGCGGCGGGATGGTGCGGCGCAGCGGTGGTGCTGATGGTCGTCGGACTGGCGGTCGCCAAGCTGGCCCCGCGAGAGCTTGCCTGGGAAGGAGGACAGCGATGATGCGCATTGTGATCGCCGGGCTCTTGGCGTTGGCCTGCGCTTGGCCTGCGTCGGCGCTGGCTGAAGTGGAGCGCACGGGAGACTGGAAGGGTGACGTTCCCAAGGTCAGCCTCTCCTTCGACGGAGTACCTCGCAGCGATGCCCTGAAGAAGCTGGCCGACGAAGCCGGCTGGAGCATCGTGGTAGAGGGCGCGAGCAAGGAGCCGGTGGAGGTCCACGTGAAGGATCAGCCCGCCGACAAGGTGCTCGAGCTGCTGCTGTCGGATCGCCGCTACGTGGTGCACCGTGACGGCACGCTGCTGTCCATCAAGCCGGCGCCGGACGAGCCCGCAGCGCCGGTGGCCTCCGCGGCGAAGCCCGCCGAGGAGGCGGGCGGCGTGCTGAAGAAGCAAGGCGAAGATCGCACCGTCACCGGAGGCAACATCCGAGTGGAGAAGAACGAGGTGGTGCGCGACCTCACCGTGATGGGTGGCAACGCGGACGTGCTGGGCACCGTCACCGGCGACCTCAGCGTGATGGGCGGCAGCGCGGTGGTGCGCAACGGTGCCCGCGTGAAGGGCGACGCCACCGTGTTGGGCGGGGCGCTGGAAGTGGAGGACGGCGCTCGCGTGGACGGCGACGTGGGCGTTCTCGGTGGTCGACTACGGCGTGGCAAGTCCGCGAAGATCGGCGGCGACGTGAGCTCCCGCGAGGACGGCGGCTTCTCGCTCACCCGCACCCTGCGCGACGTCGGCAGCGCCATCACTCGCACCGCGCTCTTGTTCGTGTTCGGCGCGGTGCTCCTGGCGCTGGCCACGCGGCGCATGGAATCGATGCAGAAGGAGATCGCCGCACGCCCGATGCGGACCTTCGCGCTCGGAGTCGTCGGCGTCATCGTCTTCGGCGTGCTCGTCGTCGTGCTGTGCGTGACCATCATCGGCATCCCGCTGGCGGTCATCGCAGCGCTGTTGGGCGCCTTCGGAACGTATGCAGGTATCGCAGCGGTGCTGGCCACGGCCGGCGGCGCCCTGGCACACCACAAAACACCCAACGCCTACGTGCACCTCGCCATCGGCTGTTTCGGCTATCTGGTGCTCTCTTCGCTGCCCTGGATCGGTGGGCTGGTCACCGCGGTGGTGGTGCTGATCGGCATTGGCGCCTTGGTCGCGACGCGCGCGGCGGGTTTTGTCCCGTCGCGGCGCCGTCGTGACGACGGCCCCTATCGCACGGCGGAGGCTTGAGGCAGTCTCCCCGCCATGAGACCCGTGGTTCTCGTCGGCGTCGGTGAGCTGGGCGGCTATTTCGCCCAGGGGTTCTTGCGCACCGGCTACCGCGTCATCCCGGTACGCCGCCAGGATTCCATGGCCACGGTGGCCAAGAACAACCCCGAGCCCGAGGTCGTGATCGTCGCCGTGGGCGAGGCGGATCTGGACGACGTGCTGGCGGAGGTGCCGCCGGTGTGGAGCGCGCGCGTGGTGCTGATGCAGAACGAGCTCGTGCCCGGCAGCTGGCAACGCCACGAGATCCAATCGCCCACCGTGGCGGTGGTGTGGTTCGAAAAGAAGCCGAAGCAGCCCGTGAAGGAGCTCTTACCCACCGCCGTGTTCGGCCCCCACGCCATCCCCGTGGAGGCGGCGCTAGGAGCCATGGGCATCGTGACCACGCGCATCTTGAACTACGAGTCCTTGGTGCACGCGCTGGTGGAGAAGAACCTCTACATCTTGACCACCAACATCGCCGGGCTGGAGGTGGGCGGCACCACGAGCAACCTGTGGTCGCGCCATCGGCGCTTGGCGCTGACGGTGGCGCGAGAGGTACTGCGGATCCAAGGCCACCTGGTGGGAGAAGCGCTGCCGGAAGAGAAGCTCCTCGCCAGCTTGGAGCGCGCGCTGCTGGCGGATCCGGAGCACCAGTGCACCGGACGCAGCGCCCCCGGGCGCCTGGCCCGCGCCCTCGGAATCGCCCAAACCGCGGAGATCGACGTGCCCGAGCTCACTCGAATTTCGGAGCTTCCGCGGTGAGCGTTCGCGCGTGGTTGGTCGATCTCGACGGCACTCTGTACCACGCACGCTGGGTGAAGCTGGCGATGGCCGCCGAGCTCGGTCTCTCGGGTTGGACCTCCGTGGCCACGCTGCGTCGCTTCCGGCACGAGCACGAAGTGCTGCGAGCCGAGATGCAATCCGACGTGCCGGATCCATTTCGTTTGCAGGTCGAGCGCACGGCGCAGGCCCTCGGCCGCGATCCCGAGGACGTGGAACGCCGCGTGCGCGAGTGGATGGTGCGACGCCCGTGCAAGTGGATCCGCCGCTTCAAGAACGAAGTCCTGCTCGGAGAGATCCGCGAGTTTCGCGAGGGTGGCGGCCACGTGGCGCTGGTCAGCGACTATCCCGCCCGAGACAAGCTCGCGGCCCTGGGTGACGCTTCCTTGTTCGAGGTCGTCGTCGCCAGCGGCGAGCCGGAAGGTCCCCCGCGCCTCAAGCCGCACCCCGGTGGCTACCTTGCGGCCGCAAAGCGCCTGGGCGTCCCGCCGGAAGAGTGCCTGGTGATCGGAGATCGCGACGACGCCGACGGCGCCGCGGCCCGCGCCGCGGGAATGAGCTTCCGCCTCGTATGACCTAGACTAGGCGCCCGGCGCTTGCCGCCCGCGCGGGACTCTGCGACCACTGCCCCGTGACGTCGCGAGGCGCGCTCGCGCTGCTGCTCTTGGTGTCGGGGTGCTACGCCCATGGCTTCCCCTTCGACGACAAGGTCATGTGCGGCAAGGCGTATCCCATATCGCGCGCCGAATGCGCCGCACTCCAAGCCCGAACCGGCGCCTCGGTGATGGACGCCGGCGTGGTCGACGCAGCGCCGTCCGTCGTCGACGCAGCACCTTCCGCGGACGCAGAGCTCGGCGACACCGGCGCCGCGGCGAGCGTCGTTCCTTGCAAGCGCAAGGGCGGCCGTTCGCCGGACGCGCCCGACGACATCGAGATCGGCTGCACCACGGCCGAGGTCATCGCCGCGGAAGGGCAGCCGAGCAAGCGCGAGAGCGACGCCGTGTGGCTGTACCTCTTTCCGCGCCGCTGCTCCGACTTCCGCGTGCACGTGACGGTTCAGTTCGCCCAAGGACGCGTCGTCAAGGTGACGCGCAAGCGCAAGTACACCGGCGAGCTGTGCGAGCCCGTGGAGTGACGCTCCACGACGGGGCTCGCGCCGCACCGACAAAACCCAGGGACTGCTGGGTGCATTTGGGTGTTGGTGCGGCGCGGAACCTCACGCTCCGCCAAAGCCGCATGTCGCGGAAATCATTCGCAACGCTTTGCGGAGGCTGGCTTTGGGCCGGCCAGCGCGTACACTGCCGCGCCATGCGCTTCGCCCAGCTGTTCAGCCTCGCTTCCGCTTTCGCTTTGTTGGCCTGCAGCTCCAGTGGCGGCGGCGGCGGTGCCGCGTCCTGCGCGGATGGCGGCACGTGCCCGTCCGGCCAGGTGTGCGGGAGCAACGGCGTCTGCGTGTCGCAGGGCACCGGGGGCGGCGGCGGCTTCGGCAACAGCGGCGGCACGGGTGGCGGCTCCGGGGGCTCCGGCGGTGGCAGCAGCGCCATCTGCGGCCAGTCCTGCGACAGCCTGGCGGCGGCGAACTGCCCGGCGGACCCGGGCCACGCCGCGTGCGTCTCGCAGTGCGAGGCGCAGCGTCAAGGAGCACCGCAGTGCATCGCTCAGTACGACGCGTTCCTCGGCTGTCTGCTCGGCGGGCAGGCCACGTGTGACACCAACGGCACTCCCACGGTGAACGTCACGCCGGGGCTCTGCGACGCGCAGAACCAAGCGTACAACACCTGTGTCAGCGGCAGTGGTGGCAGTGGCGGCATCGGTGGCGGCAGCGGTGGCATCGGCGGTGGCTCGGGTGGCATCGGTGGTTCCACCGGCGGGTTTGGCGGCACGGGAGCCACGGGCGGTAGCGGCGGCACCACCAACGGCTGCCAGAACGACTACTTTGGCAAGAACTGCTTCGATCTCACGACCGGCAACGCCACCTGCGACAGCTGCGCGCAGGAGAGCTGCTGCACGGACTTGAACACGTGCCTGCAGGACACCGTGTGCGCGCAGGCCGTGTACTGCTTCATGAACTTCTGCGTGGGCTCGTCGGATCCCATTGGCTGTCTGACCACGACCTGTGCGGCGTGCTCGGGCTCGGCCCAGGGCATCACCACGCTCTCCTGCCTGCAGTCGAGCTGCACCAGCGTGTGCCCGTTCTGATCAGGCGGCACAGCCGGACAGGCGCGGGGCCCACACGGTCACGCGATTGCGGCCACCCCGCTTGGAGGCGTACAGCGCCTCGTCCGTGGCCTTGAACAGGGAATCCCAGTCCGTGCCGGCTTGGGGCGCCGTGGCCACGCCCACGGAGCAGGTGACGCGCAGCGCCCCCGCATCGGAGTGGAACGTGGTGCTCTCGATCTCGCTGCGGATGCGCTCGGCGAGCAGCGCGGCGCCGTCGGAGTCCGTCTCCTCGCACACGATCACGAACTCTTCTCCGCCGAAGCGACCGACCACGTCGGTGTCGCGCTTGGTTCGCTTGAGCACCTCGCCGAAGCCGCGGATCACGACGTCTCCCACGTCGTGGCCGTAGGTGTCGTTCACCTTCTTGAAGTGATCGATGTCGCACACCAAGACGCTGAGGGCCTTCTTGAAGCGCGCGGCGCTCTTCAGCTTCTGCGTCGCGGCTTCGAGCAGCGCGCGCTTGTTGAAGAGGCCCGTGAGGCCGTCCGTGGTGGCCATCTCTTCCAGCCGCTTGACCATGCGGGCGTTGGCCAAAGACACCGCCACGTGGCTGGCCAGCACCTCCAGGGTCGGGCGCACGGCGTCACCAAAGGCCGAACGGCGGCGTGAGCCGAGCACCAGCGTGCCCAGGGCGCGGTCGTGAACCGTGAGGGGCAAAACCAAGAGCGACGGCATGGCCGGGGGCTTCAGCCGGCGCGTGAACACCAACTGCCGCGCGGGATCGTAGTCGCCGCGGTAGGGCAGCGGATGGCGGTTGGCGACCACCATGCTCACGAGGCCCGAGTTGTGGCGGAAGCGCTGACCCAGGAGCTCGTCGCCACCGTCGCCGCTCACGGCGCAGATCTCGTGCTCGCCGGTCTGGCGATCGAAGAGCGTGACCACCGCAAAGTCGAAGCTGGCGAACTCCCGCGCGCTGCTGACGCAGGCTTCCACCACCGCCGCCTCGGTGCTGGCAGCGGCCAGAGCGTCCACGGCGCGGTACAACTTGCCCTGTTCGATCTTGGCGCGCTCGAGCTGGGCGAACACGCGCTCGTTCTCGATGGCGCGCAGGGCAAAGTGCGTGGCCGCGGTGAGCAGCTCCTCCTCGACGCTGGTGAAGGGGTCGCGCTCCTGGCGGTCGACGACCAGCACGCCACGCGCGTGGCCGTTCTCCAAGATCGGCGCCGCGCTGACGGCGCCGATCGCGGGAGGCGCGCCGTAATAGGGCGTGTGGTGCGCGAGCTTGTGGCCGTGCACGCTCACCGTCTCACCCTGGGAGAGCGCGGCAGCGATGATGCCATCCCGCGCGGAGAACGGCCCCGGCATGATGGTGTCGTCAGAGGTGGACAGCTCCCGGATGTGGAGCTTTTCCTTGCTGCCGTCGAGCCACAAGAGCACGGCGCTGCTCAGACCCAAGGAGCGACGCAGGAGATCGAGCGCGAAGGACAGTGCTTGGTGGATCTCCTCCACGCTGGAGCGAAGCAGGCGTTCTTCGTCGTCCGGTGGCGGCAGGGAGGTGCGGTCCAACGCCGAGCTGGGAGCGCCGAGCAGCCGGTAGGAGCGCGCGGCCTCCTTCATGCGCTCGATCTCGCTGGCGATGCGTACCTTCGAGAGGCGACGCACGCGGGCGATCTCCGCGCGGAAGACGACCATGTTCATGAACGCGAACAGACCGATGAGCGCGGCATGAGGCCAGCCCCGTTCCAGCTCGTGGCCGAGGGCCAGCATCTGGATGGCGGCTTCCAGCAATACGGTGAAGGCCACCGTGGCCACCGCTGCGGCGGGTCGCGCGAAGGCCGCGGCCAGCATCATCAGCGCATACACCATGGGATAGAACGGACCCTCGAGCTTTCCCGGCGACGCCAAGATCGCGGCAAAGGCCAGCACGACGAGATGACTGAACACCTCGAAGTCGAGGCGGGCCGTGGAAGCCGGGTTCAGCTTGCCGAGACGGCGCGCCACCCTGAGGCCGAGCGAGGCGATGAGCACGCCCCCCGCGGCAACGCCCATCCATTCCGCCCGCGGCTCCATGGTCCACCAGACCAGGAACGCACCCGCGCCCACACTGACCACCGCGCCGGACGCCCGGGCGCCGGTTCTCTGGAGTGCGATGGAAGCACGAACGAGGGGATCCATTCGTGCTCGCGGTAGCAGCTCCCCGCGCTTTGGGCCCACTTTCCAGCGGGTCCGGCGGGAACTTTCCCGGCGGCTCGCGGGCGCGAAATGATCGCGCCCATGCACGAGCGACGACGCCACCGAAGCGAGATCAAGGGCCAGGCCGCGGAGCTGTATCTGCAGCACGCACAGCGGAGCTTTCGCCTCCAGCAGTTCGTGCTGGCCAACGAGGACGGGCTGGTCATCGCGGCCTCCGAGCCGGGAGAAGACGCCGAGCTATTGGCGGGCACTGCGGAGATTGCGACAGCGAGCCCGGCGATCCACGTCCAGGGCGTGGAGCTCCTCGGCCAGCGCTGCGTGCTCGCTGCGCGCGGTCAGCGTGCGCCGGACATGGGTGCAGCCGCCGCGGCCATGGGACGTATCTTTTCGTCCTGACCGCGCGGTTTCCGCGGCGGACCAACAAATGAGATATCGTCGGTTGGTCCCGTGAAGCCCGGCCTCAGGTTGCAGATCCTGCTCTTGCTGGGCGGGCTGATGCTGCTGGCGTTCGTGCCGCTGTTCTTCGCCGTCGCGACCTACACCAGCCTCACCCTGCAGCAGCTGCGCGACACGAGCGCGCGCTCCCTGGGGCGCGCGGTGGCCGGCCACGTGCTGGAAGCGCGGGCGCGACGCTCGCCGTCGGAGCTGATGGGGCTCTTGGACGCGGAGATCGGCGCCCACGGCGTGGACGCGGTGGGCGTGTACGGGCCGGACGGCAAGCCCGTGGCTCGCGTGGGGGATCCGAAGCTGTGCGACGCGCTGGCCGCGCCGGTGGAGCCGAACCGGGAGGCGACCTTCGAGCTTCAAGGTTCCCACGGTCGCGCCCTGGCGGTGGCGATCCCCGATGCGCGGGGCGTGGTGGTCGCCGTGGTGCGCACGGACGACGACTCGAACCGCGCGGCGCCCTTGGTGCGCTTGGTCGGGCTCTACACCGGCGTGGTGGCGCTGGCGCTTCTGGTGTTGGCCTACTTCGCGCTGACCCGGCTCATCGTGCGGCCGTTGGATCAACTGAGCCGCGCGGCGGAGCGGGTCGCCGGCGGTGCTCGGCGGCTGGAGGTGCCGAGCAGCGGCGCGCGCGAGCTTTCGGAGCTGGGCATCAGCCTCAAGACCATGACCGAAAAGCTCATGGCGGAGGAAGACGCGCTGCGAAACAAGGTCGCCGAAGTGGAGCGGGCGACCCAGCGGCTGGCGGAAGCGCAGGAACGTTTGGTGCGCTCGGAACGCCTCGCCTCCGTGGGGCGCTTGGCCGCGGGGCTCGCCCACGAGATCGGCAATCCGATCGCCGCGCTGATCGGCATGCAAGATCTGCTGCTGGAAGGCGGACTGGAAGACGCCGAGCAGAAGGACTTCTTGCAGCGCATGCAGAAGGAGACGGAGCGCATCAACCGCATCTTGAGGGATCTGCTGCAGTTCGCGCGGCCCGCGGCGGGCAGCAGCGCGGGCGCGGAGCCGAGCCCCGGTGACGTGGAGACGGCCGTGTACGACGTGGCGGCCCTGGTCGCGCCGCAGAAGGCGATGCGCGAAGTGGACCTCGCGGTGGACGTGTTTCCGGAGCTTCCGGAGGTGGCGCTGAGCCGCGAGCAGCTGACGCAAGTGTTGCTCAATCTGGTGCTCAACGCCGCTGACGCCTGCGGACCGGGAGGCCACGTGAGCCTCGCGGCGCGGCCCAAGGACAAGGGCGTGGAGCTCACGGTGTCGGACGACGGCCCGGGGGTGGCGGAGGCCATCCGGGACCGCTTGTTCGAGCCCTTCGTCACCACCAAGGACGTGGGCAAGGGCACCGGCCTGGGCCTGGCGGTGTGCCGCGGCCTGGTGGAAGCCGCGGGCGGTACCATCAATCTGGACACTACGGTGGAGCGCGGCGCGCGCTTCGTGATCGAGCTGCCGCCACCGACCCCCAAGTCCAGCCAGCGAGGACGATCATGAAAGACACCCGCCGATGTCCCAAGTGCGCGTCCCGCCGGATCTTGTTCGTGCGCGACGTGGCCGACGCCAGCCACGGCTACGAAACGCGCGTCGAGCTGTGGCAGCTGGTCCGGTCCGAGGACGCCGCCGGGAACGTCACCCGCTCGGGCTTCGTGCAGGCCTGCGTGTGCCAGGGTTGCGGCTTCACCGAGCTGTACGTGTGGAAGCCCGAGACCCTCGTGGCCAACGGCAAGGACGTGATCCTGCTCGGCGCCGCCGAGGACACACCGTACCGCTGATGCGCACCACCCACCGTTGCCCCAAGTGCGACTACCGTCAGGTGCTCCACATTCCTCGGCTGGTCGACCTGGTGGCGATGCCCCTGGGCAGCGAGCTACCCGCGGTGCGGGAGCTGGCCCGCGTCGAGAACCCAGGGAAGGGCAAGGCGCGGGTGATCCGCATGGGGGTGCTGGAGGCCTACGTGTGCGCCAGCTGCGGCTTTACCGAGCTGTACACCCAGAACCCGGAGCACATCGTGGTGGACGGGAACGTGGTGCGGCGCCTGTAGTCGTTGCGGCAAATGCAACGAGCCGATTCAATCATTCTAATGGCGGCGAGAGTTTTCCGTCGTCATGCTGAGACCATGAAGCTTTCTTGGAGATGGGGAGCCCTCGCCGTCGTGGCGCTGGGAGCTTCGGCCTGTGGCGGCAGCTCGACCTCCGACGGCTCCGCGGGGGCCGGCGGCTCGGCGGGGTTCAGCCAGGGTACGGGTGGCAGCGGCAACACGGGAGGCACCGCTGGGACGGGCGGCAGCGCGGGGATGGGTGGCACCGCGGGCGCAGCCGGGGCAGCCGGCAGCGCAGGCGCAGCGGGGGCCGGCGGCACGTGCGTGCCCAATCCGGATCCGCCGCCCTTCGCGCAGCCCACCTGCGCGGATCTCGATCACCTCACGGTGACGAACGCCTACGTGGAGAGCGACCTCGCCCCCGGAACCCAGGTGCTGCTTCACGTCACCCTGAACGAGGTCATCGGCGAGGCCTTCAACTACTACCCCGGTGTGGTGGTGGAATCCGACGACCCCGGCGTGACGGCGAGCGACGGCAACTGGCTGTTCGCGATCCTCGCCTGCCAGAGCACCGACGTGCCCATTCAGCTCACGGTCGCCAAGAGCCTGACGCCCGGCACCGTAGTGACCCTCACCGCCAAGGTCGCCATGCTGAACCAGGACTGCCCCGGCACGGATTCCACCAAGCTGACGCTCACGGTGAAGTGACGGTCGACAGGAAGTCGATGCGTTCGAGCCGATCTCGAATGGCGCCGAGACGCTGCTCGATCAGGTGCTCATCCACCACTGGCACGCTCCAGTAGTCGCGAACGCGCTTCCGCCCCTTCGACCACTGCGCGCGCGCGAATCGCCGCGCCGATCTTGGCGAGCTGCGGCGCAAGCTCGGTGTACGCCCGAATGGCGTCGACCTCGAGCTGCTGCATGGCGCCCGGAACACGCTCGAACAATGGTCGACCGAAGGCTGCCACTTCGCGCCTCAAGATGACAGAGGTGGACGGTGACTCCAGGCACGGGCTGCTTCGATGATGGTGTCTTCGACTACCGACACACGACTAGTCTAGCAGGCTCTCGCTGAGGGACGGTAGCAGGTCTCGCGAACGTTCGAGATGAGCGGACGCCAACAGCGCGGACGCTTTGTCGCTGAGCGGCGTCGGGATCCCGTGTCGCGCGCCGAGCCGCGCGATCACGCCGTTGCGCGCGTCCCACTCCAGCGGCTCACCACGCATGCGATCGCGGTAGATGGACGGCTCGCCGCCCCGGGTGACGTTCACGGTCCGCTCCGCGATCTCCGTCGCCGCGTCGTCGCTCAGGGCCACGCCCTCGGCGCGGGCCACGCGTGCACACTCCCGCGCGAGGCCGCGGGCGAGGTCGAGCTTCTGCGGGTGCGCGATCTGCGGCAGCGGCTTGCCGGCCAGGGCCGCCAGGGCGCCGCTCACCACGTTGAGACACAGCTTTTCCCAGGCGGCGCGGCCGAAGTCCGCCGTCACTTCGGCGCCCACGAGCTCGGCGAAGCTCCGCCCCTTGGCGTCGTCCGCCACCGTGAAGCGCGCCGGCCCGCGCTGCACGACGTGCCCCGGCGCCACGCGCTCCGCCGGGCAGCTCACGACCACGGCCACCACGCGCTCCGGCGGCACCCAGCGCGCGACGCGCTCCGCGTGCTCCACGCCGTTCTGCAACACCGCGACGCGGGTGTGCTGCGCGACCAACGCGCTGAGCCATGCCCCCGCGCCCTCTACTTGATGGGCCTTCGTGGCGAGCAGCACCCACGCTGCAGGCTCCACGTTGCGCGGGTCCGTCACCACCCCGAGCGCGAGGCGCCGCGATCCCTCCGGCGAGTCCCACTGAAGCTCGCGAAATCCTTGGCGCACGCATGCGACCACGTCATGTCCGCGCTCGATCGCGCGCCCCGCGGCCACGCCGCCGATCGCCCCCGCGCCCACCACGACGATGCCACTCACGCTTCCCCCTCGAGGTTCCGTCGCTTACCCTCCGCGCGCATGAACGTGATGTACCTGCTCCCCGTGGTCGTGATCGTCGGCATGCTCGTGTACGTCTTCTGGTACCGCTCGCAGCTCGCGAAAGCCGTGGCCGCCGGGCACGGCCCCATCATGTTCCACAACACCTTCGCCGGGTACTTCAAGGGCCTGGCTCCGGAAGAGTACATCGTGGCGCTGTGGCAAGGCCTGGCCTACACCGGCAACCAGAGCACCGCGGGGCAGGTGGCCGGCGCCGTGCTCAACGAGATCAGCTCCAAGGCCGTCGGCTTCTCCAAGTACACGCCGCAGGTGTTCGTGACCCTCACGTCCCATGGCCGCGTGCTGGTCGCCGAGGAGTACAGCGACATGGGGCAGCGCGGGAACTACAAGGACGTTTGCGTGTGGACGCCCGGAGCGCAGGCCGTCACCGGGCAGGCCGCCGTGCCCGAGCACCAAGGCCCGCCGCCCAAGAATCCGTTCAATCCGTCCGTGACCCTCGAGCTCGCCGCCGTCAGCGGTCCCGACGGCGCGCGCTACCCGTGTTGGCTCTCGCCCCAGAGCCTGGAAGTGACGGGCGCCCAGCGCTCCATCTCCGCGGTGCTGCCCGTGGCTCCGGAGATCGCCGCGCAGACTTGGGCGAACGCCGTGCAACAAGCGAAGCCGCAGGCGGCGTAGCTCACGGCGTGCAGCTCAAGTCGACTTCCTGATAGTAGTTGGCGTTCACGCTGACGTAGCTCGCCTCTACGTAGGTATTGTCCGTATCCAGGGAGATGACGTCGTTCGCCTTGTAGCTGATGCCGCCGTAGTCTCCGATCGTCGAGCCCGCGCCGAAGGTTCCGCTGCACACATCGACCTTGCCAACGCCTCCGCCGCCGAAGGAGGTGAACAGGATGTCGGAGCCGCCCGTCCAGCTGCAGCCATTGAACTGGACGTTCTCGGTGTCGAACACGATCACTCGGCCGTCGTACCCCGCCTGATTGAAGCTGCAGCCTTCGAAGATCTGGTTGTCCGCGCCCGTTGCGCCGCTGCCGGCGCCCACCACCACCATTCCGGACTTGTTGCTGGAGTAGAGATCCGGATCGCTGGGGTTCGGATCCGTGAAGCTACAGTTCTTGAAGGTGTTGTTGGCCGCGAAGCACTTGATCGAGCGGCGCTCCCAGTCCAAAAACTTCACGTTGGTCCACTGGGTTCCACTGTTCGTGGCACTGATGTCGTAGCCGGTCGAGAATATCGCGACGTTCTGCGCATCCTCTCCCCAGCAATCACGGATCGTCGCGTTCTTCACGTCCAAGGTGATGGTGCTGGTAGGAACGGCCTTCCAGTAGATCAAGTACCCGTTCGCAGCTCCCAAGGAGTCGGTGGTCACGCCGTTGGATGCCCCGATCACGTCGTCGGCGTCGCAGCCGTCGAAGGTCCAGGTCCCGTAGGCGTCGTCGTCATCGTAGAAGTTGATGTAGAAGGCCGCCGGGCTGTTCGAGTTGGGCTGACGAAAGCCAGTGGCGTCCACGTTGATGAAGCTCACCCGCGAGTCTGCCTCCACCCCGCGACCCGCAGTCTTCTTTCCATCGACCTTCAGATTGGACATCGCCGTGAGACCGCCGTTGCTGGCGCGCTTGTCCACCAAGATCATGGGCAAGAGCGCGGTCTGCGTCATGACGGTCGCCCCATTCCAGTAGATCGCATGGGCGAACGCCTGATCGAGCTTCAAGGTCTCGCTGATCAGGAACGTGGCACTGGAATCGGCCACCAACTCAGCCTCAGCATCCAGCGCGGCTTGCAGGGCCGCCGTGTCGTCCGTGACGCCATCCCCCACGGCTCCGTACTTGCTGAAATTGACGGCGGTGGCCGGGGGAGCATCGACGCTCGGTCCGTCGTCTGCCGCGGCGAGCGTGCTGCCGTCCGCCACACCGCCGTCCGTCGTCGCTCCATCGTCCGAGGGAGTGGCATCCGTCAGTGCGCCGTCCTTCGCCCCAGCATCGACCGCCGAGCCGGGGCCGGCCGATTCGTCCCCCGAGCAAGCGCCCGCAGCCAAGAGCAACGCCCCAATCAATGCCCCGAAAGAAACCCGCCTCCACATGCGTTCCAGATTAACGGTGGTTCCGCGGCGCACCAACAAACTCTTGCATCTGGATGTTGGCTCGGCGCGGTACCGTTGCGGACGGCATCGTGGACGTCGGATCGTATGAAGTAACGGAACTGCTCGGCCGCGGCGGGATGGGCGAGGTGTACCGCGGCGTGCACCGGCCCTCCGGCGCGCCCGTCGCTCTCAAGACACTGCGCGCGTCGCGCACGGGGGCGGACGCGCATCGGCTGTTGATCCGCGAGGCGGCGGCGGCAGCGCAGCTCTCGCATCCGAACATCGTGTACCTCATCGACGTGGTGAGCGCGGCGTCGCAGCCGTTCTTGGTGCTGGAGCTGGTGGAGGGCGGGGACGTCGAGAGCTGGATCGACCAGTGGCCGGGGTGGCCGGCGGTGGCCGATGCGCTCGATCAGACGCTGAGCGGGCTTGCGGCCGCGCACGCCGCGGGCATCGTGCACCGCGATCTCAAGCCGGGCAACCTGCTGCGGACGTCGTCCGGGCAGATCAAGATCGCCGACTTCGGCATTGCGGAGGTGGTGGACCCGCTGCGCGAGGTGAAGGACCCGGTGTTCGGCGGCACGCCGCTGTACATGGCTCCGGAGCAGCTGGAGCCCGATGGCCAGCAGGGACCGTGGACGGATCTGTATGCCGTGGGCGTGATCTTGTTCGTGCTGCTCTCCGGTCAGGGTCCCATCGATCCCACGAGCTCGGGTTGGCGCGCCGCCAAGAAGCGGCCGAGTCAGCTGGTCCCACGCGAGGGACTGGTGTTGCCGACGGCGCTGACGGATCTCGTCGCGCGCTTGCTCGCCGTCGATCCCCGCGAGCGCCCGCGTTTCGCGGAGGAAGTGCGGCAGGCGCTGCGCGAGGTCTCCGTTCGGGATGAGGTGATCCGCACACCGGTGACCACCACGGATCGCGCAGCGGCAACGCTGCTCTCGGAGAGTCGCGCTGGGCGCACGGCGCTGTCGTCTGCGCCGACGGCCAAGGCCAGCTCGTCCCTGGAGAGCGCGCCCACCGCGGCGGTGACGGCAGTGTCGCTGGTTCCGCCGGAGCTTCGCACGCTGCCCTTCGAGCTGCCGGCGCCGTTGGATCCCTTCACCGCGTCGTCGGTGCTTCGGCTGCGCGCGCCCGCTCTGGTGGCGCGCAGCGCCGAGCGCGAGGAGCTGCTCGCCGCGATGCACGCTCCCGAGGGCCCGCGCACGTTGCTGTTCATCGGGGAAGCGGGCGTCGGCAAGAGCCGCATCGCCCGCTGGGGCCTTTCGGAAGCCGAGCGCAACGGCTGGATGGAAAGCGCGGCCGTGGGCTACGACGTGGCCGGCACCACGGACGGCTTGCGGCGCGTGCTGCGCCGGCTCTTGGGCAAGGACGGCGCGGCGTGGCGGCAGCTAGACGACGCCGACGCGCTGCGCGATTGGCTCGCGCCGGGAAGCGGCGTCGCGCTGCCCGAAGCCGCGGCCGTCGCGCTGGCCTGCGAAGCGCTCACGGCCCTGTCACGGGTTCGGCCCTTGTACCTGTGGCTCGACGACGTCGGCTGGGCGCGGGATGGAGCCCTCGCGTTGGTGGAGCGGCTGCAGCGGGAGCAACGAGCGCGGATGACGTGCGTGCTCACCGCTCGCAGCGGCACCACGGAGCACCCCTTGGTGCGCGAGCGCCTTGCCACGCTCGCACAGCTGCCCGGAGTCGTGCGCCGAGAGCTCGATCGCCTGGACGCGGAAGAACGCATGGCGCTGCTCACGGCCGTCGCGCCGCTCTCGCCCGACACCGCCCGAGAGCTCGCGCAGATCGACGAGACGTCCCTGGTACTCGCGCAGCTGGTGCACGACTGGATCGGCAACCAAGAGCTGATACCCACGGAGCAGGGGCTGGCCCCGGCTTCGGGTCGAAGCATCAGCACGCTGATGGCGGAGCGCCCGCTCGATCGTCTACTGGCCAGCCGCATCGCGGAGCTGATCCACGCCTTCACCGATCAGCAAGACGAAGCCGAAGGTCTCGTGATCCGCGCCGCGCTGCTCGGTGCGCGCTTCGAGGAAGACGACTTGGCTCGCTCGGCCGCAAACGTCCCGAGCGAGCTCCTGCGCGACTTCATCGGGCGCGCGCTGCTCCACGGCATTCTGCGCGCCGACACTCCCGGTAGCTATCGCTTCGAGCATGGTCTGTTGTGCGATGCCGCGCGCGCTCGCCTCGAGAGCCGGCCGGATCGCCGCGAGCTCCTGAGCCAGGTGGCGTGGGCGTTGGCGCCGAACCAGGGCACCCAGCGGCCCGAGGTGCGCATCCACGCCGCGCGCTTGCTACGAGAAGCCGGCGACTACGAGGGCGCCATTCGCCAGGTGTACGTGGCCACCAGCGAGCTCGGGTTGATGGGCTGGTTCGACGCGGCGGAGGAGCACTTGACCCGCGCCGTAGGTTGGCTCGAGGACGACGGCGTCGACACGCGCCAGCTCCAAGCGATGCTGGCGCTCACTCGCGGCGCCCTCGACTACTACGCCATGCGTTACGAATCCTCGCTGAAGCACGCCGCCGAAGGCATTGCGCTCGGCCGCGAGCTCGAAGACGAAGGCTTCGTGCAGCGCTGCCACTGCCTCGAGGCGAGCGTGCTCTTCTACCAACGCAAGATCGAAGCGGCGGAAGCCTTGTCCCGAGCGGCGCTGGCGGCGGATCTCGGCGGCAGCCCGCTGCGCCCGGAGGTGCAGCTACTGGCGCAACACCGTCTCTCCGAGGTCGCCGTGCTCCGCGGAGATTTCGACGAGGCTTCGGAGCTCTTGCGCAAGGTGCTGGCGCTCGCCGACGCGTCCTCTGCCCTGTCGCGCTCCTACGAGTTCTTGCCGCTGGAGCTCGCGGAGCTCGAAATGGCCCGCGGCAACCTGAGCGAGGCCGAGCGCTTGATCGAAGAAGTGGAAGCCATCGCGGCGGATCGGCGGCGCCAGAACTGGAGCACCTTGACCAACGACACGCGGATGCGTCTGGAAGTGACGCGTGGCGGTGGCACGCGAGATCGAATCGAGGCGCGGGCCGCGGAGCTCCGCGAGCGCGGCGACTTGTGGCGCTACACTGCCCTGTGCCTGCTCGCCGCCCTGGCCGAGCCCACGGACGCCGGCGCCGTGCAGCGTTTCTTCGAAGCCTTCGACGCGTGCCCCAACGAAAAGGCCTTCACCCTGTTCGCCCTCGCGCGCTTGGCGGAGCGCCTCGACGCCCTGGGGCAGCCGATTCTCGCCGCCGGCGTGCGCGAGCGCCGCGCGCGCGTCGTCGTGGAGTGAGTCAGTCGTCGACCACGCGGGGAAGCACGCCACCGGGTCGCCCGAAGTGGGGCCTCGCGTCGGGCACGGCCGCCGGATTGCCCACGAACGCTCCGCGCGACTTCGAGTAGTAGAGGCAACCCAGCTCGTCCGGCGGCCGGGAGCGAACGAACGCATCGGCTTCGTCCAACGCCGTGAGCCACTCCCGCTTCAGCTCTGCGAGGTCTGGCGCTCCCGTGAGGTGCAGGCGCTTCAGGTCCTCCGTACGTACGGTGCCTCGACGGCGTAGCAGGTCCAATAGCAGGGCTGGAGTGAAACCCGGATCCTTCCCGCTCGCGGCCCAGCACAGTGCGCCCAGCGGCAAAACGCGACGATGGACCTCCATGATGTCCAAGAAGTCGCGAGGCTCGTTCCTGCCGGCGAGCGCCAAGAGCTTGTTGATGGCGAGATCCATCGGATGCAGCTGGTATCCGGCCACTTCGTGTTGGATGGTTGGCAAGAATCTCCAGGCGCTATCTTGTGCCCAGTCCACTTTCGTGGCGTCTGGGTCCTGCTTCACGATGGCGCGGATGAAACCCGGCTGCTCGATCAGCACATCCAGCTCGAGGCCGGCGGCCTCCAAGGTCTCGCGATCTTGCGCAAAGGCGGAAGCGACACGCGCCTCGGAGTCTTGGAAGAAGTCCAGGTCGTTGCTGTAGCGCTTGGACTGCGGCTCCAAGTGCAGCGCCGCGCCGCCCGCCAGATAGCTGTCTGGCGGGCGATTCGCGCAGAGCAGCTTCAACACGAAAGCTTGAAACGACGTCAGCGGCATAACTTTGCCCCACGCTCCCAGCCCTCGTGACCTCCGTAGCGCATGAGCCGCTCCGCGACCCAGGGCACGTCTTCCAGCGTGATGCGGTAGTTGGGGTCCTCGGACCAGAAACACTGCGTGTACAGCTCGCGAAACGCCCTCCGAGCCTCTCGCACGCGCACCATGTCGCGCGCGGCCTCCGCGCTCAGACGCCGCCGGCTGGCGCGCCCGCCCCGCCGACCAATCTCCGCGAGGTAGCTCTTCACCTTGGGGTCCATCAACATAGTCAGCTTACGATATTACTTTTTCAATTTCAAGCTCCTAGCTCGACGCGGGATCGTGATGCGGGATGCCGCGCGAGCACCAGCTCGAGCGCCTCCCGCACCCCGCTACGCCCCAACTTCTGCAGCGCCTGGGCGCGCTCGTATCAGCCTACGGAGACGTACCTCAGTTGACACACGGGTCAGGCACCGGCGGCACCGGCGCGGCCACGCTGCCGACGTTGGCCGCGATGCTCTCGAAGCCGAACCCTACGCTGATGCCGTCGCAGGTCAGGCTCGGATCGCCGTTGCTGCCGTCCTTCATGATGTCGCTCGCCGCGCGGAACTGTTGCGCGATGCTGTCGAAGGTGGCGCCGTTGCACAGGTTCGGATCAAAGGCGCCGGCGACCTTCTTCAACGCCTGGATCAGCTCCTCCGTATCCAGCACGCCGGCGATGATGCCATTGGTCCCCACCATGGCCGTCCCGGACCCGGAGATGTCGGCGGTGATCAGGCCCTGATGGATGGTGAGCGGCCAGCTCGATCCGAACACTTGGAGATCCGCTGCAATGGGGCCGGACGCGTGGCCCACCCAAGTGCCGCCCGAGACGTAGGACGCGAGCGTGACCTTGGGCTGTGCCGCACTGCCGTTGACCGACTCTGCGGTGATGGGCCACGCGTCGCTGCCGTTCCAAGCCGGAGTGCCGGAGAACGGTGCCGCGTTCAAGAATCCCGCCGTGAGCGGGCTCTGATTCGGCCCCGTCGCGAGGCCGACGAAACGGAACAGCATCGTACCATTGCCGTCTTGGATGCTACTGATGATGTCCGCCGTGGGGCTGGAGGTGAACGACTTCAAGATGGGGACGATGTTGGCGCCGAAGGAGTTGTCGACGCCGCCGTTGCCGTCGGTCTTCACGGAAGCAGGGTTCGCCCCCTTCTGAGGCGTGCAGTGCGCCGTCGAATTCTTGTTGCTGAAGTGTCCGTCCAGGTCGTAGCCGTACGTCTTCCAGGCATTGGGATCGGACAAGAGCTGCCGGTCCGTGTCTCCCAAGAACAGCTTCTGGACCACCAGTGCCGACACCTGTGTGCCACCCGCCGGAGGACCACCGGGATCCGGCGGGGGATGTGCCGTGGGAGGCTGCTCCGTGCTGCCGCCAGTGCCACCCGCACCACCGACACCACCAGCGCCACCAGCGCCACCAAGCCCAGCGGTACCGCCAACCCCACCGAAGCCGCCCGTTGCCCCCGTGCCGCCGGTTGCCCCCGTGCCGCCCGTTGCCCCCACGCCACCGGTCGCCCCCGTGCCACCAAACGCACCGAATCCACCCGTTCCAGCTCCGCCATCGGGATTGCCGCCACTCCCCGTGGAGTTTCCGCCACACGCCATCGTCATCGCAGCGGCCGCCGCTACCGCACCCCAAGCTCTAAGCATGTTCATCCTCCCGCGCCGAGCGTAGCACGGCCGAACGTCGACGCCGCCGGAGCAGCAACAACGCGCCCAAGAGTGTCGCCGCCCCGAAGCCACCCGGATCACCCGCACGCCGCACGCTGCACCCCCCGTCGCTGGTCGTCATCACCGGCGGCCCGGCGTCCGGCACGCCTCCGTCGATGCACTCGCCGTCGTAGGCGTACTCGTCCTTGGTGCACTGCTCCAGCACCGCTTTGCACCAATAGCTCGTTCCGGACTTGCCGCACACCGGCACGTCGTCGCTGGCGCACAAGCCCTCGTTGCAATAGCCCGGCTGGATCCGCGTGCACTCCTGCACCGTAAGCCCGTTGTCCTTGGCCCACTCCGCCACCCCCAGCGTCTGGATGTCGGGCACCCGAGCGTTGTTCTCGCGTCGCGAGATCTGCTGCGCCAGCTCCTTGGCCCCCGATTCAATCATGAGCGCGCCCACCGCACAGGCCCGGCCGTCCTTGTCGATGAAGTACGGCACGCGCGCGTCCTTGAAGTCCGTGTTGTGGGGAAACACGCCGCGCGCGCGGTAGTCACGCAGGCGCTGGATGGCGAGCTGCCGCTTCGCCTTCTGCTCGGGCGTGAGCCCGGAGACATCCGCTGCAAGCAGCTCCTTCTCCACCTCCGCAAAGTGCGCCCGCAAGCGCACGCGATCGGCCTCCACCGGACCCAGAGGTTCCGCCCATGCCCACGAGCTCGCCGTGAGTCCCAGCCCCAAGCCCACCACCCAGCTCCATACTGACGCCATCTAGCGATCCCTTTCCATCGGTTGCCACTTCACTTGCCCGAGGTCCCGCAGGTTGGAGTACGGGCCGTGGAGGAGAATCGGCGCTTTGTTCGAAGCAAAGCCGAGATACAACGCCGCCCCCACCTCGAAGGAGTAGCGCTGGGGCGCCACCCACTGGAGCGCACCGATGCCGTTCTTGCTTTCGAACACCGTGTGACTCGACATGGACTCGAAGTCGACGCGCAGCAGACGCGAGCGTGTCTCGTTCGCCAGCGCGAGCAGCGCGCGGCGGCCGTCCGGAGACAGCGCCGACTCGTCCATCCGCTCCCCCGACGACCCGAAGTAGGACACCGGTCCGCCGTGGGTTGTCACGTGCCGCGCGTACTTGGGATGCTGCTGAGATATGACCAGCGCGTTCTGGCCAGCGATCAGGACTTCTGCCGCATCCCCGATCGGGGCAGTCGAAAGCATCGTGATTCGACCTGCCGAGAGAGATGCGAAGGTCAATCCCTTCGGCGTGGCGTACGCGAGCACGGAGCCATCGCGGGAAATCCAGAACCCGTACAGGGCGTCGGAGATCACCGTCGTCTCGATCGGGCTCCGACTCGCGTCGACTGCAGACAGGACCTTGCCGTGCCTCAAGATGAGCGACCCGCGGCCCCACGTCATCTGACCGTTGCTGGCACCCACGGGCTGTGGAGGCAGCGCGGGCTGGCGCGTGTCGACGACCCACGCGCTCTCACCATCGTCGTCCTTGCCTTCGAACGCCAACCAACGGCCATCCAAGGACCACTGAAAGCGCAGATACTTCAGCGCCGCCATCGGCACCGCGTGCTCTTCACCGTCTGACTCCAGGATGGAGAGCGTGGACAGTTGACTACCCTCGATGTCACGCACGAACGCCAGGCGGTCCTCGGCCGGCGACCACGCGTAGTCTCTGGGGTAGAGCCAACCGGCAACGGGGATGGCGGCAAGGGTGACACCGCTATTGGCGTCGAGCATCCGGAGTGCGTCATCTGCGCTGTCGATGCACGCGGCAAGCCGTATTGACACGGACCACACAGGTGCCGCGCTGCAGGAGCCACGCCACGCCTCGACGAAGTCGTTGTCCGCATCTGCGACTATGTATCCCTCGTCATTGCTGTACGCGAGCCACCGTCCATCGGGCGACCAGGCCAGGTCGACGTAGTCGTTCTTTTCCCCTGGTGCCCCCAACCGCCGCGGCGTCAGATCCGCTTCGTTCATCACGTCCACGACGTACGGCGCAAACTGCGTGAGCGCGTCGCGATCTGCCACGAAGGCCAGGTACCGCGACGGCACCGGCTCATCGAGCGGAGTGCGACCGCACCCCACCGAGAGCACGCCACACACAAGGAACCACCCCCGAAACCACGACATCAGCCGCGACAGCATAGCGCAAAGGCGCGCGAGCGCGAATCGCTGCGCGTGGTTCCGCGGCGTTCCGACAATATTTGGCATCTGCATGTCGGTCCGCCGCGAGGCCTCGCGTCGAGCCGATTTTCTCCGCCCCGGCGCGGCGAAGGTATGGCATGAAGCGCGGCGCGGGCAGACGGAGCACCACGGCGGTGTTCGGCCTGGAGGAGTATTCGATGACGAAGACGCTGTGTGGGGTGATCGCTCTCGGTGTGTGTGCGGCTTTGGCGACGACGATGAACGAGCCGCAGGCGTTCGCGGTTCCGCCCATCAAGAAGGCCATTTCCAAGACCACCAAGATCAAGCTCCAGTACAAGGGGTCGAAGGCGCTCAGCGTGGCGCAGAAGCTCGCGTTCTTGAAGGACTCCGCCAAGGACGAAGGCGTCGCGCCGCCCACCGGCTTGGACGCACCCGTCAAGCTCTCCGCGCGAAGCATGTTCGTCGCTGGCAAGGCGGACCTCAACGCACACTGCGCTCGCTCCGTGGATGCCCTCGCCGACGAGATCATCCCGATTCCATGGGTGAATCCCTACGCCGGCGGCACGAAGCCCTGCAACTGGGGCGGCAGTCAAGGGATCGACGTCCGATTCGGTGTGACTCAGGTGAACAAGCCCGTGCTGCTCGACGTCGTCCTGTCGGCGACGGTGATGAGCTCGGTCCTCATGTGGGACCCGACGGGAACGGGCACGCGGCTCAACCTGATCCTTGCTGGCGGGGAAACCGGCCACTTCATGTTCATGGCCGTGCCCAAGAAGACGGGTTGGTTCACGGCGCAGCTGCAGCTCGTGAATGGGGACGTCAAGATCAAGAGCGTGGAAATTTCTCAAACGCACTGATCGTAGAACGCCCGCGGCATCTCGTGGAAAGGGTGGCGGCGCCGGTCCCTCGAAATCGGCGTCGCGCGCCATTTTGCAGGACTTCTTGCCAATCTCGTGGCAAGAGCTGGTGCTGCGGCAGACGGCGTACCACGTGGGTGCGCGGCCTTGGAGGAGCGTAGTGATGAAGAAGAAGCTGTACGGGGTGATTGCTCTTGGTGCGTGCGCGGTAGCGGCAACGGTGATTGCCGTGCCCAAGGCGCAGGCCATTCCGCCGATCAAGAAGCCGGTCACCAAGACGGTGAACGTTCCCAGCCTCAACACCGATCGCCAGCTGAGCCCCGCCGAGACCCTCGCCCTCAAGCAAGCGCAGTTCCAGGCCGCCAATCTCCCCACGCCGCCCGGTTTGTGGGGCACCGTCCAGCTTTCCGCGCGCAACATGTACGCCGCCAATTCGGCGGACCTGACCCCGCACTGCCCCCAGAGCATCGATCCCGTCAAGAACGAGATCGTCCCCAGCCTGTGGCAGTTGAACACCACCGGCCAAGCGCCCTGCGCAGCCGCGCACAAGCAAGGCCTCACCCTGCGCCTCAACTTCACCCGCCCCAACGAGGGCGCCATCGTCGCCGTCGCCATCGACGCCAAGACCAGCGGCCACTTCGAGTGGGCGGCGCCGGCCCATCGCGGCCAGTCTCCCGCCAGGACCTTCGGCCCGGGCTTTCACGTCTACCACTCCATGTTCATTCCCAAGTCGCCCGGCTGGTTCACGGCGGAGCTCCACGTCCGTCAGGGCGACGCGGTGATCAAGGGCATTCAGATCAACTGACGCGAGGGCGCGTCGTTCATCTGCGCCTCCGTTTCCCGATCTCAGAGCTCGACGATCTCGCAGTCGAGGGCCTTGGCGCACCGTTCCACGAGCGGCCAGGCCTCGAGCTCGTCTTCGTCCCCCTGCCGCGAATGTAGGGCAACTATTTGCTCAGATCCGTGATCATTCGGAGCGCATGGTCGACCATGTCGCCAAAATGATCATCGTACTGAGCATTTTTCGGAGGCGGTGCGCGCCAGCGCTGCGCACTGAACGGCGACGCTTCCATGCCGTCGCAGCCGCATGCCTTGAGCTACCCTCGCCCCATGCGTATCAACACCATCGTGGGCTCGTTGGTCGGGGCATTTGCGGTGTACGGCGTGCTGGCCGCATGCAGCTCGGGGGCGGGCTCCGCCTTCCTGGCGGACGCCGGCCTGGACAGCGGCAGCGACGCACACTTCGACAGTCCCGTGCGCCGGGCCGAAGCGGCGCCCGCAGACTGCACGCAGTGGGAGTTCAAGGTCATCGAGGCGCCCGCCCTGAACACGCCCTTCAACACCGGCGACTGGGAGCCGGTGGGCGGCAATCTCACCAACAGCACGACGGGCAACACCGAGATCTACCTCCGCCGCTGCGTACCTTGATCTTCAGGCCTGCTCCCGGATCCGCAGGCTTGCTCCCGGATCCCCAGGCTTGCTCCTGGTCCCCAGGCTTGCTCCCGGATCCTCAGGCTTGCTCCCGGATCCTCAGGCCTGCTCCCGGATCCTCAGGCCTGCTCCCTGATCCCCAGGCTTGTCGATCCGGCGCGGAACCTCGCGGGCGTGTGGTTCCGCGCCGGACCGACATGCTTGCGGAGGAGAGCGGAACACTACGAGGAACCCTCCCGTGGCCACCACGGCCCGAACGCCCATTGGCGAACGTGTCGTCGGCTCAGTTGCAGACGGGGATCCCTGGGTCGACGCCGCCGCCTTGGATGCTCGAGCTACCGCAATAGCCCTTCTGCCCAAGCGTCGCTTCGAAGTTGGGATCGTTGAATGCTCGGCACACGAAGCTCGGGTTCTTGCAGTCGGCATTGCACGAGCACAACTGCGCACACGAGCCCTGATCGCCGATGCCGGGGGTGGAGATCAGCGTGGAGCTGAAGAGGCAGAACCCAGGCGCCTGAGAGGTTCCGTCCCAGCCGCACTGCGCCGGCGCTCCCAATGTGCAGCGCTCAGTGCAGGTGTACGTGAAGGGCACGCTGCTGCCCGGGTTCACGATGCCGGTACAGTTGCCCTTACACTCACCAGGACCGCCGTCCTGCTGCACGCACTCGGCACCGAGATCCTTGCCGGTGGCCGGGGTGGCCCGGCACAGACCGCTCTTCGGGTCGCAGTGCAGGGTGCCGCAATCGGCGTCGCTGTTGCATTGGGGCAAGCACGCCTGGCCCACCAGGGACACGCCGTCGCTCAGCGGGCTGCATGCCATTTCCGGGCGGCCGTGGCACTTGCTCGGGAGAAAGGTGTTGCCCGGATTGCCGAAGCTGCAGCCTTCGAAGCAGAACCCCACACCCGTCGAGTACTCGAGACACACGGCGTTCGAGCCGAGACCTTGACAGTCGAAGTCGGAGGCGCACGCCGCGGTGCACAGGCCCTTCGCCGGGCCGCCGCCGTCCAGCGCGCCTGAGCTCGGGGTCAAACACGTGAGACCACCGCATTGCACTGCGCTGGCGCAGGCGCTGCCGAACATCAGGCTGCTTCCGCCCCCCGTTCCGCCCGTTGCGCCGAAGCCCCCCGTTGCGCCAAAGCCCCCCGTTGCGCCCGTTGCGCCCGTTGCGCCGAAGCCGCCCACTGCGCCGGTTCCGCCCGTTGCGCCGAAGCCGCCCGTCCCGCCCAGCGCGCCACTATCTCCGCCGGTTGCTCCGAAGGCTCCAAACCCACCGGCGCCGCCACCGTCAAAGCCGCCACCGCCGCCGCCGCCTCCCGCAGACGAGCAAGCAACGAATCCTGCGCCCACCACCACCATCCCCAGGAGCTTCTTCAGCATCGGTCGATCCTCGTTCCTTCGCCGTTGCGTCGTCCAAGGCCTATCGACTAGCGCGTGCCACGCATTACATCGACTTACATCTCGTGAGACGCGGTGGTTCGCTGAGCGTTTGAAACGTACGCTGGTCTGCATGTGGAAGTTCGCTGCGTTGGGTGTGGTGTGCGCACTGACCGTGGTCACGACCGCGTGTAGCGGCGGGGATGACGACGCCAAGACGTCGTCGCAGCCCGATGGCGGCGCGGGTAGCGGCGTGGGCGGCAGTGGCGGCGCGGCGGGCAACGCGGGCGGCAGTGGCGGCGCGGCAGGGAGCGGCGGCGCAGCGGGCGGCGGCGCTGCAGGAGCGCGGGCGGCAGTGGCGGCGCGGGCGGCAGTGGCGGCGCGGCGGGGAGCGGCGGGCTCCAATTCGGCTACCCCGTGTACACGCAAGCGGAGATCGACGCTTGGTCCACGAGCTCCAAGGAGTACACGCGGCTCGCCAGCAGCTGGGCCGGCAACGTGAACAAGACCTATGCGCCGTACGGCACCGAGATCAGCAGCGTGGAGCGCGACGTGCTGCGCGACGAGTCCGTTTACATCAAGGTGCAGGCGGTGCTGTGGGCGGCGGACGGCAAGCCGGAGCGGCGCACCAAAGTCGTCGCTCTGCTCGACGAGCTGCGCGGCGTGACGTCCTGGCAGACCGACACCGCGATGCAGTACCGGCTGGTGGCGGGTTGGACGTGCACGAACCTGGCTCAGGCGGCGGCGATCGTGCACTACCAGGACAAGGACTTCACGAGCTTCTTGGTGAACGTGAGCTATCCGATCTTGGACTGGACCAACGGGCCCAATTGGCACGCGAGCTTCGCGGACTCCAAGCTGGCCATCGCGGCCTACGTTGGAGACATTGCGTTGTGGAGCGACGCGAAGCAGTACTTCTACCAGCGCATCGCGCAGTCCATCTATCACTCCAAGTACGACGGCAACGCGGTGGTACCGCTGCTCAACGACAAGAACCAGCCCCACGTCGCGCTCACCAAGCAACATTGGGGCGGCGGCGTGGGCGCGGCGCAGATCAACGACGACTTCACGCCGGTGAACCCCGGGCAGTTTCCGGATGGCGTGAACGCGGAGCGCATGCGCGATCTGGGCCACGTTTCGATGGGGCTCGGCGCCTTCATGCATGCGGCCCGCACGGTGCTCGCGCAGGGCGACTCGCTGGAGCCCCATGCCTACGACCGACTGCGCGATGCCTACGCGCACCATGGCTACCGCGTGCTCACTTACATGCAGACCGGCACGGTGCCGGATCCGAAGCCCATTCAAGGCATTGGTGGGGGCGCGATCAACCAGGCGTGGCTGGGGGCGAAGCGACTGTTCAAGAACGACACGCCCGCGGACGTCGTCACGCTGTGCAGCCGACCCGAGGTGACCAGTTTTCCCGCCGCGGGGGCCAATCACTTGAGCGCGGAGGCATTCACGGACGAGTAGGAACAAGGCCGCGCTGCGGGTGTCATAGCTCGCATGCCCGCGAATCGTCGGCTCATTGCGCTGGATTGGGGGGACTTCGCGGTTTGCCGCCGGGTGCTCGCGCCGGGGGAGCGAATGCGGGTGCCGGGCACGGCGCACGTGCTGGAGATGGACGCGGCCGGCGCGCTGCGATTGGACGGCAGTGCGGAGGTTCCGGAGCAGGTCGGCGCGCTCACGGTCACCACGTCGGACGTCGTGGTCGGGCGCTTCGGGAGCCGTCAGTGGCTTCGTGATCTGGCGGGCGCCAGCGCGCTGTTCGCGTACTTCGGCGTGTTGCTCTCCGTCGCACTGTCCGGGCCGTCGCTCGGCGTCGGGCCCGAGCTCACCGTGGATCGCGACGCGCGGACCCAGGCGGCGCTCCGCAAACAGGCGCACGCGCCGCGGCTCAGCTTCGAGGTCTCGCCGGACTTCCACGCGCGCCTCGCACCGGCCGCGCCGCCAGCGGACACCGGCGGGCACATGCTGTTGCCGGAACGACCCGCGCCAGAGCGCGGAGAGCGCGTCGTCGCAACGCGCACGTCGAAGCCGGATCGCCGCCGCGGCGGCACGGGTGCGCGCGCGCTCTTGGAACGCGGGCCCGCGGGCAGCCCCCGCGCACCGAAAGCCCTCGGCCATTGGGCGCAGCTATCGCTGCACATGCGCGGACGGGAACACCTCGCGAAAGAGTCGCGTCTCACGGACGCCGAGCTCCTGTTGTACGCCATCGGCATGGAGTCGAGGTCGTACGCCGACCGCTGGGGGATCGACGCGGAGCCGCCCACCGGGGACGTGATCGTGGCGTCCTTCGGAGAGCGCACGTACCAGGGCAACGACGAGTGGGACACCACGGGCAACATGTACGGGCCCGAGCCCGCGGATCCGCGCGGCACAGGGCTGGCCGTATCCGGGGTCGGACCGGGTGGCAGCGGCACCGCGCCGGGAGCCGGAATGGGCGCCGCGGGCCTACTGGGGCACGGCGCCGGTCATGGGCAGGACCAGGGGCGCGGCGCGGCGGATGCGTCGCCCTTCGCGCGGGCCGCCGCCCTTGGTTCCCACGCGCCGAGCGCGCCGTCCCTCACCTACGTCGCGACGTCCCCTGCCGCCGAGCGCACGCTCCAGCGCGAGGCGCGCCGCCTGCGCGCCTGCACCCGCGGCTCGCCGCTCATCGACTTCACCATCACGCCCGAGGGCCGCGCCGAGAACATCGCCGTCACCGACGCCACCGCGACCGCGACGGCGTGCCTGACCCGCGTCGTGTCCTCGCTGCACTTCGCCGCGAGCCCCCGCGCCGTCCACGTCGCACATCGCATCCGCTGACCGCCGCCGCGCGGCGCGCGAAGCGCACCGTCCGCGCCGCACATCGCATCTGCTGACCGCCGTCACGCGCCACGCCTGCGCGCCTGCACCCGCGGCTCGCCGCTCATCGACTTCACCATCACGCCCGAGGGCCGCGCCGAGGACATCGCCGTCACCGACGCCACCGCGACCGCGACGGCGTGCCTGACCCGCGTCGTGTCCTCGCCGCACTTCGCCGCGAGCCTCCGCGCCGTCCGCGTCGCACATCGCATCCGCCGAACAGCGGACGCTCTCACGGGGGTTGCTCGCGCCCGAACTACTTCGCATATCAACCGATTTCCGCGCACCACATCCCCCATGAATCCCCACAAATTCCGCCCCCGCAGCACTTCCCCATGCACGCCACGCCGGCTCTGACCGACTTCGACCCTCACGACCCCGAAACCAACAACTCCACCCCGCCCCAACTCGCCGCCGTGCCCGCCAACAGCTCTGACCGACTTCGCCCCAACTCGCCGCCGTGCCCGCCAACAGCTCTGACCGACTTCGCTCCCGCGCGCCGCCCAAACTACTTCGCATATCAACCGATTTCCGCGCACCACATCCCCCATGAATCCCCACAAATTCCGCCCCCGCAACACTTCCCACCGCGGCTGCGTCGCTGACCGCCGTCGCACGCCTGCGCGCTGCACCCGCGGCTCGCCGCTCATCGACTTCACCATCACGCCCGAGGGCCGCGCCGAGACATCGCCGTCACCGACGCCACCGCGACCGCGACGGCGTGCCTGACCCGCGTCGTGTCCTCGCCGCACTTCGCCGCGAGCCTCCGCGCCGTCCGCGTCGCACATCGCATCCGCTGACCGCCGCCGCGCGCGCGAAGCGCACCGTCCGCGCCGCACATCGCATCTGCTGACCGCCGTCACGCGCACGCCTGCGCGCTGCACCCGCGGCTCGCCGCTCATCGACTTCACCATCACGCCTGAGGGCCGCGCCGAGACATCGCCGTCACCGACGCCACCGCGACCGCGACGGCGTGCCTGACCCGCGTCGTGTCCTCGCCGCACTTCGCCGCGAGCCTCCGCGCCGTCCGCGTCGCACATCGCATCCGCCGAACAGCGGACGCTCACGGGGTTGCTCGCGCCCGAACTACTTCGCATATCAACCGATTTCCGCGCACCACATCCCCCATGAATCCCCACAAATTCCGCCCCGCAGCACTTCCCCATGCACGCCACGCCGGCTCTGACCGACTTCGACCTCACGACCCCGAAACCAACAACTCCACCCCGCCCCAACTCGCCGCCGTGCCCGCCAACAGCTCTGACCGACTTCGCCCCAACTCGCCGCCGTGCCCGCCAACAGCTCTGACCGACTTCGCTCCCGCGCGCCGCCCAAACTACTTCGCATATCAACCGATTTCCGCGCACCACATCCCCCATGAATCCCCACAAATTCCGCCCCCGCAACACTTCCCCATGCACGCCCGCCGGCTCTGACCGACTTCGACCCTCACGACCCCGAAAACCACTTCGCATATCAACCGATTTCCGCGCGACCCAACCCCCATGAATCCCGACAAATTCCGCCCCCGCAGCACTTCCCAATGCACGCCACACCCCCCTTTCACCTTCGCCCGCGCGCGGTTAGAACCACTTCGCATATCAACCGATTTCCGCGCGACCCACCCCCGTCGATCGCGCCGTGCCCCCGCGACCGGGCCCCCGGCGATCGCGGCACGCCGAACGCGGTGGATCGCCGCGCGGCCGAACGCGGTGGATCGTCACCCGCCCGCGGTGTCCGCTGAGTGCGGTTCCGCGGCGGCCCGACAACCAGATTTCAGGCTTCTTGTTTGCTGCGGCGCGGAACCTCGGGCTCCGCGGCGCCCAGGAGCTCGGACAGCGTCACGGCGCGCAGGCCCTTGGCGTCGATGTCAGCGAGGATGTCCGGCAGTGCCGCGATCGTCGCGGGAACGAAGTCGTCGTGCTCCGCCGCATCGTGCAGGAGCACGATGGCACCGTCGTCGATCTTCTTGGTCACGCGCTCGGCCACACGCTCCGGATCCGTTTCGCCGATGCCGTCCACGCCTCGGGCCGACCATGCCACGAGGCGCGCGCCCGCCCGCTTCGCGCCCGCGGCGGTGCGCGTGCTCACGTAGCCCACCGGCGGTCGGAACCACTCGGGGCGTTCGCCAATGGCACTCTCGATCACGCCACGCGTTCGCTCGATGTCCTCCGCCACGTAGCGCGGCGTCTTCAACGCGAATAGTCGGTCGTGCTGGTAACCGTGCAGCGCAATCTCGTGACCGGCTGCCCGCATGTCCTCGAGCAGCTTTGGATACAGCCGCGCTTTGCGCCCGACGACGAAGAACGTCGCTTTGTGCCCGCCGCGCTCCAGGATCTCGAGCACCTGGCGCGTGGTCTCCGGAAAGGGACCGTCGTCGAAGGTGAGCGCCACGGCGCGGCCCCCCGGCTCGGCCCGGGAAATCACGTCCCCGTACATCTCGAGCTGCGGCATCAGCACGCCGACGGTGCACAGCGTGGCGTAGGCAATGAACGCCGTCACGGCGAACCACATCGGCACGGGTCCCATCACCAAGGACCGCGCGAGCAGCGCCAGCCCGCCAATGCTCGTCACCCACAGGACGATGCGTGCCGGCGGCATCTAACGTCGAGCGGAGCGCCGCTCTTCCGCGGCCGGCTCTTCCAGCACTTCTTCCAGCCCACCCTCGGACAACTCTTCCACGCGCTTCTTCCCTTGCGCCTTGTCCGCGTCCCCACTCTTGGGCTCTTCACCGGTGTTGTCGATCTCGTACAGCATCGCGAGCCCCGTCGCGATCACCGGTAGGCTCGCGATGGGCAGCTCCCCGAGGACACCGTTGCCAAAGGCACCGAGATCCAGATGCACGGGTGCCCACTTGCGCAGCACGAACATCGCGCCGGCACCCACCAGGGCGCCCACGAAGGCCTTGAGCCCCGCTTCGATGCGCGCGCCCTCCGCCCAAATCGGCTTGCCCGCCACGAGCCCCGTCAAGACCCCCGTGACCACTGCAGCCAAGTACGCCAGCACTGCTCCAAACGCCGTCAGCCCCAGCGCCTTCACGAACAAAAGGCCCAGGATGCCTCCCACGAGGATCCCTTTGACCACGCCGAAGAGCAGCCGTTTGAGCATCGCCGCTAGCCTTTGCCTCCGAGGGCCCGCCGTCAACTGGAAGACTGCGGATCCCAGAGCGGATTTTTGGCAGATTGGGCGCTTCCTGCTCGACGCGGCCCCCAAGATTTCCTAACCCGGGTGGCCCGCCGTGCTGTTCAACACCCTCGCCTACGCGAAGTTCTTCGCGATCGTGTTCTTGGTCGCGTGGACGCTGGCCAATCGGCGCTGGGTGGCGTTGCTCCCGTGGTTCGCCGTGGGCGCCTTTACAGTGTTCGGCGAGCGCACGCCGTCAAGCCTCGGCATCGCGGCCATCGCGCTGCTCCTGAGCCTCACGCTGTGCCGAAAGACTCCAACGGACGCGCCCCCGCCCCCGCAGATCGCCCTGGCGAGCTTGCTCGTCAACGGCGCGGCCCTCGGCTTTCTTACGTTCACCACCGCGCATCGGGATCCGCTCACCCTCGGCCTCGTCGGCATCGGCTTGCCGCTCGGCAAGGGCGCCGCGTGGACCATCGCCGGCGGTGGGGTCGGGCTCGCCCTCGGCTACCTTCTGCTGCGCGCCCGCAAGGTGCGGCTGCTCTTCATCCTGGGCGCCAGCTACGTCTTCTACGCCCACTGGGACTGGCGCTTCCTGCCGCTGATCTGGGCGTCGTCCACCATCGATTGGCTGCTGGGTCACGCCATCTTCAAGGCCAAGAACGAGCGCAGCCGCAAGCTCTGGCTCGCCGGCACGGTGGTGGTGAACCTCACCATCCTCGGCATCTTCAAGTACTACAACTTCGGCGTGGACAGCGCCGTGGCCGCGCTCCACGGCCTGGGCATCGACGTGCCCCACCGCACGCTGAACGTCGCTCTGCCCGTCGGCATCAGCTTCTTCACGTTCGAGTCGATGAGCTACGTCATCGACGTGTATCGCGGCGACATCAAGCCGCAGAAGAGCTACTTCGAGTACCTCGCCTTCGTCGCGTTCTTCCCCCACCTGGTCGCCGGCCCCATCGTCCGCCCGCGGGATCTGCTCCCGCAGCTGGCCGGCCCTCCGCGCTGGAATTCCGCGGAAGGCAGCGAGGCCCTGTTCCTCATCGCCACCGGCCTGATGAAGAAGATCGCCATCGGCGACTACCTCGCCCTCAACCTGGTGGACCGCGTGTTCGACGCGCCCATCCAGTACTCCGCGCTCGAAAACTACGCCGCCGTCCTCGGCTACGCCGTGCAGATCTACTGCGACTTCTCCGGCTACACGGACATCGCCATCGGCTCCGCCCTGCTGCTCGGCGTGCGCTTCCCCTTGAACTTCGACTCTCCCTACAAGGCGCCCAACATCCAGGACTTCTGGCGCCGCTGGCACATCTCGCTGTCCACCTGGCTGCGCGATTACCTGTACATCCCGCTGGGCGGCAATCGCAAAGGGCCCGTACGCACGTACATCAACCTGATGCTCACGATGCTCCTCGGTGGCCTGTGGCACGGTGCCAACTGGACCTTCGTGGTGTGGGGCGGCATCCACGGCGCCGCCCTCGCCGTCACCCGCGCCTACCAACAGCGCAAACCGCGCAGACGTAAGCCCATCTCACCGCTCACCCACGCGGCCGCGGTCCTCTTCACGTTCCACCTGGTGTGCGCCGCGTGGATCTTTTTCCGCTCGGAGACGTTCCAGAAGGCGGCCATCGTCTTCGCGCAGCTCGGCACCCTCACCACGTATCACCCGAACCTGCCGTGGCAGGTCGTCGGCATGCTCGCCCTCGGCCTGCTGTCCCACTGGACGCCGGAACGCGTGTACCAGGGCATCCAGCGCGCCTTCATCCAAATGCCGGCCCCCGCGCAGGGTGCGTTCCTGTTCTGCGTCGCGCTCGTCCTCCGCGAGATGGCCACCGCCGACGCCGTCCCCTTCGTCTATTTCCAGTTCTGACCCCGCGCGCCGTCCGGAAATGGCCACGGCCGCTCATTTCCGGAGCGCCCCCCCGCTGTTCATTTCCATGTCGGTCCGCCGCGGAACCTCGCGCCCCGACGCCCTGCCCGTCACAGCTCCTCGCGCCCCCGACGCCCTGCCCGTCACAGCTCCTCGCGCCCCGACGCTCTCCCCGTCGCGCCGCCCCTGGTCGCCCTGCGTCAATTCCCGTCGCATGTCCGAAAAGCGGACATTTCACCCCGCTCACTCGGGAGCCCCCCCCTTCCACGTCCGCTTTTCGGACATCCCGCCGCGTCGATGCTACCTCCTCCAGAAGCGAGCCATGGATCCCCTAGTCAATCGAGCCCGTGATCTCCTGCGAGCGGAAGACGCCGGGGCGTACGCAGATGCCGTCGCCGAGCTTCACGAGCGACCGACGAAGACGGTGTTCGACGATTGCGTGGCTCTATCGTCCAGCCCGCGCCATGAAGACCGCCGCCTGTCGGCAGACGTGCTCGGGCAACTCGGCTACGCGGACGGATTTCCGTTCCGCGACGCGACGCTGCCGTTGCTCACCCAGCTGCTCTCGGATCCGGAAGCGGCTGTCGTGCAAGCGGCCGTGCTCGCCTTTGGACATCTGGACGCGGACGCCTCGGCCGTTGCATCACTTGCGGGACACCCAGACCCCAACGTCCGCGGCGCGGTCGCGTTCGCGCTGCTCGGCCTGGAATCGACGCTGGCAATCGACACGTTGATCGCTCTGTCCGACGACGACGCATCCGAGGTTCGCGATTGGGCGACCTTTGGCCTCGGCTCGCAGATCGACACCGACACCCCGGAGATCCGCGACGCGCTCCTCGCCCGCGTCGAGGATCCCGATCCCGACACGCGCGCGGAAGCCATCGCCGGCCTCGTCACCCGTCACGACTCGCGTGCCGTCGATGCGCTCATCGGAGCGCTCAGCAGCCACACGGTCGGCTCCCTCGAGGTCGAAGCGGCGCGCGACCTCGGCACGCCCGAGCTCGCACTTCCCTTGGAGCAGCTCCGAACGTGGTGGGACGTCGATCCGCTGTTGCTCGAGCTCGCCATCTCTCGCTGCAAGAAGCCCACGGACTTGAAGCCCTTTCGCTTGCTGGAGCCCGAAGTCGACGGTGGTCAGTGGACCTTGTACCTGAGGTCCGCGGACTCGCTCGACCTGCACCAGGTCTTCCAGAAGGCGAATCACCGCGCGGGTGGGTACGGATGGGAAGCCGTGGCCAGCTATCTACTCGAAGAACACCTGGAGGAAGCCGTCGCGCGACGGATCGGGCTCGACTGCGAGAACGACACGTTCGTGGCGCGCTCCGCTGACAAGAACGCGCTCCGGCAGCTCGCCGAGCTCATGGTGCCACTGGCCCGCGACAGCGCGTTGCTCGCGCAGCTTCTCCAACGGACTCTTGACCAAGAGTAGCCCCGTGACATCGAACCTCGAGGATTCCGCCTGGGCGCACATCGAAGCAGAACGCTTCGCGGAAGCAGAAGTGCTCCTGCGCCAGGCCATCGCGCAATCCGACGAAGCCCACGAGCTGTGGCATCTGTTCGCAATGCTTGCCGGCGTGCTCAACGAGCTGGGTCGACCCGCCGACGGCACCGCGGCGTACCGACAGGCTCTGGCAGAAGCCCGAAGCATCGGACCCGATCGGCTCGAGGTGGGCGCGTGCCGCTACATGCTCGCCAACCAATGCTTGATCTACGGCGACCCGGCCGAAGCGCTCGCGGAGGCGCTTCCCGTTTCGAAGGGCGGCGGTCATGTGCAGTGCTTGTTGCACGCGGTGGCGGCCCACGCCCTTTGGAAGCAGGGACAGCGCTCCGAAGCTCAGAGCGCAGCGCGCAGGGCCCTCGACGCCTGTCCCACCGAGGCGCGCACGACGGAGATCGGCGAGCAGCTGGCGTACGTCTTGGAAGCGCAGCACTAGTCGACGTCAGAGCCGCGCCTCTTGGGCGAAGAGCAAGGTGCGCAAGTCCACACCCACACGCTCCTCGATCGCGGCGTAGTCCGCGGCCGTCAGCGCCCGCTTGGGAATGACGAGTCGGTAGCGGCCATCTGCGCCCCAGAGCAGGAACGTGCTCCCCTGGTTCACGAACCCGCGCCACCACGCGTTCACTGGCTCGCCACCGTTGAAAGACACGAAGATTGCCCCATCCTCGCGCAGGGTGAGCTCGAAACGTTCACGACCGAGAGCGAGAAACGACACGATGCCTGCAGCCTTGCGACCGCCCACGAGCCACCACAACGGCAGCAACGCAAGCCACCAGAGAGAGCGCTGTATCGCAAGCGCGAGGGGCGCCAGCAGGGCGCCGGCCCAACCACACCAAAGAACGACGGCGGGCCATTCGGTGCGCAGCCACTCGCGACGACGCAGCGTCCACCGAATCCGGTGCTCCAACACGCGCGCAGCTTCCCACGGCACACCGCGCCACGCCACGCTGGCACGTCGCGACAACCCCTTGGCACCTCCAGACAAGCAGCAATTTTGCGGAGCGACGTATCTCGATCGGAGCTGACGGCTCCTTTCAATCTCAACAAAGAGGAGAGAGGTATGTCTCTACGTTTGTCATCCGCGGCGATGTTCGTCGCGGCCGGTGTGGCACTGTTTGGTTGTGGGTCGAGCGCGCCCGACGAAGTGAACGCCCAGCGGCGTTTCGAACAGCGCGTTCAAGCGTGCCAAAGCGGCGACGCAGAAGTCCACGACGCGGTGCTCGGAAGCGAACGCGGCATCGAGCACTGGAACGTGTACAGCGCCCCGAAGGGCAGCTGCACCACGGGCGTGGATGCCACCGGCGCCCCCCTCGTCGTGATCTGGAACGAAGGGGAGGCCAGCGAGTCCCAGCAGACGAGCTTCACCCGCGTCACCACGCCCACCGCCGAGGCGTACTGGGCGGAGCAAGCCGACGGTCTAGAGCAACACATCTACAAGGACGGCGCCCCGGACTTGATCCGCGGCGACCTGTACACCGCACAAC
This sequence comes from Polyangiaceae bacterium, assembly GCA_020633235.1. Classification (NCBI taxonomy): domain Bacteria; kingdom Pseudomonadati; phylum Myxococcota; order Polyangiales; family Polyangiaceae; species Polyangiaceae bacterium. Next base: position 392,537 of record JACKEA010000008.1, on the reverse strand, counting down.
GCATGGACGTCGGCGTTGGTGAGTACAGCAGCAGCTGTGCTGGTGCCGTAATGGGCTTCGTCCTCGACGTGTTGGACACCGCAATCAGCTGCACACCGGAGGGGGCGCCGTTGCACGCAATCCAGATAGCCGCAGAGATCACGAGTGCGGCAATCTCGGCGCAAGCCAGTGGCGCTCCCGAGAGCGCCATCGAAGGCCTGGTGCGCGACATGATCATCGGCGCACTGAGCTCGGCGGGAGTCGACTGCGTGTACAGCATGACCAAGTTGATGACCGTCGATCTCAGCGCTTGTGCACCAACGACGGGCCCCACCTGCTCCTACGTCAACCCCGCCGATCGCGCCGCCTGCTTGTCTTCTGGGCGCATGTGCTGTGACGAGTCTCGCCTCAACGCCGACGGCTCGCGCAACTGCATGTGCGGGCTCTTTGGCTGTTACCGGTACATGCCCGCCGGCGACTGGGTCGACTGTGGGGCTGGAAAGTACGATCCCAAAAAGACCTGCACGATAGCGGACGACCCCGGCAACGAAGGCTTCATCGACGAGGGGGACTACACCTGCTCGAAGGGGGGCGGCGGCACCCACAGCGGCGGCGGAGCCGGCACCGTCTGCACTCACTGCACCTGCGACAACGGCTTCACGAAGTTCTCCGGTGAGGTCTGCGGCGAGACCACGGGCGACCTCATCGACGCTTGCTTCAACTCATGCTGAACCCCCGCCCGCTGGCGCTGCTGCTGCTTCTCACGGCCTGCAGCGCGAACACCACCGGGGAGCGCGACGATCACGTCGCGCTCCCCCTCTACGACTCCGCCGCGGCCCACGTGCAGAACGGCGTGGCGCTCTTCTCTCGAGGCTCGCTCACCTGCTCCGGTAGCCTGGTCGCCCCGAACGTCGTGCTCACCGCGGCGCACTGCGTCGAGCCCGAGCTCTTCGCCTTCGTCGAGTCCGGCGCCTACCGCGAAGTGCGCCTCGGCACTGCGCACCCGGATTTCGATCCCGCGACGGGCGAGCACGACATCGCCGTGCTGCTGCTCTCCGAGCCAGTGTCGGAGGTCGCGCCGGTCAGCGTCGGCCCCGCCGAAAAGCTCCAGGTCGGAGATCCACTGTGGGTGCTGGGCTACGGCACCGGGGACGACTTCGGCAGCCAGCGGATCGGCCGCGTCGCCATCAGCGACCTCGCGCCTGCGCTCATCACCACGGTCCCCGATCCCTCCCGACCCTGCCGCGGTGACTCGGGCGGACCGGCGTTCGGCCCCAAGGGGCAGCTCGTCGCGGTGGTTTCCCGCGGCGACACGGCGTGTGAGAGCTACGCCAAGCTCGCCCGCCTCGACGACAGCGCCCTGAGCTTCATCCGCGGCTTCGTGGACGAGTACCGGGAACACACGCGCCAAGGAGGGGAGCCCTGCAAGCTCGACTCCCAGTGCGCGGCGGGCAGCTGCGTCGCGCCAGGTGACGCACCGTCCCACGCCTACTGCGCCACCCCGTGCACACACGCGACGGACTGCCCCTCCGACATGCGCTGCACCGCAGGCCAGTGTCTTTGGCCAACGCCGAGCCCCGGGGCGGAGGGCGCAGTTTGCGCCAGCAATGCGGAGTGCGAGAGCGGCGTGTGCGCCGGTTATCCGCGTGCGTGTCGCGCGCGCTGTCTGCCCGAGCAATCGGCATGCGGTCCCGCTCAGGAATGCCGGCGTCTCGACGACTCGGTCTGGGGCGCGTGCCTCGACACGGCCGACCTGACCGGCAGCTGCTCCCTCGGCCCGAGCTCCCCAACTCCTGGCGCCCTCTTCGTCCTTGCGTTCCTCGCCGTCGTCATTCGTCGTGGCGCTCCCAGATCAGCGTTTGGCACGCGCCGGAAAGCGAAGGCCCGCCTGCCCGACTAATCCCCCGGGCATGTTCGATCTGTTCATCGCGCTCGACGGATTCGGCCTCAACGGCTTCGAAGGACTGGCAGGCATCGCCCGCCTACGCTGCGCGCCCGAGCGAGATGATTACGAGATCGACGTCCGCTTCTACCCGGGCCTCTCGGGCGCCCACGCCACCCAGATCAACCCCAGTGGCACGTTGGGCTTTCTGGGAAACCTGGCCCAGTGCCTGTTCTTCTACGACCCGCGCACGCTGAAGGAAGTGCGCCGCGAGTCCACCTTGCGCTGGGCCGTACCGGACGTGCCGTACAGCAGTCAGACCCACGTGGTGTGGCTCGACGACGATCGCTTCGTCACTGTTCTGGGTCCCGACTTCCATCTGTTCCACATGTCCGATCTGAGCCACCCGGAACGCTTGGGCGCCCACGGGGTGACGCTCCCGCACGCCATCAAGCATTCCCCGTCGGGCCGATACTTGTTCTACGGCGCGATGGATCACGACCAGCATGGCTACGCCAACCAGGTCGGCATCTTCGATCTACAGACCCGCGAGCACCGGGTCGTCCGTCTCCCCGCCACGGTTTGGCACCTGGGCGTGCACCCCACACGAGACGTGTTCTACGCGCCCACTCAGCGCTGCACGCCGCAGAGCAACATGGAGTTCTCCGAGTACACCATCGCTCACTTCAAGAACTACCTGTTCGAGATCGACGGCCCCAGCGCCACCGTCCTGCGCCACCTCTCCATCCCGAAGGATCTGCCCGGCGCCCTCACCTCGGACGTGGTCGTCACCGAAGACACGGTGCTCTACAACTGTTGCGCCAGCAACGTGATCGCCGCGGTCGATCTGCAGACGCTGTCCCAAGTTCGCTACGTGGACGAGCGCGTCGGCCCCCTCGGCTCCGTGCTCCACATCCGCGCGGGCGTCTCCAACCTGGTGGAGGCCCTGAGCCGCGCGAACGTTCTTCGCGAAGCCCACTCCTTCGTCAAGGCCCTGCGCATCGCCCGCGGCTCCACGCTGGACGGCAGCTACGGCCTGCAGCTCAGCCCCTGCGGTCGCTACTTGCTGTCGGCGCACCGCGGACAGAACCAGGTCATCGTCTACAGCTACCCGGAGCTTCGCGTCCTCCGGCGGATCCCGTTCCCGCCGGTACGCCGTTTCTTCCCCGAGCACCTGGGTTGGCTCGATGACCCGCGCCTCGGCTTCCACCACAGCGCGCTGTCCACGGCCACGCTCTAGGTCGCTCGCTTGTGGCTCTCCCGCCATGCGCTCGGAGACTCACCCGTGTGTCGCCGAAACAGCGCGCTGAAGTGCTGCAGCGAAGCGCAGCCAACTTCCATCGCGATGGTGGTCAGCGGCTCTTCGCTGTCCAGCATCAAGCGCTGCGCCTCGGCCAGGCGCGCCAAGCCCAGCTGCTCCTGAAACGTCGTCTCCGCCTCGCTCAGCCGCCGCTGCAGCGTGCGCAGAGAGAGGTGCAATGCCCGCGCCGCATCCCCGACGTTCGCGTTCGTCAGGTGTGACGCGAAGTACGTCGCCAGCGCCGTCACGATGGGCGCGGCGTCCGCGCATTCCGCCACCACGTCGTCCAACACGCGCGCCAGCCCCTCGCAGGAAAGCTCCTCTTCGTGCTCGGAAAGCCAGCCGAGCGCGGGCGTGAGCGACGCGAACACGCGCACCGGATAGGGCTGCGGCATCACCGCGAACATGCCCGCCACCACGGCTCCGGGCAGCCCGTCCGGCCGAACCAACGCCAGCCGGGTGACCCCGCGCGCCAGCGCCTCCGCATTTTCCTCCACGTAGCTCCGCAGCTCCTCGAAGGCCGCCATGTCCACGCCGGTCATGCGGCTCGCGTCCACCACGGAAACGTGCGGCAAGGTATCCGCTGCGATCTCCTCCAAGAGCGATCGCCGCAGCGCCACCACGTCTTCATGACTCGGTCGACCCCACAGCACGATGCCCCACAGCTCGGGGCTCGCGCAGAAGTGAGCGAAGGTCGGCCCCGCAACGTAGCGGGCGCCAGGGCTCAGCTCCCCGGGGCTCGACCTCTGCATGGCGCCGAGCTTACGACGGCCCGCGCATTCGGACGAGGCTTCGGCGCGGAGAGATCACCAGTTGGCAGCTCCGTGAAAGTGATCCACCGCTCGCCGTCGTAGCGTCTCGCCCCACGATGCAGTTCTCCACCCTCCAGCCGCTCCCCACCTGGCGAAAGATCGCCCTCTCCAGCTGGCGCGCCAGCGACAGTCCCACCATCTACGGCTGGATGGACATCGACGTCACCGCGCTCCAAGCTCATCTCGCGCGGCTTCGCAAGACCACCGGCGCCCGGGTCACCCTCACCCACGCCGTCGGCAAGGCCGCCGCCACGGCCTTCGCGGCTCATCCCGAGTGCAACGCCATCGTCTCCCTCGGCCGTCTGCTCCAGCGCCGCTCCGTGGACGTCTTTTTCTCCGTCGCCGTGGGTGACGGCAAGAACCTGTCCGGCAGCAAGCTCTCGAACGTCGATCGCCTGACCCTCCCCGAGATCGCCACGGGCCTCGACGAGCAGGTCGCGCACATCCGGAAGCGCAAAGACACTCCGCTCCAGCGCTCGCAGAGCAAGCTCGAGCGCTTCCCCGGCTTCACCTTGGGCCCGATCATGCGCGCCACCGCCGCGCTCAGCTTCGATCTCGGCATGAACCTCGAGCCCATCGGCGTGCCACGCGATCCCTTTGGCACGGTCATCGTCACCAACGTCGGCGTGCTGGGCGTCGAGCAAGGCTTTGCGCCCCTCATCCCCGCCGGCCGCACTCCCGCGCTCCTCACCCTCGGCGCCGTGCGCGAAAAGGTCATCGCCGTCGACGGTCGCCCCCAGGTCCGCCCGGTGCTCACGCTCTGCGGCACCTTCGACCACCGCGTCGTCGACGGCGCCCATCTCGGAAAGATCAGCACCACCCTCCGCCGCCTCCTCGAAAATCCCGACGCCACCCCCAATCCCCAAGCCAACCTCGACCCCCAATCCACCCCCAACCCCCAAGCCACCCTCGACGCCCAAGCCACCCCCAACCCCCAAGCCACCCTCGACGCCCAAGCCACCCAGCACTCTAGCTAGCTCGCTCCCCGTCGAACCACGTCCCCTCCCAGCAACCTCCTCTTCTTCTCCCTCCAAGAGCTTGCCGGTCCGCCGCGGAACCACGCGCCCCCGACGCCCTGCCCGTGGCAAACCCTCGCGCCCCCGACGCTCTCCCCGTCGCGCCGCCCCTGGTCGCCCTGCGTCAATTCCCGTCGCATGTCCGAAAAGCGGACATTTCACCCCGCTCACTCGCGAGACCCCCCTTCCACGTCCGCTTTTCGGACATCCCGCCGCGTCGCGCGTCCGGCCATGGCACACAATGACGCAGCGCGGGTCGGCACACAAAATGCAGTCTCGAAACGCAATGGCACACTGGCCGTCCGCCACCTTGCCCGCCATCATGTTGGCGTATGGCTGCGGCCTCGCCTGCAGCTCCACCGACGACGCGATGGCTCCGGACGGCGCTGCGCCCGACGGCACCGCGAGCGCCGCGTGCGCCGTGTGCGGCCGGGCCTGGTTCACGTGTTCCACGCCGGGCTGGGAGTCGGTGGACTTCCAGGTGGAAGAGCAGACGGCCGTGGGCTGCAAGGGCCACATCATCCAGTTCAGCGGACCGACGACCGAGTACACGATCGACTGCCCGGCAAGTCAGATCTGCGACGCGACTGGCTGCAAGACTGCAACCCTGACGCCCACCAGTTTCAGCTGGGGCAACGCCACCTGTACGTCCAACGGCAAGTGACGCCCCTCTGCCCCCTCGCCGTGCTTCGAGCCCTCACGAGATGTACGCTTCGTCGTGCCAAGCCACAGGGATCCCCTGACGATTCACCCGGCCGAATCGATTCACGATCGCATCGTCGGCTGCATCGTCGGGGGCGCGATCGGCGATGCCTGGGGCAGCGAATACGAGGCACGTTCGGCCCCGCTCGACTTCACAGTCCCCAAGGCGTCACGCATCTCCGACGACACGCAGCTCACTCTCGCCACGTGTGAGGCGTACGTCTCGCACCGCGAGCTCCGCCCCGAGCATGTGGCCTCTCACCTCCTCGACTGGTTCACTTCAGGACGGGTCACCGGCCTTGGCTCGAGCACTCTCAAGGCCCTGCGCGATCTCGCTGCCGGCGCCCACTGGGCGCTATCGGGTGCGCGCGGCGAGTTTCCCGCCGGCAACGGCGTCGCGATGCGCGTCGCGCCGTTGGCCTTCCTCATCGATCCATCCCGCTCGAAGGATCGCATGGCCTTGCGGGACATTGCCCGCATCACGCACCACAGCGACGAGGCCTACGTCGGCGGCTTGCTCGTGATCGGTGCCGTTCGCTCCGCCGTCGCCGGCAACCGTTCACCCGCTGGCTTTCGCGCTGCGGCGGAGGACCTTCCCGAGTACTCACACGTGCGTGAGCGCTGCGACACCCTGATCGAGCGAGGCTTCTCCCTCGCGGAGGCCGCTACCGAGCTCGGCGTCTCCGGATGGGTCGTCGAGTCCGTTCCCTTCGCGGTGTACGCCGCGACCCACCTCAAAAGCCAGTCCCTCGAACACGTTCTGACGCATGTGATTTCCGTCGGCGGAGACACCGACACGACGGCCTCAATCGCCGGTCAGATCGTGGGAGCGAACGTCGGCCGCTCGAACATCCCGGACTCCTTGCTCGCAGGAATCGCAGATATCGATCGCGTGACCGAGCTCGCCACCAGATTCGCCGACGCCGTCATTGCGGCGGGCTAGCCATGCACGACGACCATTCGAAACGCACGAAACCGCCGAGTGAACGACTGCGTCCAGCCGCAGGCTCTGCGCGCAGTCTCGTGGAGCCAGCCTCGTTGGGTGACGACTCGCTGGATTGGACCGTGCAAGACTGGAAGGTCATTCGTGACCGAAGCGCGCCCATCGAATTCGACTGGTTCGCCGCGGATTTGCACGGCAACGTCGCCGTGTTGACATCGTATGGTGTCGGTCCCTCCCCCGCGCGGGTTCGAAGCTCACGCACGCGCTTCAACGCTCTGTTGAAGTTCGTCGTCCGCCTGCCACACACCACCAACGCATTCCTGGACCCGGCCGCCGCACGAGGCGACTACAGTGATTGGCGAGAGTACGCACGCCAAGGCTTGTTTGCGTATGACAATGGCGACGTGCACGCTCCACATCTCCAAAGCTATGAAAGGATCGCCCGCCCCGTCGTCCCAGTCTCGCTTGCGGCCCTGAACCTCCCTAAACATCTGCGGAGCCTCGTTCCTGTTCTTCCGATGCTGTTCCCGAGCACCCTTTCCCTGGCATTCGACCTCATCCCACCTTAGGCGGTCACACCCGAGCTGCGTTTGGCTATCCTGGACGCCCCATGGGCGTCTTGTTGGCAGACATCGTCCTCGCATCGAGAACGGACGGTGCTGCGCTCGCACGCACGGCAGTGCCCGCACACGCGTGGCCCTTCATCAATGCCAAGTGCACGAGCATCGCGACGTTCTCGAAGCCCACGCCGATCTCGAGCAAGACCGACTTCGAGCCGAGCTCGGTGAGCGATTGCGCGGTCCGCGAGGACAAGACGCTCTTCGTCTGGACGTCGCCATGAGTCGACGCTCCGATCCGTTCTGGCCCTGCAAGCTCGTGAAGCTCGACGGCGGGCGCCACAGCATCATCTTCACGGCCTTCGATCTGGTCGAGCATCACTTGAAGGGGCGCGAGCCAACCGGCTACGCCATCGAGGCGCTCGTGAAGCGCAAGCTCCGGGCGAGCGACCCCGCCGCACTTCGTGCAGTGCGCTTCGACCCAGAGAGCTCGATGTTCAGCGCCTACGGCAAAGACCGCGGTGCGCTCGAAGCGACGGCCCGCGTGCTGCGGGCGCTCTCCGACGTCAGCGAAGAATCAGCACGGGTCAAGGCAACGGCACGCGACCGCGCCACCGTCGAGGACCTACTGCTCCGCGGCTTCGTGACCGGCCTCGACGTCCGCGCCCAGAAGGCGTTCTACGCGTTGATGCCAAAGCCGCCCATCTCCAGCGCGCAGCGCGAGCGGCTCGCAGCATTGCGCAAAGGGAAGCGCAACGACCGCATCGCGGCGGCCCGCCGCATCAACTCCGAAGCCCGCCAACACACGCGCCACCTCGATCACTATCTTTCGGATCCGCGCACGACGGCCGCCATTGTCGACGCCATCGCCAACGAGCCCGACGACAAGGTTCGCGAAGAAGCGCTGTGGGCCCTCGCCTTCATCGTCCAACGCCACCTGCCGGATCTCCGAACCCGCCCGCTCTTCGAGCAAGCGCTCACTCACCCCCGCGCCAACGTGCGCTGGATCGGTGTGCTGGGCGCCTCCGAGCTCTTCGAGGTGAGCTGGGACAAGCTCCTCGTCCTCCGAAACGACCGCTCCAAGAAGGTCCGCGACGGCGTCGCCCTGGCCATCCGACGCTTCGGCCCGTTCCCATCGTGGATGTTCGAGGACGAAGTCCCCCGCGGCACCCCACCACCCTGAGATCGACACATGGGTTAGGGGTTAGATCAACACACGGATCGAGGGGATGTTGGTCCGCCGCGAGCCCCATCCCATTCCGTCTCTCCCGCGCCGCGCAGTTTCGTCGCGGGCCCGCGCTTCGCCACTGCGGCACCTCCAGCACCAGTACCAGCACACGGCGCGATCCCTCGCACAGTGTCAGTCGTACCCACGGCGCGCCTCGCGTCACTTCCACCCGCTCGCACCGCGCGCCTCGCGTCACTTCCCCCCGCTCGCACGGCGCGCCTCGCGTCACTTCCACCCGCTCGCACGGCGCGCCTCGCGTCACTTCCACCCGCTCGCACGGCGCCCCTCGCGCCACTTCCACCCGCTCGCACGGCGCGCCTCGCGTCACTTCCACCCGCTCGCACGGCGCGCCTCGCGTCACTTCCACCCGCTCGCACGGCGCGCCTCGCGTCAGTTCCAGCCGTAGGCGCGCGCCTTCGCCTCGCAGGTCTCACAGCGACACAGTGAGAGCGGGGCGTCGATGACGGTCCAACGCTCGTGGTCGTAATGTCCGGGGATCAGTCCCTGTTGCGGCACGGCGGGGACCACTTGCACGAACCCCATGTCGTCGATCTCGATGAGATCATTGACGAGGACCGGACGCTCCGGGTTCAGCATGTAGTCGGCCACGTCGTTCAAGAGCCGGCCGGCGAGCATGCCTAGAAATCGGGGCACGTCGCGGATCTCCAGCTCTGCCAGGCCGAAGTCCTGCAGGCCGTGGGTGTGCACCCACGCCGTGTCCGCCTGCACCACGTGGATCTCGATCAGGTCCCGCGCACGCAATATGTCTCCGGTGCCAGGGAAATCGATAACGTCCCGCGCGCGCGGTTTCGAGCCGACAGCGCGCTTGGGCATCCCGACGAGATCCCGCACAGGCGACGGCGCGCCGACGACGCGCTTGGGCGTCCCGACGAGATCCCGCACAGGCGACGGCGCGCCGACGACGCGCTTGGGCATCCCGACGAGCTGCTCGCGGGGTTTCGAACTGACGGAGCGATTGGGCTTCTTGATTCGTTTCATGCCCGACGCCGTTGCGATCCGCGTGCCAACCCTCCACGACCAAGATCCTCGACAATTCCAGCGAGCCGCCCCTGGCGAACTGGCGACTTCGCCAGGCGGTTCGCCACTTCGGGGCAACGCATCACCCACCGAGTGCGTTTCTAAAGTCCGATTGCGCGGCGGGAAAGGAGTGAGGCCCCGCACGACCCGGAACCCAAACGATAGGAGTCGAATGTCGCCACCTCCCGCAGTGGAGCTGACACCGTCCACTTGCCCTGGCCACCGTCCCAGTACACTTGGCGCGAAGCAGCGACGCAGTGCCCGCAGCCACGCAGTGCCGCAGCGACGCAGCGCCGCAGCGACGCACAATGCCCGCAGCCACGCAGTGCCCGCAGCGACGCAGTGCCCGCAGCCACGCAGTGCCCACAGCCACGCAGTGCCCACAGCCACGCAGTGCCCACAGCGACGCAGCGCCGCAGCGACGTACAATGCCCGCAGCCACGCAGTGCCCGCAGCCACGCAGTGCCCGCAGCCACGCAATGCCCACAGCCACGCAATGCCCGCAGCACGCAACGCCCGCAGCACGCAACGCCGGCAGCCGAGCTGCCGAACATCGATGGGTGTGATTAGCCCAGGTAGTTGCTATGTCAACCGCTTTTGGCGCGACCCAACCCCCATGATCAGCCCGAACCACAACGCGCCCTGTGCGAACCACAACGCGCCCTGTGCGAACCTCATCGCACTCAGCCCGAACCACAACGCGCCCTGTGCGAACCACGCCCACGCTCAGCGCTCCCCCCTCCGAGCACCGCGGGTAGTTGCTATGTCAACCGCTTTCGGCGCGACCCAACCCCCATGATCGGCCCGATCCCCCGCTCTGCGCGAACCGCAACGCGCCCTGGGCGACCCTCATCGCGCTCAGCCCGAACCACGCCCGTGCTCAGCGCTCCGCCATCCAAGCGCCGCGGGTAGTTGCTATGTCAACCGCTTTCGGCGCGACCTAACCCCAGTGCTCACCTGAGTCGGTCCTCTCTCACAAGCTGCGGCCCAGCGTCCGTTCGGCGCGGAATCAGCCCGCGCGCATCGCGCTTACCGCGGAACGAGCAATGCCAGTGCACGACGGAGCAGCTCTTCCAGCGAGAGGCTGCGGGCTTCGGCAGCGAGCTTTTCCGTCGCCTTCGTGGCTTCGGCCTTCTTGAAGCCTTGGCTCGTCAGCGCCAAGAGGAGCTTGTCTTGCTTCTCCCGCGCCTCCGCATCCGCAGCGTCCTCGGTGTCTGAACGCCTTCGCTGACGAAGGCGAATCTTCTCTTCGACGTACTCGCGGCCGAAGGTCTTCTTGGCCGCATTCAAATTGTGGCTCCTGCAGTACACCCGACCATTGGAGGCGCCATCGCTACCACCGATGCCGGTGGCTTCGATGTGGTCGTACTGGAGATACGCCTTCGCCGTGCAACGCACGCCGGACTCCGACACGAAGCAGCACTGGGCACCGTCGCGCTCGTACACCTCGCGCCGGGCTGCACGGCCGGGCTCGCCCGGCTTCGTTCCGCGGGAGTGGCGCGGCTTGTCCGTCTTGCCCCAGCGCTTCTTCTCCAGCTCGCGAATCAGCGCGTCGAGCGCCCGTTCGACCACGACCTCGAGCTCTCGGCTCACGTGGCTCATCAGATTCTGGGCGTGCTCGAGCTTCGCTTTCAGGCTCTCGCCAGCGCTGAAATGCACCTCGAAGCGCCCTTCCGAGAGCGGCTCCACGCCGGGCGCCGGACCTTTTCCGCCAGTGCGCAGCGGCTTCACCTGGTCCAGAACGTCCGGCTTGGGGAACCAGCGCGCGAGCACGACGCGAATCCCCGCGCTGGTCTTGCCGGCGGCTTCTTCCAGGAGCGCACTGTGATTTTCCTGCGTGAGCCGCGGAGCCAAGAGCGAAAGCCCGGAAAGGTGCAGATCTCCGCTCGCGAGCAGCGTGAGCACGACCGGAAACGAGCGCGCTGCCCGCGCCCCGGCGATGCTCCGATACGCCGTGCCCTCGCTCATCCCGAGGCCACGCACGCAGAAGTCGAACATGGACGAGTATCCCTCGTCGAACACGAGCTCGCGCCGGTCGATTTCGGCGAGGTGGGCGACCAAGTGCGCGGTGGCTTTGCGCCGACCGGCGTTGGCCACGACCGCGCTGGACCAGAGATCGCGATTGGAGAGGTCTTGAAGTGCGGAGAGCGCAGTGCGCTCGGTGGCAGACGGTTCTACGGAAATGGCTTTGGACGATGACATGACAAACCCCCGTGGTTTCCTCCGGCATACCATGGGAAATTTCGCCTTCTTCAGCGCCCTCTCGAGACGCTTTCGCAGACGGGGACAGCTCGAAGAGCGATTTGCTTTCGAACGCGCGCCCAGTGGGCGCACGTGTGCTGCGCAGGCACTGTGCGAACGAGAGCGACGAAATGAGAGCGCGGAGCGTCCGAAATCTCGTCAACTGAAATCGTCTTCGCGGCGTCGAATTCTGTCGTCCGCTTCGCACTCGTCTCGGATCGCCATCGTTGCAGACATTCCGGCCGCTTGGTCCGCCCTCGAACGACGCGCGGCAGCGGCGGCACCTGTCCGTCGCTCTCGCCGGAGTGGCACCGATGGTGGTCAACCCAGGTGAACAGTGGGCCTAACCCCCATGATCGGCCCGATCCACGCGCTCTGCGCGAACCACAACGCGCGCCAGCCGCCCTCCAAGCGCCGCGGGTAGTTGCTATGTCAACCGCTTTCGGCGCGACCCAACCCCCACCATCGGCCCGATCCGCGCGCTGGCGCGACGCACCCCCCGGATCACCGCGGTAATGCGCCGCGGCCCCGCGCCATCCTGACGGGACTGCCCCCGGCGACGCGCGACGAATCCGCCACAGGGGCGGCTTTTGGGGTACCTTTCGGCGCCCATGGCCGAGGACGAGACCACGACGCCCCGAGGTTCCCCTCCTCCGAGGGTTCCCAAGGGGCTCGCGCCGGCCCGACAAAAGAAAAAGAAGAAGAAGGCGAGCGCGCTCAGGCCGGACGGCGCGGAGCGACCGCGATTTCTCCTGAAGTTCCCGCGGCATCCAGAGCTGGATCGACTGGTGGCGGCGTTCGAAGCGGGGGATTACGCCACCGTGCGGCGGGACGCCCCCAAGCTCGTGGACAGCGACGAAGACGCCGCCGTGCGGAATGCGGCCCTCGAGCTCGAACGTCGCATCGAGCCCGATCCACTGATGAAGTATCTTCTGCTCGCATCGGTGGTGCTGCTCGTGTTCCTGATCCTCCAATCGTACTTCGGACATGCTCACTAAACTCGGCGCGTTGGCCCTGGCCCTGGCCCTGGCCACCGCCTGCGGCGGGGAGCCTCCACCACCCGCACAGACGGGCGGGACGCCGGGACCCGTGGTCAACGAGGTCGAGCCGTACATGCCGCTGGTGACGGACACGGTGCTCGCCTACGACACCAAGAACGAGAACAGCGGGGAACGCGGCGTGCTGATGATGCGTATCCGCCGGGCGCGGGCGGATCTCGCGGAGCTCACCGTGGGCGGCCGCGTGCAACGCCTGGAGCTCACGCCAGAGGGCATTCGTCAGACCGAAGGTGGCTGGCTGCTCAAAGCCCCGCTCACGGAAGGCGCGCACTTCAAGGGCTCCTTCGGCGACGTGACCGTCACCGCCGTGGGCAAGCCCATGAACGTGCCCGCCGGCAACTTCGGCGATTGCGTGGAAACGGTGGAAGAAGCGCCCACCAAGCAGAAGAAGGTGACCACCACCTTCTGCCGAGATGTGGGCATCGTGCGGCTGGACGTGGAGGGCGCCGTAGGAGACGACTACCAGCGCGAGAGCGCCGTGCTCCGCTCCCACGGCCCGGCAGTGGACATCGGTGCGGATCTGCCGCCGCCTCCGCCCAAGCACTGAGCTACATCGCGGAAACGCGCACTTCCACCGGCGCCGCTGCGCGGGCTTCGGAATGCGTGACCTCGCCGTAGGACAGCGCGCCGTGAACGATGGTGGGTGAAAGCCCCGGCGCAATGGGCGACGGCGTGACCTCGCTGGACGGAAACATCTGCACGAACCCCGGTGCGCGATTCACGCGATCCACCAGCGTGCGTTCGAGGATCATGGACGTGTACTGGGTAGCGCCGAGCTCCGGCGTGTTGGCGTTGAGCACCACGTCTAGGTCCTGCCGACGGCACAGGGCCGCCAGCCCCTTGATGCGGCTCTCGAGCGGGCTCCAGTTGTCCGCCGCGGTGCCGTTCTCGCTGCAGCCCCACACCCCGTCGCTGGTATTCACGAACAGCGTCTGATTGCCGGACGTGTGCCCCGGCGTCGATAGCAGAAGCACACCGTCTCCGAGCTGCAAGTCGCCATCCGTGAGCACCACGTTCTCGGTGCGCACCCGCCGCTTGCCGTCCGCCACGAACCACGCGCGCTGCATCGGGTGCAGGTCGTCCCAGTCGTCCCACTCCGCGCGCGGCGCCAGGAGCTTCGCGTTGGGAAAGCGCGCGGCGTACTCGCCGTCCGTGGTCCCGAGCAGCGATCGCAAGTCCTGGGTATGGAAATGGTCGAACGCCACGTAATCGATGCACTCCGGCGTGATGCCGAGCTGCGCCAGCTGGTGCTCGAGGCTATCGAACTTCTTCGCCAACAAGCTGAACGCGATGGTGTCCCCCACCTGGCGGATCATGCGCGCGAAGAATGGCGTCGCCCGCGATGCGACGTCGTCCGTCGGATTGAACAGCAAGGTCTTGATGGCGCCGCGCAGCAGGAACTGCACCAACAGCGCTCGGTGCGTCATCACCACATAGGGCGCCGGAGACAGCGGCGCCGCCCAGAACGCGTATTTCGTGGGGTACGCCAGCGTCGTGATCGGCAACGTGCGCACGCTCACCACGCGCCCACCCACGACGAACCCCTCCCGCAGCTCTTCCGCCGCTCGCCGCACGGCGCGCAGCTTCGGCCCGTGCCCCGACACCTGCCACGCCTCCGTCAGCCCGCCCACCGCGGACAGCTCGTCCGCGCGTCCGAACCCCTCGCGCGCGACCATCACGTCCCGTGTCCCTTGCGCCATCTCATTCCCTCCAGCCGCCCCCATACCGCCGCCACCCCTCGTCGTCGAATGCCCCCGTTTCGCGCTGTCCCCCTGCATGAATTCTGCCATGGCCGAGATCATGTTGGTCCGGCGCGATACCCGTCGCGCCGCGACCTCACTTCGCGTCCCTCCGCCCATCGCGTCCGTGGCGCGAGGTTCCGCGCCTCACCAACATCCCCTCGTCCCCTACCCTCACCCGAGATTGCGCAGCTCACCCCCTCCCTGGGCGGCGCGCGTCAGGGGCCGCCGTCGCCGGCGTCGAGGGTGAGCGTCACGTCCACGGTCTCGATGCAGCGGTTCTTGCCCTTCGCTTCCAGCGTCTTCTCGAGATCCGGATAACCCGACGCTTCCACGGAGATGTCCGCGGCGCCCTGGGTCCACAGCACGCAGGAAAGCTCGTTGACCGATGCGCCGGCTTCCACCGGACCACCGTCCACGTCGCGGTGCTGGCAGAAGACGTTCTCCTGTGAGTGCACTGCCTCGTCCAACCGGTACTCCTCGACCCCGCCCCCGTACTTCACCCGCAGCACGGTGTCGGAGGGGAGCGGCTTGGCTCCAGCGGTGACCAGCCGGAGCTGGAACGCCGGCCGCAGTGGACAGTCTTCTTCCTGCGGCGAAGAGCACCCCGCCAAGAGCAGCAAGAAAGGGAGGTGTTTGACGCTGATCATCGGCCCCGCGGCCCCTGTACTACCCAGATTTCGCGCACGGTGCCACTTGCGTGAACGCTGTCGGGAAGCCTCGCATCTAGTGTGCTGCATTCGGGCGGCTCGCGGGGCCGCCGAGGGAACAATCTAAGAGCGCGCCGGACGCGAGTCCGAGCCTGCGCACGGGTGCGTCATGCTGCAAAAGTTCGCGCGAGTCGTCGGGGTGTGTTTGTCGATCGGGATCGCCGGCTGTGGGGGCGGCGACGCAGAAGGCGGCCAGCACCCGGACGGCGGCGCGGGCAGCGGCGGCTTCGGCAATTCCGGTGGCTTTGGAAACGCGGGGGGCTTCGGCAACAGCGGAGGCACGGGTAACGTCGGCAACTCTGGCGGCACCGGCAACTCCGGCGGCACCGGCAACGCGGGGGGCAGCGCGGGACACGGCGCCGGCGGCAGCGGCGGCACCGGCAACGTCGGCAACTTCGGCGGCACCGGCAACTTCGGCGGCACCGGCGGCAGCACGGCGACCTGCGATCACGGCGTGTGCGATCTGGGCGGTCCGCTGAAGTCCAACTGCGACTCGTGCACGACCAGCGTGTGCGCCGCGGACAGCTACTGCTGCGCGAGCGCGTGGGACAGCTTGTGCATCCAAGAAGCCTCGCAGTACTGCGGCGGCGTCTGTGGCGGAACCGGCGGCAGCGGCGGCACCGGTGGCGGCGGCGGCGCGTGCAGCCAGGCAAACTGTTACCAAGGCTGTTGCGACGCGACCGGCAAATGCGTCAAGCCACCGACCAGCACCGCCTGCGGCTACCAGGGCGCGAAATGCGTGGACTGCACCACGAGCGGCAGCGTGTGCAACGGCTCCGCGTGTTCGGAGTGCAAGCCGAGCTGCGACGGCAAGGCCTGCGGCGACTCCGACGGCTGCGGCGGAGTGTGCAAGGGCGATTGCGCCGCCGGTGAGTTCTGCGCGGTGGGCTTCCCGAACCTGCCCGCCAAGTGCACCAAGTGCGGCCCCAGCACCTGCAGCGGCTGCTGCACGGCCACGGGGGAATGCCTGAGCGGCGGCAAGCGCGACGCCTGCGGCAGCGGCGGCCAAGCCTGCACCGACTGTGGCGCGCAAGCCTGCGTCAGCCAGGGCTTCGGCTATCCGCCGAAGTACGCCTGCGGCGCCTGCGGCTCCGGCTGCGACCCATTCCCTGATCCGCAGTACCCGGTGTGCCAGTCCGACGGCTGCGGCAAGCCCTGCCCGGGCTCCGGCTGTGACCAGACCTACGGCCCCGCCGAGTGCATGATCGGCAAGGACGGCTACGGCCAATGCAACCCGACGGACTTCTGCGATCCGTTCATGTGCGACAGCGGCTGCTGCGACTATTCATCCGGCTGGGGCGGCAAGTGCGTCACCGGCAACCTGCCCAGCGCCTGCGGCACCGGCGGCATCCAGTGCATCGACTGCGTGGCCAAGGGCGGCAGCTGCAACGTGAGCACGCAGACCTGCACCAACTGTACCCCGGATTGCTCCAACACCTACTCCTGTGGCCAGGGCGACGGCTGCGGCGGCATCTGCACCGGCACCAAGGGCGGCAAGTGCGGCTCCTACCCCGGTACCAGCTGCAACGACGAAGGCCAATGCAAGTGCCAGAACGACGGCGAGCTCACGTGCTACGACCAGACGACCAAGAAGTACGAGTGCCGCGACACGCTCTCCGACGCCAACAATTGCGGCGGGTGCGACATCACCTGCCCCACCGGCAAGGCCTGCGTGAACGGCACCTGTCAGTGTCCGGCGGGCTCCCTGTTCTGCAAGAGCGGCACCGCGGGTGACCCCGGCGTGTGCACCAACCTGGGCAACGATCAGAACAACTGCGGTCTGTGCAACAACAAGTGCCCCGGCACCACCTGTACCGACGGCAAGTGCGCCGCGTGCCCCTCCGGCACCCAGAAGTGCGGTTACCAAAATCCGGTGTGCGCCGATCTCCAGACCGACACCGACAACTGCGGCCAGTGCCTGAACAAGTGCCCGACGGGCATCGCCTGCGTCGCCGGCAAGTGCCAGTGCCCCACGGGGCAGACCTCCTGCAACGCCACCTGCACCGACACCAACACCGACACCAAGAACTGCGGCAGCTGCGGCGCAAAATGTCCGACGGGCGTCGCCTGCAGCGGCGGCAAGTGTCAGTGCCCGGCCGGCACCACGTACTGCGGCGGCGTGTGCACCAACACCGACGTGGATCCGAACAACTGCGGCGGCTGCAACGTCATCTGCCCGAGCTTCTTCTGCCAGAACGGTACGTGTCTCTGAAGACGACTCCTCCGCTCCTCTTTACATTTTGGTGTTGGTCCGGCGCGGCCACGTCACGACGACCGCCCGCAGCGTGCGTCGCGCCGGACCACACCGTCCTTGACGGCGGCGTCACTTCGGCGCGTCGCACAGCGCGGGACCCAGGTTGCGGATCTTCACGACGCTCTTGCCGCCAGTCTGCTCGATCCATACCGCCGCAATGGCCGTCGCGCTCGCGTCCATGTCGCCCACCAGCTCCGGCAAGGCGTTCGTCGAGTACGCAGAGCTCGTGAGCTTCACGGCCTGGATGCGCTTGCAGTCTTTCCCTGCCGTCGCGATCGAGAAGCTCAGCGCCCCCCCGGCCGGTCCCTCGGAGTACGCCACGGCGCTGCCCAGCGGCAAAGGCGCCACCGCCGCAGGGCCCAACGAGCTCGAGCCCGTCGCCACGGGTTCGCTGCAGTCTTTGGCGCCCGCCCCGGACAGCCGCGCCATCTTCATGTTACGTGCCGCGGGAGAGCCGCTCTGCCAGGCCCCCAGCCACACGCCGTCCGACGCCGCGGCAACTTGAACGAAACCATCTTGCGGAGCGACGGTGTCGCTCCAGGTGCCCGACGACGTGGACGCCAACTGCCCGTCCAGCAGACGATACTTCACGCTCCCGGTGGGCGAGCCCTCGGTCCACGCCACCACCGCTTGGTTTGGCCCCGCCGCAATCCGCGCGGCGCCGAAACCCGTGAAGCTCGGCACGAGCTCCACGGGAGTGCCGGTCGCCAGCGAGCCATCGGCCTCGAGCGCTTGTGCCTGCAGCGCGTACGTGGTCGGGCTCAACACCCGCTGCCAAGTGACGAGCCAGTATTTGCCGGCCGCGGCGACGGACGGGATGATCTCGTCGTCCGCGGTCTTGGCAACGGGGACGACCGCCGAGGGACTGTTCGTCGTGCCGTTGACCGCCACGAAGAAGACGTCCGAGCTTCCACTGCTGGTGTCTTCCCAAACGACGCCAAAGGACGAGCCATTCCAGGCGATGCGAGCCACGCCCGCCTTGGACGGCAGGGACCCAAGAACGATGTACGGCCCGATGCTGGTCCCTGTCGGCGACACCACCTGCAGGGCAACGAACTGGTTCGTACCGTCGTCCACCGTGAAGACCACGCCAAAGCTCTGGATCTCCGGCGCCCACACGATGGCCGGCCACGACACCGTCAACGTGCCCGTCGACGTGAGCAGCGTCTTGTTCTCGCCGTAGGCCGTCAGGCCGTCTTCCACGTCGGCCTTGCCGTTGCAGTCGTTGTCGATGCCGTCGCACACTTCCTGGGCACCCGGGTACGCCGTGTCGTGGGCGTCGTCGCAGTCGTCGCCCGGATCCTCCTTGCACAGCGCGTCCTTGTAGCCGTCGTCGTCGGCGTCGCGACCTTGCACGCCGCACACTGGCCCGCCGCTGCTCTCCTTGCAGGTGGCCTCGCAATGATTGGGGTCCGACACGCTGCAGGCCGGCGTCCCGGCCGCACACTTCTTGGCCGTGCACAGCTCCAGACCGTTGCAGGCACGGTGATCGTCGCACTCGGCGGCCGTCTCGCACGCCTTGCCGATGGTGCTGGCGCTGCTACCGCCCCCGCACGTGCGCGTGTCCGCGCAATCCGACGACGAGCACCCCACGTGGCTCAGCGTCACGCCGAGTGCAAGCAACCAAGCTATCTGTCTTTTCACTGAGAACCCCCGAAAGGCAAGTCAGAGGCCTCAATCATTGGCGCCAATCTTGGCGTCTGTCGAGCCTCAGCGCACTTTGGGGTGTTTCGCCATGGCGCAGCCCCACACGTCGCCGCCCTTGCACGACACCTCGAAGGTCTTCTTGGCCAGTGGCTTGTTGCCCAGTGCCAGCACTGCCACGCCCAGCTGAGCGCAGTCGCGCATGTCGCCGCTCTGGCAGCTCGCCTGCCACACCTTCACGGCCTGCTGCAGGAAGTTCATGTCCATGGGCTGCTTGTCGCCCAGCAGCGTGGTCACCAACCCGCAGGCGATGAGCTGCCCGGAAGAGGTCGCGCCCGCCGCCTTGGAGGCGTCGCAGGTGCGGCGCCACTCCGTGGCGGCGCGCTTCATGTCCACCTTGCCCACCAATCCGGTTTGATGCGCGACGCCCCACCACAGGCACTCCGCCGTGTTCTCGCGGCAAGCCTTCTCGTAGATGGCCGCCGCCAAGCGTGCGTCCTGCTTCACGCCCTTGCCCACCTCCACCAGGTAGCCCAAGTTGCTGCAGCCGATGGACGCGCCGCCATCGCACGCCATCTTGAACAGGCCCGCGGCGATGCGATCGTCTTGCTTCATGCCCTGTCCCGCGTGCGCCATCACGCCCAGCTCGCTGCAAGAGCTCTTGTCGCCACCCTTGCACGCCTGCAAGTACAGCTTGGCGGCATTGGTCAGATCTTCCGGCACGCCGTCGCCAAAGTGATACTGGCGCGCCGCCATGCCACACGCTTGCGCGTGGCCGTCCAGGCACGCCTTCCGCGCCAGCACGTGCGCCTTGTCCTTGGCGACCGGCAGCCCGCTGCCGTTGTAGAGCGCGATGGCCAGGTTGTAACAGCCGTTGGACTCGCCACCCTTGCACGCCTTCACGAACAGCTTGGCGGCCTCCACCGCGTTCGCACTGACGTTCTTGCCCTGTGCGAACATCACGCCCAGCGCATCACAGCTCCCGGTGTTGCCCTTGTCGCACTGGACGCTGCAGTCTTGAACGTCGCCGAACTTGCACACGTGAGACTCGGCCATCTCCGGCTTGGTGCACTTGCCCCCGGAGAACACGAAGCCCGGCGGGCACGCTTCCGACTCCTCGTTCTTCACCACCGTGGGTCCGTCCGCCTTGGGCTTCTGCTGCGTATCGCCATCGTCCAGCGCGACGAGCTCGAGACGGATCAGGGACCCGCACTGTTGCGGCGGCGTGTTCGAGTCCGGCATCGCCTTGCGGCACGCGTCGATGAGCCCGTCCTTGTTCGCCAAGTCGCTGGACTTGGACGCAGCCGCACTGGCACCCGCGCCGAAGATCTCCGCCACCGTGCTGGCCCTGCCCTTGGCGGCGCTGCGCATTGCAAAGGCTCCGATGGTCGCGCCCCGCACGAAGTGCGTCGCTCCCGCGCACTGCCCCTTCAAGTCCTTCTTGGAGGCCGTCGCCCAGGTCGTCTTCTTCTTGCCCACCATCACAATGGCGATCTCGAGCGCTTGGCTCTGCCCCAGCTCGCCGCCGATCTTGGCCAAGATGCCGAGCCCCGCCCCGGGCAGGTTCGCCTTCACCTCTTCCGCCGTGAGCAGCCGTACCACCTGCTCCTTGGTGTTCACTCCGATGAAGCCGTACTCGCCGTCGATGTGACAATCCTTCAGCAGCCGCAGGCCCTTCTCGCTGAAGCCCACCACGGCCACGCCTTCCTTCATGGCCACCTCGAGGTCGCCCCGCGCCTCGGGTTGCCAGTCCACGATCAGCGGCTGCCCCTTGGCCTCGATCACGTACACGCTCTCGGAGCCGCGCACGTCTGCAGCCTTGGGGTTTTCGGGAGCCACCTTGTCAGCCACCACCATCTTCTTGGGGCAGGCCGTGAGCAGGAGAGGAGCCAGCGCAAACGCGCACACTCGAGACGCAGAACGCAGCAAATCCATAACCTCACACCGTAGACCACCCGCGCATCCCCCGTCACTCCAAAATCCGCGCAACCCGTGCACAGCCAGGCCGAAGGGGAGGGCATGCACATTTCCGCACAGGCTCTCAGGGCTCTCATCGGTTCGACTTCTTTGGTTTTGCTCGGCGCCACGGCCGCCTGCTCCAGCGATAGCTTCGACGGCCACCCCGGCGGCTCGGGCGCAGCCTCTGCGTCGGGCACCGGCGGCGAGGGCAGCGGCGGCGCGAGCGGCATGGGCGGCGCGTCCACCGGCAGCGGCGGAAGCAGCACCGGCGGCGGAAGCAGCACGGGTGGCGGAAGCAACACCGGCGGCGCGGCGGGCAGCCCGCCGCAGTGCACGCCCACCGGCACGGAAGATCGCCCGGACGACGACTTCACCGACGAGAACTGCGACGGCATCGACGGCACGGCGGCACAGGCCGTCTTCGTGGCGCCCAGCGGCTCGGACAGCGCGGACGGCAGCATGGCCACTCCGGTCCACACGCTGAAGAAGGCCATCGCGCTCGCGAAGGCCAACGCCAAGGACGTCTACGTGTGCAACGGCACCTACACCGAGAACGTCGTCATCGACGCTGACGACGTCGCCCTGTTCGGCGGGTACGACTGCGACAACGGCTGGTCCCGCAGTCACGAGCGCGCGGTCGTCGCGCCGGCCCAGGGCGTCCCGCTGCGCATCGACAACGTCAACGGCGCCTTCGTCGATCACCTCGAGCTCGTCGCGCCGCCCGGCGTCGCCCCGGGGGAGAGCTCGATCGCCGGCGCCATCGTCGACTCCACGGACATCGTCTTGAACCGCTCGGCGTTCATCGCCGCCAACGGCGCCAACGGCAAGGCCGGCGCCGCCGCGGCCGCCGTGACCACCCCCGCAATGGCCGGCGCGCAAGGCACTTCAATCGGGGGTCCCTACTGCTCCATTGAGCCCTTCCAGGGCGAATGCACGTCAATGGCGATGGGTGGCCAGAACGCAGCTCTCACCTCCTGCGCTGGCGGCGCAAAGTACCGTGGCGGCTACGGCGGCACCGGCGCCAACTACTTCAAGAAGGCGCTGGCCAAGCCGGGTGTGCACGGCTACCCACTCGGCGGAAGTGGCGGTGCCCTGGGCAGTGTTGGCGGCGACGGCAGCGCTGGCAGCGTGGGAGCTCCTGGAGAACCCGGCGGCGCCTTCGGTAGCATCGTCAACGGCGCCTACATCTCCGACAACGACGGCACGGATGGCGGGCCGGGCACCAGCGGCCTGCCCGGCGGGGGTGGCGCTGGCGGCCTGAGCGACTGCACCAACGACATCTGCATGTTCTTCTACCTTGGTGGCGGCGGCGGCCAGGGTGGCTACCCCGGTTGCGGTGGCGATGGCGGCCTCGCGGGCGAAGGCGGCGGCGCATCGATCGCGCTCATCGTCGAGCACAGTCTGGTGTCCGCCAGCGAAACCCGCTTCGAGACCGCGTCCGGCGGCAACGGCGGCAACGGCAGCGCGGGCGCTGCGGGTCAGCCCGGCGGCAGCGGCGGCAAGGGCGGCAGTGGCCACGGCAGCTACCAGAGCGGCAAGAACGGCGGCAAGGGTGGCAACGGCGGCAACGGCGGCGCGGGTGGCCCCGGTGGCGGCGGTCCGTCGATCGCGGTGCTGACCGTCGCCAGCGCGCCCACGCTCACCGCCGTCACCTTCCAGGTCGGCACTCCCGGCACCGGCGGCAAGAGCGGCGTCATCACCGGCTCCACGGGCAAGTCCGGCACGGTGGTGGAGGCGCAGTAACGTTCAGCCCGGCGGGATGGTCAGCTCCTGGCCGGGCTGGAGCGGATCCTCCGGGGAGATCTTGCTGGCTTCGCAGATGTCGGACACCGAGACGCCGTACTTCTTCGCGATGCCCCACAAGGACTCCCCGGACTCCACCACGTGCGTGCGTGTCTTTCCGTTGGCCGGTTTCTTCTTGGGCGCTTGCTTCTTCACCTGTGCATCCCCCGCGCCGCCGGAGCAACAGCGAAAGCCGATCGAGTAGTCGTGGTACTTCGTGTTGTGGCCGGTCGTCAGGTAGCTGCAACCACGCCCGTGCAGCTCGTTGTCCAGGTAGTACCCACCGCGGAACACCCCGGTGGGGTTCGCCGTCCATTCGTGCAGGTTGCCCACCATGTCGTAGGCGCCAAAGCTGTTTCGACAACGACGAAACTGTCCGGTGCGCGCCAAGCTACCGGGCACCTTGTTGAGCCGCGGATCGTTCATCGCTTCGATGCCGAACACGTCCAGGCCATCCCCGGCGCCGTGCAGCTTGCGGAGCGGTGACACGCCCTTGTCGTTGCAGCGTCCGTCCTGGTGCTCGTCGCCATAGGGATACAGCGTGGGCGAGCGCCCTTTGCAGGCTTCCACCCACTCGTCGTCCGTGCACAAACGCTTGCCCGCCGCCTCGCACGCCGCCTCGGCTTGTTCCTGGCTGATGTACGCCTGCGGCACCACGCCCCGCCGGCTCCGCGCACGGATGCGCTCCCCCTCGTTCGGCATGTGATACGGCGACTGCCGCCGCCGCGTGCGACCGCGCGCATCCACCACGTCCACGCTCGCTTCGTACGCGTCGATACAGAACTTGCCGTGCACGCTCACCATGCCCGCCGGGCACCCGCGCCGCTTCGCTTCCGCCCGCGGCACGAGCCCGAGCGGCAGCGCGCACAGCACCAGCGCCGCGAGCAGCGCACCCCGCCCGCGTGCCCCAGCAGGCAGCTGGATCTCCGGCAGCGAACGCAGGGCGGCAAGCGTCAGAGCGCCGAGCAGTTTGACGGATCGAAGGGTTCGAGGCTTCGGGGTGCAGCAGAAGGCGCGACGACGAGGAATACTGGAGTATTGCGAGGAGGAGCAACGCCGCGATGCGCCCCGCAGCCGTGGAAGACCGACGGGAGTCAAACTGTTCGGCGCTCTAGCACGTTGATTCTGCCGGGCCAGATTTCTTGGGCGCGGCGACTCGAGGGGACCTGCAGATCTTGGGTTTTGTTGGTCCGCCGCGGAAACGGGAACACACCCGGCACGACGCTGTCGTACCCGCGATGCTACTCTCGTCGGCCGTGCGCTTTCGTCTGATCGCCGTCGCCCTCGCCGCCACTGGATGCAGCGGTCCCACGCGGCCCGCGCCGAAGCCGCCCGCGCCGCCGCAGAAGGTCGCGGCCACGCCGGCCGCGCCGGCGCCCAGCGCGGAGCCTGCGCCGGATCCCGCGGTCGCCGGCACGCCGTGCGGCGCCCTCGAGTGCCGCTCCTTCGACGACCCCGTGCAGGCGTTCCGCGCGGTGCTCGCGGCGGACCAACCCCAAGCTCTTGGAGTGGGTGAAGCCCACGCCCAAAAGGGAACGGAGGACATTCCGTCTTCCACCAAGCGCTTCACGGAGCAACTCTTGCCGGAGCTCCGGGGACAGGCCAGCGATCTGATCGTGGAGCTGCTGCTCCCGGACGGCACCTGCAAGAAGACCGCGCAGAAGGTCGAGAAACAACAGAAGCCGGTGACGGAGCCGCAGGCGAAGTCGAACCAGAACGAGTTCGTGACGCTGGGCAAGGCCGCGCGCGCGTTGGGCGTGATCCCGGACGTGCTGCGACCCACGTGCGACGAGCTTCAGCGCATCACGGAAGCGGGCGCCGGGGACATCGGCATCATGCTCCAGACCATCGCGCGGCTCACGCAAAAGAAGGTGAGCACGCTCCTGGCGCAGAACGCAAAGGACGGCAAGCCGGCGATGGTCGTGGCCTACGGCGGTGCGCTGCACAACGACCTGCACCCGAAGGAAGAGCGCGCGGCGTGGAGCTACGGACCGGCCCTCGCGGAAGCGACGCACGGGCGCTACACGGAGCTCGACGTGATCGTGCCGGAGTACATCAAGGACACGGAGGCTTGGACGTCCTTGCCCTGGGTCAAGTACTACGACCGCGCCAAGCTCGGAGATCGCGCGGTGCTGTTCCAGGTGAGCCCGCGCTCCTGGGTGCTCGTGTTCCCGGAGACGAAGCAGCCCTGATCCACGCGCGGTGCTAAGCTTTCGGCATGCTTAGACCGATCTACGCCGCGGCGGCGGCGTGCGCGTTGATTGTCGTTGGATGCGGGGGCAGTGAGTTCACGGCGGGCTCGGGCGGCGCGGCGGGCACAGGCACCGGCGGGCAAGACGGCGGCAGCACCGGCGGCAGCGGCAATGTCGGCGGCGGCGGCACGGGCAACGTCGGCGGCGGGGGCGCCGCGGGCGCGGCCGGCAGCGCTGGCACCGGCGGCGTCCCGGTGACCTGCGCGGGCGACACCACCTGCGTCGCGCCGGCTCCCAGCGGCTGGACGGGCCCCGTGACGTTGCGACAAGCCGACGCCTGCGCGGCACCCTTCGCCGTGGCGGCGTTCACCGGGGGGGACACTCCCGTCGGCGCGCCCCCCACCTGCGACTGCGCCTGCGATCCCACGCCGGTGCACTGCACGGCCACGCTTCGAGCGACGGGCGAGGTCTGCGTCGGCGCCGCCAACTGCGGCACCAAGGACCTCGCGAATGGGCAGTGCACCATTCTCGGCGGTTGGCTGGACAGCTGCATCGCGCCCGGCGCGGAGGTCACCGTCTCGGCATCGAGCAGCTGCGCCGCCATCGCCGTCAAGGCGACCGCCGCACCCGAACCCACCTGGAACAAAGCGTACACGGCCTGCGCGGCCCAGAACGCTCCCACTTGTGCTGGCGGCGGCACCTGCCTACCCACCACCGCCACGCTATGCATCGCCACGAATGGCGACCAGGACTGTCCCGGAGCGCCCTACGTGAACAAGACCCTGGTGTTCACCACCATCAACGACACGCGCGGCTGCCAGAAGGGCTCGTGCTCCTGCGGCACCCCGAGCTGCGCAGGGCAGGTGAACCTCTACGGCGCCAATAGCTGCAGCGGTGGCGGCTCCACGGTAGGCGTGCCTTCCAGCTGCGCCGCGGTTCAGGGCCTCACGGGCGCCAGCACCGCGGAGTACACGCAGACGGTATCCTGCACGAAGTCCGGCGCCCCCATGCTCACGGGCGAGCTCGGCCCCACGGATCCAAAGACGGTCTGCTGCATGTAGCGCTCAGAACGCGCCGCTGACCGACAAGAACGCGCCGCCGCCGGCCATGGGCGATGGCGCCACGCGCAGCGTACGAGCCACGGACTTCTCTTTCGGCTGCCACAGGATGAACGTCGCCGCCGTGGCCGCCGCACCCACCCCCGCGCCGATGAAGCCGATGGTGCTCAAGGTCTTGGAGCGATCCCGCTGGTCGCTCAAGCTCGAGAGCTGGTCGCAGTAGTCCTTCAGATCCGTGTCCGTCGGATTGCTGCAGGCCGCGTCCGTGTTGGTCGCCCCGGGGTTCAGGGTCTTGTATTGCTTGTCGACGGCCGCGCTGGCTTCGTCCACCTGGTCCTGCGCCTTGCCCTTGTCGATGGCGAAGTACACGCCCGTCCCCAGCGCCACCGCGGTGAACGCCCCTTCGCCGATCAGCACCCAGGTGCGCGTCGACCAGCCGCTGCTGCTCGTGCTCACGGTTCCCGTATCGCCCTCGGGACCCGGGCCGGCGCCCCCCTTGGGATCGTCCATACTGGTCTTGGCGAGCAACGGAAGAGTTAGCGGTATGCCTCGAGTCTCGCCTTCGGCGAAGGGTACGACCTGTTCATATGTTTGTCGGCCCGGCGCGGAAACGACGATCTTGTGCTTGCCCGGATTGACCGGCACGCGTTGATGCGTGAGCGCGGGCGCCACTTTCTCGCCGTCCACCTCGAGGGTCACGTCCTTCACGCCGTCGGGCAGCACCAGGTTGAAGCCCGGCACCCGCTTGCGCAGGGAATCCCGCGCGGGCCCTACCAGCTCCGCCACGTCCGCAGCGGCGGCGCCGTGCTGGATCATCTCGTCCGCGCGGTCGTAGTCCACCAGCGCTTCCACCAGCTTGCCCTGCTGCTCTTGGCAGTAAGCGACGTGATAGCGCAGCCCAGGGGTCTCTTTGATGGCGAGGGCCTCCCGGAGCTTGGCCTCCGCCTGGTCCCACTTCTTGTCGCCTTCCAGCTGCGTCGCCTCGCGGAACAGACGCCGCGCCACGGCGATCTCCGCCGGCGAGGGTTCCGCCGCGTGCGCGACGCTCGAGAAAGAGATCCCACCCAGGCTGACCATGGTGGCCAGAAGCAAGCACCGTACGAACTTCATCGGGCAGCGCATTGTGTCAGTCGCTGTCCGTCTTGCCAAAGGTCCCGTCACCCAAACGCCCACCGGTCCGTCCCCGCCCCAAGGGCCGCCCTTCCCTCGGCGCCTCCACCTCCAACACCCGGGCGATCTCGACCCCCGCCGCTCTCCCCGCTCTCCTCGTCATGGCGGGGGACTTCGGAGCGCGCTCGTTCCCAGTTGCGCACCCCAGCTGCGCACGGGTCCTCCGACTTTCCGGCCCGTTGCGCCCACGGACCTGCCCCGGACACCGATCTGCGACAGATCCGGTCGTAGGTTCGCCTCCCCGTTGGCCGTCACCGAGGGAAGTCTCCGATATCCCTGCGCTTTCCGAGGTAGAATGCCGCGTTGCGGCAAGCGCTCCCTCTCATCCCACCGGCTTCAGGGTCGGCTCACCTGTCCGGCCCCCGAACCAAAAAGCCGGTGTGGCCGCACAGTGCACGCAACCGCGGCCCGTCCCCGCCGAAGGGTGTAGGCTTCTCTCCGCGGCGGATCTGCCCGGCTCGGAGGGGAACTTGCCTGGAGCGCCCCGAATGAGCGAATCAACGGACCGGTTCCGCCACCCGGCACACAGGTCGAGGCCGCACCCCGCGTCAGTCATGAAGGAGCAGAAAACGCCCCCGATGCCCATGCTCGCGGATACCCCGCGGGAGGGCACTCCGTCCTTTGACGATCTGGACTCCGCCATGGCGGAAGACGCGCCCCCGGTTCCCGAGGTCGGCCCCACTCCGGACTACGCGAAGGAGTACGTCGGCCCACGTCCCCTCGCCAAGCGCACGGATCACAAGACGACGGAGCTCCAAGCCGTCAAGGTCGCGCCCGAGGCGGACCCCCGCCGCGCGCCCACGCAAAAGAACCTGCGCACGCTGCAAAGGGAAGGCGCCGGCGCCGCCCCTGTGGCGGCCACGGCCACCACGGACACTGCAGCGGCAACCGGCACCGCGGACGCAACCACCGCCGGCGCCTCCAACGCCGCCACGCCCAATACGACGCCAAGCGCCGACACGACGATTCCCGACGCGGGCCCGCTGCCCTCAACACCTGACGCGACGAGCACCGGCGGCGCCGTCGCCGCCGGCGCCGCCATTGCCGCCGCGGCACCCGCGCCCGAGTCGAGCCCTTCGCCCACGGTCGTGCCCAGCGGTCACGCGGACATCGAGCCCGGCCCTGAATCTCAACGCCCGTCCCGCGGCGCGATGCTCTTCGCGCTGTTCGGTCTCGGTGCGTTCATCATTGCGCTCATCGTCTGGGTCGCGACGCGGGGACCTTCCACGCCCTCCGAGCCCAGCGCGGCAACGGAGCCCACGGGAGCTTCCGCGCCCGCACCAACACCCACTCCCAACCCAACGGCTGCGGCCACCCCCGCCCCCGGCACCCCCGCCACTGCTGGCACGGCGGCAAGTGCGGAAGAGCCTTCGCCCTCCGCAACGGAAGCACCCGAGCCCAGCGCGGCCCCGGCGGAAACGGCCGCGGCCGAGCCCACGGCCCCCGAGCCCACGGCCAAGCCTGCTGCACCGAAAGCCACGGCCAAGCCCGTCACGACGTCCAGCAAGCCGATCACCAACACTCCGCCGAGCAAGCCCACGGCAAAGCCCAACTCCACGGGCCCCGAAACCCCCGGGCTCCCTCCGGCCAAACCCATCAACGAGTAGCGCAAACACCCGACTCCGAGACATCGACGAGTAGCGCAGACAATCGTCTCCGAGACATCGACGAGTCGCGCAGACATTCGACTTCGAGACATCGACCTCGCAAAGCCAAACGCTCGCAATGATCTTCCTTCGCACTGGCATTCGGACGCAGGCGCGCCTTCTCACGTCGGCGCTGTTGCTGGCCGCTTCCACAGCGGCCCCCACCACCTCCGCCCAGCCCGCCCCCCAAGCCCTCTCCCCCGCCGACTCCGACAAAGCCGATACCCTCTTCAAGAGGGGCAACGAGCTTTACAAGGAGAGGAAGTGGAAAGAGGCGTACGAAAAATACGTCGAAGCCTTCAAGCTGAAGCAGAGCTACGACATCGCGGGAAACCTCGGTGATGTCGAGCTGACGCTCGGCAAGCCGCGCGATGCAGCGGAGCACCTCGAGTACTCGTACCGCAACTGGCCCACGGGCAAACAAGAGGCGCGCCAGCGCACGCTCGAGCGCCTCAGCCAAGCGAAGAAGCTCGTCGGCGCTCTCGAGATCTCCGTCAATGTCGACGGCGCAGAGATCACCGTCAACGACGCCGCAGCCGGCCGCGCACCGCTCAACCACGACGTGTTCGTCGAAGCCGGCGCCGTCAGCATCTCCGTCACGGCTCCCGGCTACGCCACGGAAACCAAGACCGTCCCCGTCGCCAAGGGCGAGTCGCGCAAAGTCGCCATCGAGCTAACGGCCGACGGCAGTGCTGGCGCTGCCACTGGCGGCAACGGCGGCAACGGCGGCTCTGGCGGCGCGGGTAACAACGGTTCCGGCGGAGACAGCGGCGCCGCCGGTTCCGGCGGCACCTCCGTCTCCACCGACGGCATGTCCACGAAAACGGTGGTGATGATTGCAGAGGGCGGTCTTGCTGCGATCGGCCTCGGAGTTGGCGTTGGATTCGCTCTCGCGTCATCCTCTGCCAAGGATGATCGGGATTCGTTGAAGGACCAATCCGTCCAAGAGCTCGGAAAGAATGGGTGCGCGGCTCAACCCGACGCACAAGTCTGCGTCGACCTCATGGATGCGGCGAACCGTGCGAAGGACGATTCGACGATCAGCACAGTCGGCTTCATTGGAATGGGCGTTTCTGCCGTTGCTCTGGGCGCCACTTGGCTTCTTTGGGACGAGAAGAAGCCAAGTGAGAACCAGACTCGAGTGTACGTCGATCCTTGGACCAAGTCCGTTTCCGTTGCCGGCCGCTTCTAACTGGAACTGCTTGGAGACTTTGAAATGGGGATGAAGGGAAGCACGACCATGACGCATCGCGCACTTGTATCCATCTCGGCACTCTTGTTCGCGGCGTCTGTGAGTGCCTGCGGTTCGGATTTCACATGTGACGACACCAACAACTGCTCGGGCACGGGTGGTTCTGGCGCAACGGACGGGGGAGGAGCGACTTCGGGCACCGGAGGGTCAGGAAACACGAGCGGAACGTCCGGCACAGGTGGTGCCGCAGGTGATGGCGGGTCCTGTGACACCACGAAGTCACCCAGCGAAGAAGGCTGCTTGATTGACAGCCAGTACGGTGTCTTTGTGAGTCCAGACGGGGACGACACGTCCGGTGACGGCACCAAGGACAAGCCGTTCAAGACCCTGTCAAAGGCGTTGGACTCTGCCGCCTCTGGACAGAAGCGAGTCTTTGCATGCGCAACCGCGGGTTCCTATTCCGGCGCGGTCAACGTGAGTAGCGCTCACGATGGCGTGTCGCTCTACGGCGGCTTTGATTGCTCTACCTGGGCCTACAGTGCTTCGACTCATTCCGTCATCGACGGCGGAGAGACGAGTCTTTTGAAGATCGACGGTGCTACCGGTTTCGACATCGAGGACTTCGACGTAGTTGCGTCGGATGCGGCCGCGGGCTCCAGCATCGCTGTTTGGATCAATGCTTCAACCGGTGTGACCCTCCGTCGCGTGAAGGCAGAAGCAGGCAAGGGAGCGAAGGGGGCGGACGCCACGCCGTTTACCGTGGCTGCCAAGGCTGGCACACAGGGTAACAAGGGGAGCGACGCTTGTTCTGATCCCACGAACGGCGGCGCCGCGGCCACGACAAGTTGCTCACCTGGAACGAGCACTGGTGGAAAGGGCGGAACCGGCGCGAGCGGCGTGGATCCAGGAGGGAACGGGAGCTCGGGCCAAACCGGCACCGCCGGCGAGCCTGGGTTTGGCGAAACGCTTGCTGGCTGGTCATGTGCCGTCGGCGGTACCAACGGCGGCGGAAACGCAGGAGCTTCAGGCGGCGCAGGCGGCCCGGGCGACGGCGGCTCCGGTGCAGGGGCGCTTAGTAGTTCAGGGTTTGCGCCAGCCGATGGAAACGCTGGAACGGCGGGAGGCGCGGGACAAGGTGGTGGCGGAGGTGGTGGTGCGAAGGCGCCTGCTGTGTGCACCGGAGGACCGGTGGTTCCAACCGGCGCAAGCGGCGGTTCCGGAGGGGGCGGTGGTTGCGGCGGGGAAGGGGGGCCTGGCGGCAAGGGCGGAGGCGCGAGCATCGCACTGGTAAGTGTCAATTCGACCATCACGTTCGACTCCGTCGAACTGGTCGCAAAGGAAGGTGGCGGTGGGGGCAATGGCGCAAACGGGCAAGCCGGAGGCAATGGGGGCGGCGCAGGACCAGCCGGAACCAAGAACGGAACCACCGCGAAGAATGCGTGCCCTGGCGGGATTGGCGGAGAAGGCGGGGCCGGTGGACCCGGTGGCGGTGGCGCCGGCGGGCCGAGCATCGGGCTGGCCTATGTCGGAACGAAGCCCTCAGGCGCGCCAGCAGTGACCACGGCAACGACACCAACGACCGGTGGGCTTGATGGCCTTGGCCAGTCCACCCACGCAGGCAGCGACGGCTTGGTAGAGAACGAACACGCATTCTAGCCACATCGCGGAGCGGAGGGTCAGTCATGCAACGGCTCACATCAGCCACGCGCCCCCAACGCTTGGCGGATGCGAGCGACAGCTTCCGGCAGCCGATGCACGACGAGGCCTGCTTCCAACCGCAGCACGCGCCAGCCAAGCCGGGCCAGGTCCCGGTCTCGGCGCTTGTCGGCGGCCTTTCGCGCGACGTGATAGCCGCCATCCACTTCAACGACCAAGCGCATGCTGGGGGCAGCGAAATCTGCAATGTAGCGGCCGATGGCCACTTGCCGCCGGAAGGCCACGCCCAGCTTGGAGCCACGGAGCTCTTGCCACAGCTTCTGCTCGCTGAACGTGAGTTGTTGCCGCAGCGCATGGGCACGAGCGCGAGCAACTGGCTGAGCGGACTGACGATGGGGGCGACGCATGTTGACCTCCTGTCCCGGCTCGCGGCCGGGCTTCGCCCTTCCTGGCGCAGGCTCCATGACGCGCCCTCGGGCCGAGGCACGCATGCACACGCCTAGCCTCACCGTCACTGCACGACTCACGCCGGGGCGCGGCAGGGAGCGTGCGCCTCTCGGCGGAGCCCGGTCGCGAGCCGGGACAGAGCGGAAGGCGCGGCGCCCCCAGCGTCGGTCCCGAAGCCTCGCGAGCGCGAGCACCTTCCTGTGGCGAGCGCAGCCAACACCACAGGCGCACACAGCATTCATCGCGACCCTTCACGCGCCCACGACGAATCCCGTCGCCCCTGTCTCCCCGGAACCACCTCCCCCGTCACCTTCACCCATCAGCCCGGAACCACCTCACCGGCGCAGCCCCTCCCATGTGCGCGCAGGCCCCGAAGGGGCCGAGCACACATTTGGGAGGGGCAAGCCGCGCGCAGGGCCCGAAGGGCCCGAGCACGGCGGGGGTGGGCATCAAAAGCAAAGCTACGACATCGCCGGCAATCTCGGTGATGTCGAGCTCACGCTCGGCAAGCCGCGCGATGCAGCGGAGCACCTCGAGTACTCGTACCGCAATTGGCCCACGGGCAAACAAGAGGCGCGCCAGCGCACGCTCGAGCGCCTCAGCCAAGCGAAGAAGCTCGTCGGCGCTCTCGAGATCTCCGTCAATGTCGACGGCGCAGAGATCACCGTCAACGACGCCGCAGCCGGCCGCGCACCGCTCAACCACGACGTGTTCGTCGAAGCCGGCGCCGTCAGCATCTCCGTCACGGCTCCCGGCTACGCCACGGAAACCAAGACCGTCCCCGTCGCCAAGGGCGAGTCGCGCAAAGTCGCCATCGAGCTAACGGCCGACGGCAGTGCCGGCGCTGCCACTGGCGGCAACGGCGGCAACGGCGGCGCGGGCAACAACGGCTCCGGCGGAGACAGCGGCGCCGCCGGTTCCGGCGGCACCTCCGTCTCCACCGACGGCATGTCCGGCAAGACCGTCGCTCTCATCGCCGGCGGCGCTCTGACCGTCGCAAGCGCAGCGACGTGGATCGGGTTCTACTTCGCACAGAAGTCAACGAAGGACGACGCAAACGGATTGCTGGACCAGATCGGCGGGGAACTTGGGCCGAATGGTTGCAGCAGTCAGCCGGACCATTCGCTGTGCACCCAGCTGGCAGACAAGAATGATACCGGCAAGACACAAAAGACCCTCTCCACCATAGGAGGCATCGGGTTCGCGGCCTTTGGGGCAGCGACGGCCGCTGTCTGGTTCTTGTGGCCGGATGAGAAGCAGGATTCCGCGGTGACGCCCCAACTCGCGCCGACCATTGCGAAGGATGAGATTGGGGTCACGGTTAGAGGAAGCTTTTAGGCGAGGGATGGTCATGGTGCGCAACTGGATTGGTTTCTTTGCGGTTCTGTGCGGTTCGGTCGTTGTGACGACGGCGGGCTGCGCAAATGAAGACTTCTGTAGTGGTTCAGCGAATTTTCGCGGTTATTTCTGACTGATTTTCCGCGCGCAGGACACACGCCAGTAGTACTCGTTCAACGCGTTCCCGAGCTGCGGGTACACGTTCGCCTTCGGCAACGCGTACTCAGCTCCGCAGGGCGCGGGTCTCAAGCGGCTTTGCGCAACTCGATGACGGGGAGATGGGGGAGACCCGGCGCGTGGCCGAGCACGAGTCGCAGTTTCTCATCGCGTTGTCCCCGCGGCATTCGCGACGCTGCAGCTATTGAGGGGTCCGGAGATCGTGCACGCGGACGGTCACACGGCCTCTGGTGCGGCGGACGCCTGCCGTCGAAGACTTCACTCGGGGTTGCGCCATCAAGCCCTTGGTGCGGCCGAATGTCGTTGTACCAATCGACGTAGCGCGAGCAGAGCTCCGCCATGGCGCCAAGGTTGATCACCACGCCGCGCCGTTCGGGCCCGAACGCTTCCTCTTTCAAGCTGCGCCAGAATCGTTCCACGATGGCGATGGAGCCATGCTTGCCCACCGCTCCGTAGCGGGGCTTCACGCTCCACCGCTCACACCACCGACGGTACTTCTCCCGAAACTGCGCGCCTTGGTCCGTCACCGTGTACTTCGGCGCGCCGCCGGCACGGCGGCGCGCCCTGTCCAGCAACCGACACACCTGCTGCCCTGACGGCTCTCTCGTGTACACCCCGATGGCGAGTATCCGGCGCGAGAAGTGATCCATCACCACCGACAGCCAGAAGCAGAAGGGCCAGACCTGAAGCATCGCTCCCGGAAACCACGGCACCCAGAAGCCCACCGCCGTCGGCACTACGGTGTGGTCCAGCCCCCACACGTGGCTCTCGTACTTCGCGATCACCGTCCTTCCCGACGCGGGACTCGCGCTCTGGGGCTCCGGCGCGGGCGGCGGGGGACGCTTCGAATCCGGCTTCTCTTTCAGCTTCCTCGCGACGGTGCTTTCCGCGAGCCGCAGGCCTGCACGCGCAAGAATCTGCGCGATCCGCTTCTTACCCATCTGCGGACAGTGCTTGCCCACCTCTCGGACCATCTCCCCCACGAGGTCATCGAGTCGATTGACCGGGCGGCGCATCGCCAGCAGCGCCTTCTCCCCGCCTTCGTCCAACCGCGACAGCCACCGCTCGACCGTAGCCACGGTCACCAGGAAGCGCCTCGCCACTTCCTCCGTGCGGAGGCCTCGTCGCGTCTTCTCTTCCAAGATCTCCAGCCGCTCCTTCGGCTTGTAGTGCGGCCGCTGCGCAGCGGGCATCCGTGCGAAACGCGCCCGCAGTAGGCGCGCCTCGCGTTCGGAGCTCCCGCCGATGAGCGCGATCGCCTGCTCCCCACCTGTCGCCGCGGCGAGGGTCACGATCCCGCGATACGCCAGTCCAAGCGCGCACAGCCACCCGCGCTGCACGACCTCCGGCCAGCTTCCCGGCACGGGGATCTCCTCGGGCCTCATGTCGCAGTCCCAGCTCGTCCATTCGCTGTCGTCCTCGACGACCTCAACCTCGCCTTGCATGTTCGTGACTTTCCGTCGTCTTCTTCCAAAGCCACAACTTCCGGCAGAGGCCGAGTGCAGTAGTCCCGCGTTTCGGCGCGCTCTCAACGCGCCGACACCTCCAGCTACGGAAGGCGGTGCACTACCAACGCAGCATCCACGAGCGCCACCAACACAGCATCCTCGAGCGCCACCAACACAGCATCCTCGAGCGCTACCAACACAGCATCCTCGAACGCATCCCCGAGCGGTTCCGGGGCGCCCGCGAACAGCCCCGCGCAGTCCGGCGCGGTGTACGATGCGCCCATGGACAACCCGCACGATCGCTTCTTCCGTCACGTGTTCTCCGATCCCGAGAACGCCGCTGGCGAGCTCAAGACGATCCTTCCCGCCGAGCTGTCCGCTCACATCGCCTGGTCCTCGCTCCGGCTCGTACCCGGAAGCTATGTCGATGCTGAGCTCAGCGACTTGCGCTCCGACGTCTTGTTCGAGACCAGCCTCGACGGCCGGCCGCTCCTCATCTACTTCTTGCTCGAGCACCAGAGCAGCTTCGACCGATGGATGCCGCTCAAGATGCTCGGCTACATGCTCCGCATCTGGGAGGACTTCCACAAGAAGCACCCCGACGCTCAGTTGCTCCCTCCCATCGTTCCGGGCGTCGTCTACCACGGCGACCGCGCGTGGCCGCCTCGGATGCTCTTCATGGACCTGCTCGACGTCGACCAGGCCCTGCACAAGCTCCTCGCACCCCACGTCCCGGAGTTCGAATTTCACGTCGATGATCTCTCCGGCGCTCAAGCCGAGTCTCTTCGCGCCCGCGCCATGACCGCCATCGCCCAGCTGTCGCTCTTCTGCCTCAGCCGTGCCCGCAAGAGCGGCGACGTCGCCGCAGAGCTGGCTCAGTCCTGGCAAGATCGCATGCGGGAGGTGGCCGATGCTCCCAACGGCGTGGCGGCACTCGGCACCGTTTTGCGCTATCTTCTCGAGGCCAGCGAAACTCCCCCCGAGCGAGTCAGAAACCTCGTCCGGCAGCTGGGACCCAGAGCCGAGGAAGCTTTCATGACCGGTGCACAGATTCTCAGAGCTGAAGGCGAAGCCAAGGGCAAGGCCGAGGGCAAGGCCGAGGGCAAGGCCGAGGGCAAGGCCGATACTCTCCTGAAGCTGCTGGAGTTGAAGTTCGGAGAGCTGCCGGACGCCACCACTCACCGTGTGCGTGGCGCGACCCTGGAGCAGCTCGACTCCTGGGTCGAGCGCATCCTCTCGGCAACTTCGCTCGAGGACGTGTTCGCGAGCTGAGCGCGCTGCACACGACGAGCGCGCTCCTTCAGCTCACGCCAACGCCCGACGCACCAACTCCAACGCCTGCGGCAGATGATGCGCGACCAACGTGGCTTCCAACCGCAGCACGCGCCAGCCAAGCCGGGCCAGGTCCCGGTCCCGGCGCTTGTCGGCGGCCTTTCGCGCGACGTGATAGCCACCATCCACTTCAACGACCAAGCGCATGCTGGGGGCAGCGAAATCTGCAATGTGGCGGCCGATGGCCACTTGCCGCCGGAAGGCCACACCCAGCTTGGAGCCACGGAGCTCTTGCCACAGCTTCTGCTCACTGAACGTGAGTTGTTGCCGCAGCGCATGGGCACGAGCGCGAGCAACTGGCTGAGCGGACTGACGATGGGGGCGACGCATGTTGACCTCCTGTCCCGGCTCGCGGCCGGGCTTCGCCCTTCCTGGCGCAGGCTCCATGACGCGCCCTCGGGCCGAGGCACGCATGCACACGCCTAGCCTCACCGTCACTGCACGACTCACGCCGGGGCGCGGCAGGGAGCGTGCGCCTCTCGGCGGAGCCCGGTCGCGAGCCGGGACAGAGCGGAAGGCGCGGCGCCCCCAGCGTCGGTCCCGAAGCCTCGCGAGCGCGAGCACCTTCCTGTGGCGAGCGCAGCCAACACCACAGGCGCACACAGCATTCATCGCGACCCTTCACGCGCCCACGACGAATCCCGTCGCCCCTGTCTCCCCGGAACCACCTCCCCCGTCACCTTCACCCATCAGCCCGGAACCACCTCACCGGCGCAGCCCCTCCCATGTGCGCGCAGGCCCCGAAGGGGCCGAGCACACATTTGGGAGGGGCAAGCCGCGCGCAGGGCCCGAAGGGCCCGAGCACGGCGGGGGTGGGCATCAAAAGCAAAGCTACGACATCGCCGGCAATCTCGGTGATGTCGAGCTCACGCTCGGCAAGCCGCGCGATGCAGCGGAGCACCTCGAGTACTCGTACCGCAATTGGCCCACGGGCAAACAAGAGGCGCGCCAGCGCACGCTCGAGCGCCTCAGCCAAGCGAAGAAGCTCGTCGGCGCTCTCGAGATCTCCGTCAATGTCGACGGCGCAGAGATCACCGTCAACGACGCCGCAGCCGGCCGCGCACCGCTCAACCACGACGTGTTCGTCGAAGCCGGCGCCGTCAGCATCTCCGTCACGGCTCCCGGCTACGCCACGGAAACCAAGACCGTCCCCGTCGCCAAGGGCGAGTCGCGCAAAGTCGCCATCGAGCTAACGGCCGACGGCAGTGCCGGCGCTGCCACTGGCGGCAACGGCGGCAACGGCGGCGCGGGCAACAACGGCAACGGCGGAGACAGCGGCGCCGCCGGTTCCGGCGCTGCAAGTACTGATGGCGAGCGAAGCATGTTGCCCGTGTGGATCGCGGGTGGCATTGGCGTTGCAGGTGTTGCGACCGGCACCGTGTTCATGCTCACAGCACATGGGGCACGAAGCGACCGCGACGACAAACTGAACACGTTGCCGGGAACTCAGCCCTGTGCAGCGGGCACGCCGTTTGCGGACCAGTGCGCAGAGATTGACGACCTTGATTCTAAGGCAAGCCGAAACCAGACGATTGGTGTGGTCGGATTGGCGGTTGGTGGGGCGGCTCTCGCAGGCGCCGCCATCTACTATTTTTGGCCGAGCGAGAAGCCTCCGAACGCGACTTTGGTGCCTGAAGTTGCCGGGCACTCCGCAGCTATCAAACTGCAGGGAAGTTTCTAGCCTTTCCAGGGGAGACGAGCATGAGAAGTGTATCGCGTGACTTCGTGGCCTTGCTTGCCGTTGTCGGCTTGGGTGTCTTGCTGAGCGGGTGCGGCTCTGATGATTGCTCGAATACGGGCTCCTGCGGATCATACACAGGTGGCGCAGGAGGCAACGGCGGCGACTCAGGTAGTGGAGCGACTGGTGGGGGTGGCACTGGCAATACGAGCGGAACTAGCGGAACCGGCGGCACAGCCGGCGACAGCGGCACCTGTGACACCAGCAAGTCTCCTGGTGACGAGTCCTGTCTCATCGACGAGCAGTACGGTGTGTTCGTCGAT
The DNA here is from genome assembly GCA_020633235.1 of Polyangiaceae bacterium. Classification (NCBI taxonomy): domain Bacteria; kingdom Pseudomonadati; phylum Myxococcota; order Polyangiales; family Polyangiaceae; species Polyangiaceae bacterium. The sequence goes on along the minus strand of JACKEA010000008.1, from coordinate 354,036 downwards.
GCCGGCAGCACGGCCGGTAGCCCTGACGGCACGCGCACCGCACCGTACAAAACCATCGCCGACGCCCTGACCAATGCGGGCGGCAAGAAGATCTACGTCTGCAACACCGACGGCGACTATGCCGAGGACGTTGCGCTGACCGCCTCCTTGGACGGCACTACGCTTCACGGCGGTTTCAATTGCGCAGATTGGACGTACGACACCGCAACCAAGGCTGTCGTCAAAGGCTCCGCCACACCATGGATCATCGACAACCTCGCGGTCGGCACCACCATCGAAGACTTCGACATTCAGGCCGCCAATGCCACCGGTGACGGCGCTTCCAGCATCGCGGTCGCCGTCACCAGCTCGGCAAACGTCGTGCTCCGCCGACTCAAGATCACCGCCGGGAACGGCGCCAAGGGCAAAGACGGAACGGACGGCGCGAAGGGTACGGATGGTGCGGATCCCGGAACCAGCCAAGACGGAAAGCCCGCCTGCACCGGATCGGGCGGGCAGCTAGCTGGCGGGGAATGGTCGGCTCCGAGCGGATGTGGGTCCAACGGCGGACTCGGTGGTCTGGCCAAAAAGGACGCGCTTGCGGATGGGGGCAGCGGCGACGACGGCACACCAAAGACTTCGGTCACGCCCCCCAACTTCAGCAACGGAGGCGCGGGCGCGACTCTCGCAGGGGCGAGCGGAAGCGCGGGCCAGTCTGGGGCGAACGGCGACGCTGGCAACCTCGGACAGGCAGCCTCTGCAATTGGGATGTTCGCGGTGGGCTCATACTCGACGGCTGACGGCGACCACGGACTTGACGGTCACACGGGACAGGGCGGTGGTGGAGGTGGAGCGAGCAAGGGCACGGGAACGTGCAATGGCGCGTCCGGCGCCGCGGGCGGCATGGGAGGCTGCGGCGGCAAGCCAGGCACGGGTGGTCAAGGCGGTGGTGCGAGCGTCGCGCTGCTGTCGTGGCAAAGCTCCATCACCCTCGATTCCTGTGACCTGAACGCTGCGACGGGTGGCGTTGGTGGAAAGGGCGGAAAGGGTGGCGACGGCGGTGCCGGCAAGTCTGGGGGTACTGGCGGGCCAGGTACAGGTGGAATCGGCGGCGGCGGAGATGGCGGGAAGGGCGGTACGGGTGGCCCTGGTGGTTCCGGCTCAGGCGGTTCCGGTGGCCCATCGTACGCGCTCGTGTGGAATGGCACCGCCCCACTCCAGAACGGCGCCGTGAATCTCAACAAGGGAGCCGGCGGCGCAAAGGGTGTTGGCGGCCAAGTCGTTGGCCTCCCCAAGGCACCGGACGGTTCGGACGGCGACTCCGCCGAGAGCTACGAGCAGAAGTAGGCGGAGGCTCAGTCATGCAACGGCTCGCATCAGCCACGCGCCCCCAACGCTTGGCGGATGCGAGCAACAGCTTCCGGCAGCCGATGCACGACGAGGCCTGCTTCCAACCGCAGCACGCGCCAGCCAAGCCGGGCCAGGTCCCGGTCTCGGCGCTTGTCGGCGGCCTTTCGCGCGACGTGATAGCCGCCATCCACTTCAACGACCAAGCGCATGCTGGGGGCAGCGAAATCTGCAATGTAGCGACCGATGGCCACTTGCCGCCGGAAGGCCACACCCAGCTTGGAGCCACGGAGCTCTTGCCACAGCTTCTGCTCACTGAACGTGAGCTGTTGCAGCAGCGCATGGGCACGAGCGCGAGCAACTGGCTGAGCGGACTGACGATGGGGGCGACGCATGTTGACCTCCTGTCCCGGCTCGCGGCCGGGCTTCGCCCTTCCTGGCGCAGGCTCCATGACGCGCCCTCGGGCCGAGGCACGCATGCACACGCCTAGCCTCACCGTCACTGCACGACTCACGCCGGGGCGCGGCAGGGAGCGTGCGCCTCTCGGCGGAGCCCGGTCGCGAGCCGGGACAGAGCGGAAGGCGCGGCGCCCCCAGCGTCGGTCCCGAAGCCTCGCGAGCGCGAGCACCTTCCTGTGGCGAGCGCAGCCAACACGACAGGCGCACACAGCATTCAGCGCGACCCTTCACGCGACCACGACGAATCCCGTCGCCCCTGTCTCCCCGGAACCACCTCCCCCGTCACCTTCACCCATCAGCCCGGAACCACCTCACCGGCGCAGCCCCTCCCATGTGCGCGCAGGCCCCGAAGGGGCCGAGCACATTTGGGAGGCAAGCCGCGCGCAGGGCCCGAAGGGCCCGAGCACGGCGAAGTGGGCATCAAAAGCAAAGCTACGACATCGCCGGCAATCTCGGTGATGTAGAGCTCACGCTCGGCAAGCCGCGCGATGCAGCGGAACACCTCGAGTACTCGTACCGCAATTGGCCCACGGGCAAACAAGAGGCGCGCCAGCGCACGCTCGAGCGCCTCAGCCAAGCGAAGAAGCTCGTCGGCGCTCTCGAGATCTCCGTCAATGTCGACGGCGCAGAGATCACCGTCAACGACACCTCCGCGGGCCGCGCACCGCTCAACCACGACGTGTTCGTCGAAGCCGGCGCCGTCAGCATCTCCGTCACGGCTCCCGGCTACGCCACGGAAACCAAGACCGTCCCCGTCGCCAAGGGCGAGTCGCGCAAAGTCGCCATCGAGCTAACGGCCGACGGCAGTGCCGGCGCTGCTGCCACTGGCGGCAACGGCGGCAACGGCGGCGCGGGCAACAACGGCAACGGCGGAGACAGCGGCGCCGCCGGTTCCGGCGGCACCACTGTCTCCACCGACGGCATGTCCGGCAAGACCGTCGCTCTCATCGCCGGCGGCGCTCTGACCGTCGCAAGCGCAGCGACGTGGATCGGGTTCTACTTCGCACAGAAGTCAACGAAGGACGACGCAAACGGATTGCTGGACCAGATCGGCGGGGAACTTGGGCCGAATGGTTGCAGCAGTCAGCCGGACCATTCGCTGTGCACCCAGCTGGCAGACAAGAATGATACCGGCAAGACACAAAAGACCCTCTCCACTATAGGAGGCATCGGGTTCGCGGCCTTTGGGGCAGCGACGGCCGCTGTCTGGTTCTTGTGGCCGGATGAGAAGCAGGATTCCGCGGTGACGCCCCAACTCGCGCCGACCATTGCGAAGGATGAGATTGGGGTCACGGTTAGAGGAAGCTTTTAGGCGAGGGATGGTCATGGTGCGCAACTGGATTGGTTTCTTTGCGGTTCTGTGCGGTTCGGTCGTTGTGACGACGGCGGGCTGTTCAAGTGAGGACTTCAGCTCGTGTGAAGCCAACGCGAACTGCGCGGGCGGAGGCGGGACTGACGGCGGCACGGGTGGTAGCTCTGGCACCGGCGCAACAGGCGGAGGCGGCACCGGCAACACCAGCGGCACTTCCGGCTCCGGTGGCGACGGTGGCGGTTGCGACACCTCTGCTGACCCCAGCACCGAGAGCTGTCTCGTCGCGGATGACTACGCCATCTTCGTCGACGGCACCGCCTCCACCACTGGCGACGGCTCCAAGGCCAGCCCCTTCAAGACCATCGGCGAAGGGCTCGCCGCAGCAAAGTCGGCAGGCAAGCTCGTCCTCGTTTGCGACACCAACTACGACGAGCAGCTCAACATCGACGCTGGTGTTCGTCTCTACGGCGGCTTCAAGTGCACCGATTGGACCTACGAGTCAGGACAGAAGGCCGTCGTCAAACCCGCCGCCAAGGGCTACGCCCTCGAGGTCTCGGCGGTCACCAATCCCGTCGTCATCCAAGACATGGAGTTCGACGCTCAAGACGGTACTGACCCGGGCGAGTCCAGCATCGCAGCGTTTGTTCACGACTCCACCGGCGTCGCCTTCGATCGCGTCGCTTTCGTCGCAGGCAAGGGCGTCAAGGGCAAGGACGGCGTGGTCGTGCCTGTAGCGTTCGAGACCGACCAAGCCAAGCTCAATGGGCTGGACGCCGACCAGGACAAGAGCGGCGGCGGGCAGACTTGTCCATGTCAAGCTGGTGGCCAATCGAAGGGCGGGGATGGGGGCGGACTTGCGCAGGGTGGAGGCAACGGCTTGCCAGCTCTCGGTGGGGGGCAAGGTAGCACTGCCACCGAGTGTACGAACAATGGTCTGAATGGCCAGAAGGGCACTGACTCCACACCCAAACCTGCCGCCGGCGGTGCGACCACTGTCGGAACGCTCGCGTCCGCCGGATTCACTGGCTCGGATGGCGGTACTGGTGCGAACGGCGACCCTGGCCAAGGCGGCGGTGGTGGCGGTGGCTCGGAGAGCACCTCGCCTGGTGGCGGTAGTGGTGGTGGCTGCGGTGGCTGTGGTGGCAGTGGTGGTCCGGGTGGGGGAGCAGGCGGTTCGAGTATCGCGCTCATGACATTCGCGTCGACAGTGCAGACGAACAACTGCTCGTTCACCGCAACTGCTGCTGGTGATGGCGGCAAGGGCGCGGCGGGACAAGCAGGCGCGACACAGGTTGGCGGGGGCGGCAATCCAGCTACGTTCGGCTGCAAGGGTGGCCAGGGCGGCAAAGGCGGCGCTGGCGGCGCTGGCGGCGGAGCGGCCGGCGGCATCTCAGCCGGCATCCTGTCCGACACCACCTCCGCCATCACTGACAACGGCGGCACGTTCACGCACGGCGCGGCCGGCCAAGCCGGTGCAGGCGGCGTTGCAACCAACGGCGGCGTGCCGGGCATAGCGGACGACAAGGTCCAGCTCTGACGCACAAGCAGCACTGAGGTTGCCAGTCATGCAACGGCTCGCATCAGCCACGCGCCCCCAACGCTTGGCGGATGCGAGCAACAGCTTCCGGCAGCCGATGCACGACGAGGCCTGCCTCCAACCGCAGCACGCGCCAGCCAAGCCGGGCCAGGTCCCGGTCTCGGCGCTTGTCGGCGGCCTTTCGCGCGACGTGATAGCCGCCATCCACTTCAACGACCAAGCGCATGCTGGGGGCAGCGAAATCTGCAATGTGGCGGCCGATGGCCACTTGCCGCCGGAAGGCCACGCCCAGCTTGGAGCCACGGAGCTCTTGCCACAGCTTCTGCTCGCTGAACGTGAGTTGTTGCCGCAGCGCATGGGCACGAGCGCGAGCAACTGGCTGAGCGGACTGACGATGGGGGCGACGCATGTTGACCTCCTGTCCTGGCTCGCGGCCGGGCTTCGCCCTTCCTGGCGCAGGCTCCATGACGCGCCCTCGGGCCGAGGCACGCATGCACACGCCTAGCCTCACCGTCACTGCACGACTCACGCCGGGGCGCGGCAGGGAGCGTGCGCCTCTCGGCGGAGCCCGGTCGCGAGCTGGGACAGAGCGGAAGGCGCGGCGCCCCAGCGTCGGTCCCGAAGCCTCGCGAGCGCGAGCACCTTCCTGTGGCGAGCGCAGCCAACACCACAGGCGCACACAGCATTCATCGCGACCCTTCACGCGCCCACGACGAATCCCGTCGCCCCTGTCTCCCCGGAACCACCTCCCCGTCACCTTCACCCATCAGCCCGGAACCACCTCACCGGCGCAGCCCCCCCATGTGCGCGCAGGCCCCGAAGGCCGAGCACACATTGGGAGGGGCAAGCCGCGCGCAGGGCCCGAAGGGCCAGAGCACGGCGGGTGGGCATCAAAAGCAAAGCTACGACATCGCCGGAAACCTCGGTGATGTAGAGCTGACGCTCGGCAAGCCGCGCGATGCAGCGGAGCACCTCGAGTACTCGTACCGCAACTGGCCCACAGGCAAACAAGAGGCGCGCCAGCGCACGCTCGAGCGCCTCAGCCAAGCGAAGAAGCTCGTCGGCGCTCTCGAGATCTCCGTCAATGTCGACGGCGCAGAGATCACCGTCAACGACGCCGCAGCCGGCCGCGCACCGCTCAACCACGACGTGTTCGTCGAAGCCGGCGCCGTCAGCATCTCCGTCACGGCTCCCGGCTACGCCACGGAAACCAAGACCGTCCCCGTCGCTAAGGGCGAGTCGCGCAAAGTCGCCATCGAGCTAACGCCCGACGGCAGTGCCGGCGCTGCCACTGCCGGCAACGGCGGCAACGGCGGCGCGGGCAACAACGGCTCCGGCGGAGACAGCGGCGCCGCCGGTTCCGGCGGCACCTCCGTCTCCACCGACGGCATGTCCGGCAAGACCGTCGCTCTCATCGCCGGCGGCGCTCTGACGGCCGTCGGCATTGGCGTTGGCGTGTACGGCGTGCTCAAGAAGGGCAAGGCAAAGGACGACGCCGACTCACTACGCTCGGATCTGGAGCAGCAGGGTGGCGCGTCCGCTTGTTCTGGTGCTTCTCCGCCTAGCGGATGCGCGGATCTTCAGGACGCGCTCGACAGGCAGGATTCCGGAAGCACACTAACCACGGTGGGATTCATTGGCGCAGGCGTGTTCGCGGCCGGCACCGCCGCGGTCTTCTTCCTATGGCCGGACGAGCCAACCAATGACTCGGCACGTGCTGGCGGCTGGCGCCCCTACGCCACGACGCCTTCACGCGGTCGCGGTGCTTTCTTGGGTGTAACGGGATCTTTCTAGGAGGGCAGAGATGTCGCTTTTCGTGAGGCGCCTTGCTGGCGTTGGTGTTTCGACCGCGTTCGTGATTGCGATGGGAGGGCTCACAGGTTGCGGGAGCAGCGACTCTGGCTGTGAAGACTCCCTGACCTGCGGCTCAGGCGGAACTGGTGCGACTGATGGCGGGACAGGCGGCAGCTCGGCCACTGGTGGCACCGGCAACACGAGCGGAACTAGCGGGACCGGCGGCACAGCCGGCGACGGTGGCACCTGTGACACCAGCAAGTCTCCTGCTGACGAGTCCTGTCTCGTTGACGAGCAGTACGGTGTCTTCGTCGATGCCGGCAGCACGGCCGGCAGCCCTGACGGCACTCGCACCGCACCGTACAAGACCATCGCCGACGCCCTGACCAATGCGGGCGGCAAGAAGATCTACGTCTGCAACACCGACGGCGACTATGCCGAGGACGTTGCGCTGACTGCCACCTTGGATGGCACTACGCTTCACGGCGGTTTCAATTGCGCAGATTGGACGTACGACACGGCAACCAAGGCCGTCGTCAAAGGCTCCGCCACGCCGTGGAGCATCGACAACCTCGCAGTCGGTACCACCGTCGAAGACTTCGACATTCAGGCCGCCAATGCCACCGGCGACGGCGCTTCGAGCATCGCGGTCGCCATCACCAGCTCGGCAAACGTCGTGCTCCGCCGACTCAAGATCACCGCCGGGAACGGCGCCAAGGGCAAAGACGGAACAGACGGCGCGAAAGGGTACGGATGGTGCGGATCCCACGAGTGCGCAGAACGGAGCCGCCTGCTCAGTGCTCGGTGACTGGCGGGACGAAGGACCCTGGCAAGTGGGATAGTGCTAGTAGCTGCGGTTCAACCGGCGGACTCCGGGGGGAACAGGTGGGGTTCGAACTTGCGGCACGGCAGCGGCTCGGATGGAACCCCACTACCAATCTTACTCCACGCTGGCAAGGGTAAGGGTGGCGCAGCAGGTGTCGGCGCTAACCCCGGTGATGTCGGCCAGCCGGGCATCACCAGGCAATCCAGGCTCCAACCTGGGTGCTGCGGAGGCGGTCAGCGCGTTGCATTGGGATGTTCGCCTCTGGCTACTCTTCTGCGGATGGCCAACCCGGAACTGACGGTTTCACACGGTCAAGGAGGCGGTGGTGGAGGGGCAAGCAGTACCACCACCACTGGATGCATTGGTGCGTCCGGCGCCGCGGGGCGGCATGGGAGGCTGCGGGGGCAAGCCAGGCACGGGTGGTCAAGGCGGTGGTGCGAGCGTCGCACTGCTGTCGTGGCAAAGCTCCATCACCCTCGATTCCTGTGACCTGAACGCCGCGACGGGTGGCGTTGGCGGAAAGGGCGGCGCTGGCGTGGCGCTGGTGGCTGCCGGCAAGACTGGCGGCACCGGGGGATGGATCAGGAGTTGGGCTTGGCGGCGGTGGGAACGGCGGGGAACGGTGGGAACGGTGGGCCTGGTGGTTCCGGCTCAGGCGGTTCCGGTGGCCCATCGTACGCGCTCGTATGGAATGGCACCGCCCCACTTCAGAACGGCACCGTGAACTCCTCACCAAGGGCACAGGCGGGGTTAAGGGCGTCGGCGGACAGTTCGGCGCACTCCCCAAGGCACCGGACGGTTCGGACGGGGACTCCGCCGAGAGCTACGAGCAAAAGTAGCCGGAGGCTCAGTCATGCAACGGCTCGCATCAGCCACGCGCCCCCAACGCTTGGCGGATGCGAGCAACAGCTTCCGGCAGCCGATGCACGACGAGGCCTGCCTCCAACCGCAGCACGCGCCAGCCAAGCCGGGCCAGGTCCCGGTCTCGGCGCTTGTCGGCGGCCTTTCGCGCGACGTGATAGCCGCCATCCACTTCAACGACCAAGCGCACGCTGGGGGCAGCGAAATCTGCAATGTAACGGCCGATGGCCACTTGCCGCCGGAAGGCCACACCCAGCTTGGAGCCACGGAGCTCTTGCCACAGCTTCTGCTCACTGAACGTGAGTTGTTGCCGCAGCGCATGGGCACGAGCGCGAGCAACTGGCTGAGCGGACTGACGATGGGGGCGACGCATGTTGACCTCCTGTCCCGGCTCGCGGCCGGGCTTCGCCCTTCCTGGCGCAGGCTCCATGACGCGCCCTCGGGCCGAGGCACGCATGCACACGCCTAGCCTCACCGTCACTGCACGACTCACGCCGGGGCGCGGCAGGGAGCGTGCGCTCTCGGCGGAGCCCGGTCGCGAGCCGGGACAGAGCGGAAGGCGCGGCGCCCCAGCGTCGGTCCCGAAGCCTCGCGAGCGCGAGCACCTTCCTGTGGCGAGCGCAGCCAACACCACAGGCGCACACAGCATTCGGCGCGACCCTTCACGCGCCCACGACGAATCCCGTCGCCCCTGTCTCCCCGGAACCACCTCCCGGTCACCTTCACCCATCAGCCCGGAACCACCTCACCGGCGCAGCCCCTCCCATGCGCGCGCAGGCCCCGAAGGGCCGAGCACACATTTGGGGGGCAAGTTGCGCGCAGGGCCCGAAGAAGGCCTGAGCACGGCGGGTGGGCATCAAAAGCAAAGCTACGACATCGCCGGAAACCTCGGTGATGTCGAGCTCACGCTCGGCAAGCCGCGCGACGCAGCGGAGCACCTCGAGTACTCGTACCGCAATTGGCCCACGGGCAAACAAGAGGCGCGCCAGCGCACGCTCGAGCGCCTCAGCCAAGCGAAGAAGCTCGTCGGCGCTCTCGAGATCTCCGTCAATGTCGACGGCGCAGAGATCACCGTCAACGACACCTCCGCGGGCCGCGCACCGCTCAACCACGACGTGTTCGTCGAAGCCGGCGCCGTCAGCATCTCCGTCACGGCTCCCGGCTACGCCACGGAAACCAAGACCGTCCCCGTCGCCAAGGGCGAGTCGCGCAAGGTCGCCATCGAGCTAACGGCCGACGGCAGTGCCGGCGCTGCCACTGGCGGCAACGGCGGCAACGGCGGCGCGGGCAACAACGGCAACGGCGGAGATAGCGGCGCCGCCGGTTCCGGGCGCTCTCCACCGACGGATGGCGAGCAAGCATGTTGCCCGTGTGGATCGCGGGTGGCATTGGCGTTGCAGGTGTTCGCACAGAACCGGCACCGTGTTCATGCTCACTTGGGCTGAATGGGGCACAGAAGCGACCGCTGTGCGACAACTGGAACACGTTGCCGGGAACTCAGCCCTGTGCAGCGGGCACGCCGTTTGCGGACCAGTGCGCAGAGATTGACGACCTTGATTCCGCGGCACGCCGAAACCAGACGATTGGTGAAGGATGAGATTGGGGTCACGATTAGAGGAAGCGGCGAGGATAGTCATGGCGATTGGCTGGCGGCTCGCAGGCGCCGACCACGGCGGGCTATTTGAGGCGCAGCTCGAGCGAGAAGAACCTCCGGAGCGCGACTTTGGTGCCGGGTGGAAGTTGCCGGGCACTCCGCAGCACCGGCAAACTGCAGGGAAGTTTCTAGAGCCGTCTCGTCGCGGATGACTACGCCATTCCAGGGGAGACGAGCGCTCGAGAAGTGTATCGCGTGACTTCGTGGCCTTGCTTGCCGTTGTTGGTTTGGGTGGCTTGCTGAGCTCGGTTTGGTGCGGCTCTGATGATTGCTCAACATCGATACGGGCTCCTGCGGATCATACACAGGTGGCGCGGGAGGCGTCAAAAGGCGGCGACTCAGGTAGTGGAGCGACTCATCCCAGACGGGGGTGGAACAAGACGGCAACACGAGCGGAACCAGAGGGACCATCGGCACAGCCGGCGACGGTGGCACGCTGTGACACCAGCAAGTCTCCTGCTGACGAGTCCTGTCTCGTTGACGAGCAGTACGGTGTCTTCGTCGACGCGACCAGGCAGCACGGCCGGCAGGTGGCCCTGACGGCGGGGATCGCACCGCAGCGTACAAGACGATCGCCGACGCCCTGACCAATGCGCATGGGGCGGCAAGAAGATCTCACGTCTGCAACACCGACGGCGACTGGTGCGAACGAGGACGCTGCGCTGACTGCACCTCGCCTGGTTGATGGCACTACGCTCACGGCGGCTTTCAATTGGCGCAGATTGGACGTACGACACGGCAACCAAGGCCGTCGTCAACTGGCTGATGGCGGCCACGCCGTGGAGCATCGACAACCTCGCAGTCGGTACCAGCTACGTCGAAGACTTCGCCATTCAAGGCTGCCAATGCCACCGGCGACGGCGCTTCGAGCATCAGCGGCATCGCCGTCACCAGCCATCGGCAACGGCGTCGTCCACTCCGCGGCGCGGCTGCAAGATCACGGCGTTGGGAACGGCGGCGTGCCGGGCAAAGACGACAAACAGACGGCGCGAAGGGTAGGTTGGATGGTGCGGATCCCACGAGCCCCCAACGCAGAACGGAGCCGCTGCTCAGTGCTCGGTGACTGGCGGGACGAAAGCAGCCTGGAGTGCCTGTCTCGGCGCTTGTCGGCACCTGCGGCTCTGCTGGCGTAAGTGGTGGGATCGAAACTTTGAAGCTGCTGGTTCAGCCTGGCAATCCACGGGGCTTCCTGAATACGAATCTCCTGCAGCAGTGGCGAGCAACTGGCGGGCGGGCCGGCTGCCACTGACAGTTCGTTGCCAGGCGATGCTGGCGAAGCGGGCTTCGCCCGGCAAGCCTGGCTCGGGCCGAGCACGCATGTCACGCCTAGCGTCTGAGGTTGACCATTCACGAGTAGGGGTGGCTACTCGTCGGAGCAGACGGCACAACAGGTAGGCGATGGCCCCCAGGACGAGGTCCTGGTGGCGGCGCGGAGGTGGCGCCGCCAACACCTGTGGCGCACCGACGCGAGCTCCCGCGGTTGTACGAGTCGCCCCTGGCGCCGCGGGGTGGCATGGGCGGGTGCTGGCGTGGCGGTAAGCCGGGCACGGGTGGTCAAGGCGGTGGCCCGAAGCGAGCGCGCTGCTGTCAAAAGCAAAGCTCCATCGCCGGCCTCGATTCCTGTGACCTGAACGCTGCGACGGGTGGCGTTGGCGGAAAGGGCCACGGCGGCGCTGGTGGCGCCAGGCAAGCTCGGCGGCACCGGCGGAATCGGCTCCGGAGTCGGTCTGGGCGATGGCGGCGATCACGGTGGCAAGGGCCGGGCAGGTGGGCCGGTGGTTCCGGCTCAGGCGGTTCCGGTGGCCCATCGTACGCGCTTTCGTGTGGAATCGGCACCGCCCCACTTCAGAACGGCACCGTGAACCTCAACCAAGGGCACAGGCGGGGTCAAGCGGCGTCGCCGGCGGACAGTCACCTCGGCGCACTCCCCAAGGCACCGGACTACCGGCGACGGCGACGGCCGCCGAGAGCGTGTACGTGCTCAAGAAGCAGGAAGTAGCGCGGAGGCTCAGTACGCTCGACGGCTCGCATCAGCCACGCGCGCCCTTCAGGACGCTCGACAGGCAGGATTCCGGAAGCACACTAACCACGGTGGGATTCATTGGCGCAGGCGTGAATTTTTGCGGCACCGCCGCGGTCTTCTTTTTCGGCCGGACGAGCCAACCAATGACTCGGCACGTGCTGGCGGCTGGCGCCACGCACTGCTCGCCTTCACGCGGTCGCGGTGCTCTTGGGTACACGTTCGGCTAGGAGGGCAGAGATGTCGCTTTTCGTGAGGCGCCTTGCTGGCGTTGGTGTTTCGACCGCGTTCGTGATTGCGATGGGAGGGCTCACAGGTTGCGGGTGTAGTGGTTCAGCGAATTTTCGCGGTTATTTCTGACTGATTTCCCGCGCGCACGACGCTCGGCAGCACTGCTCGTTCAACGCGTTCTCGAGCTGCGGGTACACGTTCGCCTTCGGCAACGCGTACTCAGCTCCGCAGGGCGCGGATCTCAAGCGGCTTTGCGCAGCTCGATGACGGGGAGATGATGCAGGCCCGGCGCGTGGCCGAGCACGAGTCGCAGTTTCTCGTCGCGTTGTCCCCGCGGCATTCGCGACGCTGCAGCTATTGAGGGGTCCGGAGATCGTGCACGCGGACGGTCACACGGCCTCTGGTGCGGCGGACGCCTGCCGTCGAAGACTTCACTCGGGGTTGCGCCATCAAGCCCTTGGTGCGGCCGAATGTCGTTGTACCAATCGACGTAGCGCGAGCAGAGCTCCGCCATGGCGCCAAGGTTGATCACCACGCCGCGCCGTTCGGGCCCGAACGCTTCCTCTTTCAAGCTGCGCCAGAATCGTTCCACGATGGCGATGGAGCCATGCTTGCCCACCGCTCCGTAGCGGGGCTTCACGCTCCACCGCTCACACCACCGACGGTACTTCTCCCGAAACTGCGCGCCTTGGTCCGTCACCGTGTACTTCGGCGCGCCGCCGGCACGGCGGCGCGCCCTGTCCAGCAACCGACACACCTGCTGCCCTGACGGCTCTCTCGTGTACACCCCGATGGCGAGTATCCGGCGCGAGAAGTGATCCATCACCACCGACAGCCAGAAGCAGAAGGGCCAGACCTGAAGCATCGCTCCCGGAAACCACGGCACCCAGAAGCCCACCGCCGTCGGCACTACGGTGTGGTCCAGCCCCCACACGTGGCTCTCGTACTTCGCAATCACCGTCCTTCCCGACGCGGGACTCGCGCTCTGGGGCTCCGGCGCGGGCGGCGGGGACGCTTCGAATCCGGCTTCTCTTTCAGCTTCCTCGCGACGGTGCTTTCCGCGAGCCGCAGGCCTGCACGCGCAAGAATCTGCGCGATCCGCTTCTTACCCATCTGCGGACAGTGCTTGCCCACCTCTCGGACCATCTCCCCACGAGGTCATCGAGTCGATTGACCGGGCGGCGCATCGCCAGCAGCGCCTTCTCCCCGCCTTCGTCCAACCGCGACAGCCACCGCTCGACCGTAGCCACGGTCACCAGGAAGCGCCTCGCCACTTCCTCCGTGCGGAGGCCTCGTCGCGTCTTCTCTTCCAAGATCTCCAGCCGCTCCTTCGGCTTGTAGTGCGGCCGCTGCGCAGCGGGCATCCGTGCGAAACGCGCCCGCAGTAGGCGCGCCTCGCGTTCGGAGCTCCCGCCGATGAGCGCGATGGCCTGCTCCCCACCTGTCGCCGCCGCCAAGCTCACGATCCCGCGATACGCCAGCCCCAGCGCGCATAGCCACCCGCGCTGCACGACCTCCGGCCAGCTGCGTGGCACGGGGATCTCCGCGAGTCTCATGTCACAGTCCCAGGTCATCCGTTCGCTGTCGTCCTCGCCGACCTCAACCTCGCCTTGCATGTTCGTGACTTTCCGTCGTCTTCTTCCAAAGCCACAACTTCCGGCAGAGGCCGAGTGCAGTAGTCCCGCGTTTCGGCGCGCTCTCAACGCCGACACCTCCAGCTACGGAAGGCGGTGCACTACCAACGCAGCATCCACGAGCGCCACCAACACAGCATCCTCGAGCGCCACCAACGCAGCATCCACGAGCGCCACCAACACAGCATCCTCGAGCGCTACCAACACAGCATCCTCGAACGCATCCCCGAGCGGTTCCGGGACGCCCGCGAACAGCGCCGCGCAGTCCGGCGCGGTGTACGATGCGCCCATGGACAACCCGCACGATCGCTTCTTCCGTCACGTGTTCTCCGATCCCGAGAACGCCGCTGGCGAGCTCAAGACGATCCTTCCCGCCGAGCTGTCCGCTCACATCGCCTGGTCCTCGCTCCGGCTCGTACCCGGAAGCTATGTCGATGCTGAGCTCAGCGACTTGCGCTCCGACGTCTTGTTCGAGACCAGCCTCGACGGCCGACCGCTGCTCATCTACTTCTTGCTCGAGCACCAGAGCAGCTTCGACCGATGGATGCCGCTCAAGATGCTCGGCTACATGCTCCGCATCTGGGAGGACTTCCACAAGAAGCACCTTGACACTCAGTTGCTTCCTCCAATCGTTCCGGGCGTCGTCTACCACGGCGACCGCGCGTGGCCGCCTCGGATGCTCTTCATGGACCTGCTCGACGTCGACCAGGCCCTGCACAAGCTCCTCGCACCCCACGTCCCGGAGTTCGAATTTCACGTCGATGATCTCTCCGGCGCTCAAGCCGAGTCTCTTCGCGCCCGCGCCATGACCGCCATCGCCCAGCTGTCGCTCTTCTGCCTCAGCCGTGCCCGCAAGAGCGGCGACGTCGCCGCAGAGCTGGCTCAGTCCTGGCAAGATCGCATGCGGAGGTGGCCGATGCTCCCAACGGCGTGGCGGCACTCGGCACCGTTTTGCGCTATCTTCTCGAGGCCAGCGAAACTCCCCCCGAGCGAGTCAGAAACCTCGTCCGGCAGCTGGGACCCAGAGCCGAGGAAGCTTTCATGACCGGTGCACAGATTCTCAGAGCTGAAGGCGAAGCCAAGGGCAAGGCCGAGGGCAAGGCCGAGGGCAAGGCCGAGGGCAAGGCCGATACTCTCCTGAAGCTGCTGGAGTTGAAGTTCGGAGAGCTGCCGGACGCCACCACTCACCGTGTGCGTGGCGCGACCCTGGAGCAGCTCGACTCCTGGATCGAGCGCATCTTCCAAGCCACTTCGCTCGAAGACGTGTTCGCGAGCTGAGCGCGCTGCACACGACGAGTGCGCTCCTTCAGCTCACGCCAACGCCCGACGCACCAACTCCAACGCCTGCGGCAGCCGATGCACGACCAACGTGGCTTCCAACCGCAGCACGCGCCAGCCAAGCCGGGCCAGGTCCCGGTCTCGGCGCTTGTCGGCGGCCTTTCGGGTGACGTGATAGCCGCCATCCACTTCAACGACCAACCGCACGCTGGGGGCAGCAAAATCTGCAATGTAGCGGCCGATGGCCACTTGCCGCCGGAAGGCCACACCCAGCTTGGAGCCACGGAGCTCTTGCCACAGCTTCTGCTCACTGAACGTGAGTTGTTGCCGCAGCGCATGGGCACGAGCGCGAGCAACTGGCTGAGCGGACTGACGATGGGGGCGACGCATGCTGACCTCCTGTCCCGGCTCGCGGCCGGGCTTCGCCCTTCCTGGCGCAGGCTCCATGACGCGCCCTCGGGCCGAGGCACGCATGCACACGTCTAGCCTCACCGTCACTGCACGACTCACGTCGGGGCGCGGCAGGGAGCGTGCGCCTCTCGGCGGAGCCCGGTCGCGAGCCGGGACAGAGCGGAAGGCGCGGCGCCCCCAGCGTCGGTCCCGAAGCCTCGCGAGCGCGAGCACCTTCCTGTGGCGAGCGCAGCCAACACCACAGGCGCACACAGCATTCATCGCGACCCTTCACGCGCCCACGACGAATCCCGTCGCCCCTGTCTCCCCGGAACCACCTCCCCAGTCACCTTCACCCATCAGCCCGGAACCACCTCACCGGCGCAGCCCCTCCCATGTGCGCGCAGGCCCCGAAGGGGCCGAGCACACATTTGGGAGGGGCAAGTTGCGCGCAGGGCCCGAAGGGCCTGAGCACGGCGGGGTGGGCATCAAAAGCAAAGCTACGACATCGCCGGCAATCTCGGTGATGTCGAGCTCACGCTCGGCAAGCCGCGCGATGCAGCGGAGCACCTCGAGTACTCGTACCGCAATTGGCCCACGGGCAAACAAGAGGCGCGCCAGCGCACGCTCGAGCGCCTCAGCCAAGCGAAGAAGCTCGTCGGCGCTCTCGAGATCTCCGTCAATGTCGACGGCGCAGAGATCACCGTCAACGACGCCGCAGCCGGCCGCGCACCGCTCAACCACGACGTGTTCGTCGAAGCCGGCGCCGTCAGCATCTCCGTCACGGCTCCCGGCTACGCCACGGAAACCAAGACCGTCCCCGTCGCCAAGGGCGAGTCGCGCAAGGTCGCCATCGAGCTAACGGCCGACGGCAGTGCCGGCGCTGCCACTGGCGGCAACGGCGGCAACGGCGGCGCGGGCAACAACGGCTCCGGCGGAGACAGCGGCGCCGCCGGTTCCGGCGGCACCACCGTCTCCACCGACGGCATGTCCGGCAAGACCGTCGCTCTCATCGCCGGCGGCGCTCTGACCGTCGCAAGCGCAGCGACGTGGATCGGGTTCTACTTCGCACAGAAGTCTACTGCCGACGACACCAGCAGCTTGCGAGATCAGATCCGCTCAGACCTGGGCCCAGGTGCATGTGGTCGTGATCCTAAAGCTAAGCTCTGCGTCGATCTTGCTGACAAGAACGACACGGGCAAGACCCAGAAGACCCTCTCCACCATAGGAGGCATCGGGTTTGCGGCCTTTGGCGCGGCGACTGTCGCCGTTTGGTTTCTGTGGCCGGATGAGAAGAAGACGTCTGCGACGACACCTCATCTGGCGCCGTCCATTGCGAAAGATGAGATCGGCGTCACGGTTAGAGGAAGCTTCTAAGCGAGGGATAGTCATGGTGCGCAACTGGATTGGTTTCTTTGCGGTTCTGTGCGGTTCTGTCGTTGTTCTGACGGCGGGTTGCGCAAACGAAGACTTCAGCTCTTGTGAAGCGAATGAGAGCTGCCCGGGAGTCGGCGGAAGCGATGGCGGCGTCGGTGGCACTGCTGGCACCTCCGGAACTTCTGGCACCGGGGGCACGGGCGCCACTGGCGGACAAGGC
Source organism: Polyangiaceae bacterium (assembly GCA_020633235.1). Taxonomy (NCBI): domain Bacteria; kingdom Pseudomonadati; phylum Myxococcota; order Polyangiales; family Polyangiaceae; species Polyangiaceae bacterium. The sequence goes on along the minus strand of JACKEA010000008.1, from coordinate 337,117 downwards.
GGTCAAGCCGGAGATGGTGGCGGCTGCGACACTTCCGCCGACCCCAGCACCGAGAGCTGTCTCGTCGCGGATGACTACGCCGTCTTCGTCGACGGCACCGCCTCCACCACGGGCGACGGCTCCAAGGCCAGCCCCTTCAAGACCATCGGCGAAGGGCTTGCCGCAGCAAAGTCGGCAGGCAAGCTCGTCCTCGTTTGCGACACCAACTACGACGAGCAGCTCAACATCGACGCTGGTGTTCGTCTCTACGGCGGCTTCAAGTGCACCGATTGGACCTACGAGTCAGGACAGAAGGCCGTCGTCAAACCCGCCGCCAAGGGCTACGCCCTCGAGGTCTCGGCGGTCACCAATCCCGTCGTCATCCAAGACATGGAGTTCGACGCCCAGGACGGCACCGACCCGGGCGAGTCCAGCATCGCAGCCTTTGTTCACGACTCCACCGGCGTCGCGTTCGATCGCGTCGCTTTCGTCGCCGGGAAGGGCGTTAAGGGCAAGGACGGCGTGCTCGTTCCCGTGGTCCATGAGAGCGACCCTGCGAAACTAGACGGAAATGACGCGGCCAGTGACACCGGTGGCCCTGAGAAGAAGTGCGCGTGTCCCGCTGGCGGCGACACGACTGGAGGGGCGGGAGGCAACAAGGGGCAACCAGGCGGGAAGGGCTTTCCCGATCTGGGAGCCGGGAAGGGCGGGCAGCTGGGCACATGCAACCTTACAGAGCAGAAGGGTGCGAATGCGTCGCCCCAAGGCGCCGCCAGCGGTGCGACGATAGTTGGCACGCTAAGCGTAGCCGGATTCGTTGGCACAGCTGGTGGCGATGGGCTCAGTGGCAGTCCAGGACAAGGCGGAGGCGGAGGCGCGGGAGCGGACGGTTCAAACAGCGGCGCGGGAGGCGGTGGGGGATGTGGTAGTTGTGGTGGTGCAGGTGGCGCCGGCGGTGGCGCAGGTGGGTCAAGCATCGGCTTAGTGGCTTTCTCTTCGAACGTAACTACGGATAGCTGTACCTTCACAAGCTTGAGTGCCGGTGACGGCGGGAAGGGTGTGGCCGGCCAGGCCGGTGGAACGCTCGTTGGTTCCGGTGGGGGCAAGACCTCTTCCGGATGCTACGGAGGAGATGGCGGCAAAGGCGGCGCTGGCGGCGCTGGCGGCGGAGCGGCCGGCGGCATCTCAGCCGGCATCCTGTCCGACACCACCTCCGCCATCACTGACAGCGGCGGCACGTTCACGCACGGCGCGGCCGGCCAAGCCGGTGCAGGCGGCGTTGCAACCAACGGCGGCGTGCCGGGCATAGCGGACGACAAGGTCCAGCTCTGACGCACAAGCAGCGCTGTAGTGGTTCAGCGAATTTTCGCGGTTATTTCTGACTGATTTCCCGTGTAGTGTAGTGGTTCAGCGAATTTTCGCGGTTATTTCTGACTAATTTTCCGCGCGCACGACACACGCCAGTAGTACTCGTTCAACGCGTTCTCGAGCTGCGGGTACACGTTCGCCTTCGGCAACGCGTGCTCAGCTCCGCAGGGCGCGGGTCTCAAGCGGCTTTGCGCAACTCGATGACGGGGAGATGGGGGAGACCCGGCGCGTGGCCGAGCACGAGTCGCAGTTTCTCATCGCGTTGTCCCCGCGGCATTCGCGACGCTGCAGCTATTGAGGGGTCCGGAGATCGTGCACGCGGACGGTCACACGGCCTCTGGTGCGGCGGACGCCTGCCGTCGAAGACTTCACTCGGGGTTGCGCCATCAAGCCCTTGGTGCGGCCGAATGTCGTTGTACCAATCGACGTAGCGCGAGCAGAGCTCCGCCATGGCGCCAATGTTGATCACCACGCCGCGCCGTTCGGGCCCGAACGCTTCCTCTTTCAAGCTGCGCCAGAATCGTTCCACGATGGCGATGGATCCGTGCTTCCCCACTGCGCCGTAGCGGGGCTTCACGCCCCACCGCTCACACCATCGTCGGTACTTGTCTCGAAACTGCGCGCCTTGGTCCGTCACCGTGTACTTCGGCGCGCCGCCGGCACGGCGGCGCGCCCTGTCCAGCAACCGACACACCTGCTGCCCTGACGGCTCTCTCGTGTACACCCCGATGGCGAGTATCCGGCGCGAGAAGTGATCCATCACCACCGACAGCCAGAAGCAGAAGGGCCAGACCTGAAGCATCGCTCCCGGAAACCACGGCACCCAGAAGCCCACCGCCGTTGGCACTACGGTGTGGTCCAGCCCCCACACGTGGCTCTCGTACTTCGCGATCACCGCCCTTCCCGACGCGGGACTCGCGCTCTGGGGCTCCGGCGCGGGCGGCGGGGGACGCTTCGAATCCGGCTTCTCTTTCAGCTTCCTCGCGACGGTGCTTTCCGCGAGCCGCAGGCCTGCACGCGCAAGAATCTGCGCGATCCGCTTCTTACCCATCTGCGGACAGTGCTTGCCCACCTCTCGCACCATCTCCCCCACGAGGTCATCGAGTCGATTGACCGGACGGCGCATCGCCAGCAGCGCCTTCTCCCCGCCTTCGTCCAACCGCGACAGCCACCGCTCGACCGTAGCTACGGTCACCAGGAAGCGCCTCGCCACTTCCTCCGTGCGGAGGCCTCGTCGCGTCTTCTCTTCCAAGATCTCCAACCGCTCCTTCGGCTTGTAGTGCGGCCGCTGTGCCGGTGGCATCCGACCAAACCGCGCGCGCAGCAAGCGCGCCTCGCATTCCGAACTCCCCGCGACGATCGCGACAGCCTGCTCCCCACCTGTCGCCGCCGCCAAGCTCACGATCCCGCGATACGCCAGCCCCAGCGCGCATAGCCACCCGCGCTGCACGACCTCCGGCCAGCTGCGTGGCACGGGGATCTCCGCGAGTCTCATGTCACAGTCCCAGGTCATCCGTTCGCTGTCGTCCTCGACGACCCCAATCTCGCTTGTCATGTTCGTGACTTTCCGTCGTCTTCTTCCAAAGCCACAACTTCCGGCAGAGGCCGAGTGCAGTAGTCCCGCGTTTCGGCGCGCTCTCAACGCGCCGACACCTCCAGCTACGGAAGGCGGTGCACTACCAACGCAGCATCCTCGAGCGCCACCAACACAGCATCCTCGAGCGCCACCAACACAGCATCCTCGAGCGCTACCAACACAGCATCCTCGAACGCATCCCCGAGCGGTTCCGGGACGCCCGCGAACAGCCCCGCGCAGTCCGGCGCGGTGTACGATGCGCCCATGGACAACCCGCACGATCGCTTCTTCCGCCACGTGTTCTCCGATCCCGAGAACGCCGCTGGCGAGCTCAAGACGATCCTTCCCGCCGAGCTGTCCGCTCACATCGCCTGGTCCTCGCTCCGGCTCGTACCCGGAAGCTATGTCGATGCTGAGCTCAGCGACTTGCGCTCCGACGTCTTGTTCGAGACCAACCTCGACGGCCGCCCGCTCCTCATCTACTTCTTGCTCGAGCACCAGAGCAGCTTCGACCGATGGATGCCGCTCAAGATGCTCGGCTACATGCTCCGCATCTGGGAGGACTTCCACAAGAAGCACCTTGACACTCAGTTGCTTCCTCCAATCGTTCCGGGCGTCGTCTACCACGGCGACCGCGCGTGGCCGCCTCGGATGCTCTTCATGGACCTGCTCGACGTCGACCAGGCCCTGCACAAGCTCCTCGCACCCCACGTCCCGGAGTTCGAATTTCACGTCGATGATCTCTCCGGCGCTCAAGCCGAGTCTCTTCGCGCCCGCGCCATGACCGCCATCGCCCAGCTGTCGCTCTTCTGCCTCAGCCGTGCCCGCAAGAGCGGCGACGTCGCCGCAGAGCTGGCTCAGTCCTGGCAAGATCGCATGCGGGAGGTGGCCGATGCTCCCAACGGCGTGGCGGCACTCGGCACCGTTTTGCGCTATCTTCTCGAGGCCAGCGAAACTCCACCCGAGCGAGTCAGAAACCTCGTCCGGCAGCTGGGACCCAGAGCCGAGGAAGCTTTCATGACCGGTGCACAAATTCTCAGAGCCGAAGGCAAGGCCGAGGGCGAAGCCAAGGGCAAGGCCGAGGGCGAGGCCAAGGGCAAGGCCGATACTTTGCTGAAGCTGCTGGAGTTGAAGTTCGGAGCGCTGCCGGACTCCACCACTCGGAATGTGCGTGGCGCGACCCTGGAGCAGCTCGACTCCTGGATCGAGCGCATCCTCCAAGCGACTTCGCTCGAAGACGTGTTCGCGAGCTGAGCGCGCTGCACCCGACGAGTGCGCTCCTTCAGCTCACGCCAACGCCCGACGCACCAACTCCAACGCCTGCGGCAGATGATGCGTGTAGTGGTCCAGCGAGTTTTCAACGCGATGCTTGCCTGATCTTCACTCGCGCACCCGCGCGCCAACGCGTTTCAGGCGTTCGCGAGCAGCGCACACACATCGCCCTCCACAACCGCCCATCGGGATCCCCAGCGACGGGCTACTCTGCGCAGCTCAACACCCGAAAAAGCGGCAACCCGGCGCGTAGCCGAGCACGAGTCGCAGTGGTCTTCGCCTTGTCCTCGTACTGCAGGGCCAGAACAGCTGGCTCAGTCGCACAGGTTCGGTCCAAACACGCGTCCGTGGATTTCCTTGTTTCCCGTCGGACCTTCGCCCCAGACCATGGCGTAGCCGCTTTCCCCCGCCGCGAATGCTCCCGTGTGCTGATCGATCGTGTCGACCATGAAGGTGGCTGCTTGCGGCTGATCGATCAACTTGCAATCCTTCGTCCTCACCAGCGCCGCCGAAACATTTGTGCCGCTCGTAGCATCCAAGACAGCCACGAGCGGACCGCTCGCATGGTTCACGACGCCGATGGGCCACGGATTGGTGAAGGTTCCGAGCTTTGCAATCGAGCAACCGGCGCCACCATCCGACCCACGCTCCTTGTACTCGAGTGCTCCTGGCAGATGCCACGCGAAGCCAAACCCCGTCGGAATGGCGCCGACCACCGGACTCTTCGCCCCCGCCGCCGAGGATAGCGGCTCGGACGCGCTGGCACCGAACGAGGAGTCCACGTGCACCCACTCGATCACGCCGTTCAGCTCCCAGAGCTGGGCAACATGAGTGGCCGTCGCCGCAACCTCGGCATCGTTGCGCAGGCCGTTCCCGGTCGAGACGAACTGCGTGCTCGTCTTGGGCGTGCCGTTCGGGGCAAGCACACGGAAGGCGGCCGGAAGCCCGGTAGCATCCTTCTCCAGGAAGCCCACGTACCAGTCACCATTGAACGACGCGACGGAGGCACGACCATTGGCCGCGCCCGCGGTTTCACTGACGTTCACCGCAGTACCCTGCGGCTTGCCGTCGCAGTCGACACGTTGAACGTACACGTCGTAGCTCGACGAGGTCTGCCTCCAGACCACGGCACACTCGCTGCCCGAGCACGCTACTCGCGGGTCATGACTATCGCCGGCGGTAGCAGAAGAGATCTTGCCCTGCACTCCAAGGGCGCCAGCCTGACTCAGCGAGGCTCCCCAGATCGCATCGTACCCGTCACGGTTGTCCGTCCACACCAGGACGTACTTCTTGCCCCCCGGACACCACGCAATGTGTGGGTCACGGTGTAGCTTGCCTACAATCCCTACAAGCTTCTTGGCAGTGCCCCCCAGCGGTTTGCCCTCTTGCAGATCGTCCAGGCCGTTGCAGTTGTTGTCCTTGCCGTCGCAGATCTCCGGCGCACCCGGGTAGGTGTTCGCATCCGAGTCATCGCAATCGTCCCCCGGATCCGCAGGGCAAGCCGCCGTGTGGTTGTCGGAATCCTCATCCTTGGCGGCAACGACACATGTGCCCGTGGGCTCCTGGCACTCGGCCGTGCAGGTGTTCGGATCTGGATTCGCGCAATCGACGGGGGCCCCAGCCTGGCATTTGCCATTGGCGCACGTCTCCGTTCCGTTGCACGCCTTGCCGTCGTCACAATCAGCAGGCTTGGTGCAGTCGGCTCCGATGGTGCCACCGCTGCCACTCGCACCGCCGCTATCCCCGCCGGTCCCGCCACCGTCCGTGCTGCCGCCGTCCGTTCCGCCCGATCCGGCCGTTCCCCCTGCACCACCAGTACTGGGTGCGGCGTTGAACTCCTCGCCGCCACAAGCGGACGTCGCCACTGCACAGAGCACACTCACGACCACTGTTGCTACGCGCATCGTCTTCACCACCGCGGAACCCTCCTGGGACCGAACAGGCTAGCATCGACGCCTGGGCGCGGCCGCTCAAACTGGCGCACGAACTTTCCACGCAACCCGCTCCGCCTCGCGCCGAACGGCCTCAGTACGACGGAAATCGAGCTGGCCCTGGGCCGGGCTTCGACGGCGTGCGCGTGGTTCCGCGACGTGCAAACCCCAATCTCCCAAGCCAACAACGTGCATCGTTGAGACTCCTCTCGCGACACGATCGGGGACGTTCAAACCACCGCTCCGGCGAAGCTCGGCCCAGGGCCAGCGCGCTTTGGAGGATTCGGCGATGCGACGACGCGGCTTCTGGCTCGGTGCGACTTTCTTGGTGATGGCCTGTGGGCTTTTCGCGTGTACCAGCGAGCAGTTCGAGGCAAGGGAGACCGTAGACGGCGCGGCGGGCTCGTCGGGCGCCGCGGGCGCTGGCGGCATGAGCGAAGGTGGCGCAGGCGATGCGGGTGTGGATGCCCCTGGCGATGCCTACGTGCCCGTGCTGGAGACCGTCGTCGTGACGAATGGGGAGGGCAGCATCATTGCCAATGCGGACGTGTTCTCCAGCTCGGCGGATGGCTCGCTGTTCGCGACGGCCAAGACCGATGCAACCGGGACCGCCAGCATCGACGTGCCGCCAGGAGGCTCCGTGAGCAGCATTCTGACGCGCGTGGATCCGGGTGGGAACGGCACCGCGCTCAAGCTCCACATCTTGTACTCCATTGCGGAGGTGGAGCAGGGCAGCACCGTCCAGCTGGTGTCCTTCAAGCTCCAAGCCCCGCCAACGCCCCCCACCATGGCAGACATCACGCTCACCCTGGCGAGCGTTCCCTCGGGCACCGCCAGCGTGAAGGTGTTCATGCCCTGCGCCGCACCTGCGGAGTATCCCGAGAGCACCATCGTGGTGAAGGACTACGCGGCGTGCCCGGGGGAGAGCACGTACGACGTGGTCGCCCTTGCGTTGAATGCCGCGGGCGTGACTCTTGGCAGTGCTTTCGTTCTCGAGAAGGCGTTCACTGCCGGGCAGACGGCCAGCCACACGTTGAGCTTTTCCTCGGCCGCGGTACAAACCACTGCCAGTATTGAAGGTCTGCCGACCAACGCGGACTACGCCTTGCTGAGCCTTTCAGGGTGGCGCCCGCAACGTCCGAGCTTGCGCCTCAGCGTGGAGCAGGGGCACACCGAACCGCCCGACACGTCGGTCAGCAGTGACCTGATGCTACCCGGCGGACTGCCGCTCGCTTTCGCGATCCGCGAAGAGGTGCAGTGGCACGAAGGGGACCTCACCTTCTCGGCCATCCGAAACACCCCCACTTCCACGCTACCTGCCGCCTCCACTTGGAGCCTTCCGTCCAGCTTGGCTGCCGTCAGCGGAGTGGGCGCGCCGGATCTTTCCGACATCGCCCGACCGAAGTTCGCGTGGCAGCTCTCGGACGGCGACGTCGGCGCTTGCGCGGTGCTCTCGGCGCAAGCCAAGCGCAGCGACAACGAAATCATGATGTGGGTGGCCGTGACCAAGGCCGCGAAAGACGGCAGCTGGCAAATCCCCGAGCTCCCCCCGGGCTATGAAGACGGCGTCCTTGCCCTCGGCGACACCGTGACGAGCTCACAGGTCTCTCACGTCGACGCTCCCAGCGCCGTCGCCCTCGACCATTGCGTCGATGCCCTCTCGTCGAACTTCCCCGGAGAGGCATCACGCGTCACCTCCACTACCTGGGGTTCGCCGAAGTAGCTCGGTTTTGTCGCAACTCGCACGTTGCCCAGCCGAAAGGCTCCTCGCGGTTTTTTGACAACACCGCAGGGAGAGTCCAATGACGGCATATACAAAGTTGGTACGCGCAGGCAGCGCTGCGGTCGTCTTCGCGATCGCGTGCGCCGGAAGCCTGGCGGCGTGCTCGAGTGATAGCTTCGATTCGACCCCGAATGGCACCGGAGGGGCGGACCAAGATGGAGGCGGAGGCGCCGCCGGAAACGCCTCGGGCGGTGCTTCTGGATCTGGGGGTTTGGCCGGCGCGGAAACGGGCGGCACGGCCGGCCAGGGCGGCGCAGCCGGCACCAAGGGCAGCGCGGACAACGGCACCACGTGCGGCGACGGAAGCGAGTGCAAGAGCGGCTTCTGCGTCGACAGCGTGTGTTGCGACGGCGCCTGCGACAAGGACTGCGAGAGCTGCGCCGTGACCGGGTCGGAAGGAACGTGCACGCCCTTCGACAAGGGCACGGATCCCGACGCGGAGTGCCTGGGCTCGGCGCAGGCCGGCGACACGTGCGCGGGCAGCTGTGATGGCGCGTCGGCGTGTGAGTTTCCAGGTGCCACTACGAGCTGCGGCAACCCTGTCTGCACGGGAAGCCAATCGACGGGGTTTGCCTGCGACGGCACGGGCGAGTGCAAGATGGCGACCGCGGATTGTGCGCCGTACATGTGCGGAGCAAGTGCCTGCAAGACCAGCTGCACCGGCGACACCGACTGCGTCAGCGGGAACTACTGCTCGGCAGGCAAGTGCGTGACCAAGAAGGCAAACGGCCAGGCATGCAACGGAAACAACCAGTGCAGCAGCAGCAACTGCGTCAGCGGGACCTGCTGCAACGTATCGAGCTGCGGGTCTCCGTTCAGCTGCAGTGATGGCACGTGCAAGTGCGGCGGTTCCGTGTGCGCAGCCGGCGACAGCTGCGTGCTCTGGTACAAGGACGCCGACGGCGACAAGTTTGGTGATCCCAATCCGAACCTGAGCATCTACGGTTGCGCAACCAAGCCTCCCCCGGGATACGCCGCGAACAATGCGGACTGCTACGACGCGAATGCGAACGCTCACCCAGGGCAAACAGGCTTCTTTCCCGATCACCGGGGGGATCTGAGCTTCGACTACGACTGCGATGGCAAAGTAACGAAGAAGATCCCAAAGGTCGACATCAACGCATGTCGCGACTGCGGAACCTTCATTCCAGGCACATGCTGGAATTGCGGGAATGGACCCATCCCGGGCGGATTGAATACCTATGGCTTTGGCTGCAACGGCAACAGCAACTGCTCGTCGAGCGGACCGGCGACGGGCTTCGCGAGCGACGTAGCTTGCGGCACCGCCGCTAAGCTGTCCAAGTGCGGCCCCGACTCCACAACTTCGTGCTCCTTCGGCAAGGTCACGGAGGACCCGCTCCTGACAAAGCAGACGTGCCGCTAGGATGACTCCAAATGCCCGAGCCCGACCGTCGTGTCGGGCTCGGGCATTTTGTTTCCGCGGCGGACCAACAGCAATTGGAGGAATTGTAGGAATCGGGTGTGGGCGAGACTGTCATGCAGGCCAGGTGGCGTGCGGCTGACGCGACGCTGAGCGAGTGCTAACCTCGGGGCTTCCTTGCGTGACGTTCGGGCGTCGCGCGATTCTCGAAACGGGCGGTGGAGCAGTGAAGGCACGTGCATTCGCGACGGTTTCGACTCTGGTGGCGCTGGCGCTGGTGACCGCAACGGGGTGTTCCAGCGACAAGTTCGATCCGCACTCCAGCACGAAGGATGGCGGGGGCGCAGCGGCGGGAGCGGCGGGAAGTGACGGCGGCGTTTCGGGGTCGGGCGGCGGCTCCGGCGCGTCGGGCAGTGGAGGGAGCGCGGGTACTGCAGGAACCGCAGGGACGGGTGGCACCGGCGGCGGGGGCGGCACGGCGGGCAACCCGAACGGAGATCCCAACGGCACCGCGTGCGCGAACGGAAGCACGTGCAAGAGCGGTCTGTGTGTGGACGACGTGTGTTGCGACACCGGCTGCGACAAGGAATGCGAAGCGTGCAACGTGACGGGCTCGGAGGGAACGTGCACGCCGTACGGGCAGGGCACGGATCCTGACTCGGAGTGCCTAGGGGGCAGCGCGAGTGGACCTTGCAGCGGCAGCTGCGACGGAGCGTCGGCGTGCGAGTATCCGACCTCGAGCTGCGGGTCGCCCACTTGCTCGGGCTCCACGCAGACGAACCCCACCTGCGACGGCACAGGGACCTGCGGCTCGGCAACGGTGTCGTGCGCGCCCTACGTGTGCGGAACGTCGACGTGCAAGACCAGCTGCGGCGGCGATGCGGACTGCGTGACCGGCAACTGGTGCAACGGCACCAAGTGCGAAGCCAAGAAGACCAACGGACAGAGCTGCGGGGGAAACAACCAGTGTCAGAGTGCGCACTGCGTGAGCGGGGTGTGCTGCAACGTCTCGAGTTGCGCATCACCCGCCAGTTGCAGCACAGGGACTTGCCTGTGTGGGGGTGCTGAGTGCGCCTCCGGCCAGTCCTGTGTTTACTGGTATCAGGACTCGGATAACGACACGTACGGCAATGCGGCTAGCAAGAAACCCGCGTGTTCCGGGACCAAGCCCGCCGGCTACGTGTCGAACTCCTCGGACTGCTACGACGGTAGCGCGAACGCGAAGCCCGGCCAGACTCAGTACTTCATCGTTGATCGCGGAGACGGGAGCTTCGACTACAACTGCGACCAAGCTGCTTCGGTGCAATATCCGAAGATCGCAAACACCGCTTGTGGCGAATGCAAACCTCCTGCCCCAGGCGGTTGCGTCGTTGGCCTGTGCCTGGGCGGCTTCGGCTGCTACGGAGCGTGCCCGGGCAGTGGTCCCGGGCTCGGCTTCGATACGGACGTGAACTGCGGACAAAGCTCTGATCTGAAAAAGTGCGCCGATACGACGATCACGCCTGACTGTGCGCCTTTGAAGCAGTCAGCCGGCACGACTACGCAGGGCTGCCGCTAAAACCCGCAGCCCCCCACGACGCCGGCCAAATACGTTCCGGGCTGTGACGGCGCGCAAGTCTTCACGCCGTCGCACTCGTCTTGGGTCCGGCACAGCGTGATCTCGTTGGTGAAGAAGCAGTCTTGAGGCGCGCGGCATTCGGTGCCGCCGCCCAGATCGTCGAGCAGGCAGCACACTTGGCCGGGCGCGCAGTCTTCGGCGCCATCGCACTGCATGGCGAGATCGGCGCAGTCCGTGAGGGCACCGCAAGTTCCGGTGGCCGCCTTGCCGCCCACGAGGCTCACGCAACACACCTGCCCCGTGCTGCACGAGCAACCCGGTGCGCCGGGGCAGACGATGGTGCCGTCGCTGGGCTTGCGCCAGTTGAAGTCGCCGCAGGCGTCGGCGCTGTTGCCGCCCAGGCTGGCGTCGTCGTTGCTGCTGCACGCGCTCACGGCGGCCGCCACGACCAGGGCCGAGAGCAGGTAGCGGAAGATTCGAAGCGAGGTGCTCATCATCCTGAAGTGCTGGAAGCCGTGCTCTTTGATCACGGATTCTGCGTCGCGCTGTCAATTCGCGCCCGCAGCGTGCGGGCTTCAGGCGCCAAGATCCCGTTGGGGAACGCGGCGTCATAGGCGTTCAGCTCGCGCCGGGCCCGCGCCGGATCCCCGGCCGCGAGCGCCGCTCGGGCGCGAGCCAGCGCTTGAACCTCGCGGGCCAACTGGCTCGCATTCGTGACGTTCGTCCCACTGGCGGTGGCTTGGGGCGTTGTATTTTTGGGCTGGCGCGGCGCGGAAGCTCGCGGCCGCGCCGCCGTGGGCACAGCGCTCGTCGCAGGCGGCGCGGCAGAAGGCGTCGGTGCGGGCGCGGGCGCGACGCTGACGGCGGGCGCCACGGCGGCGGGCGCGCTCGTGGCCAAGGCCGCGGGGACGGCGTGGGCGGCGCGCCGCGGAGGGCGACGGCGCCCCAGATCACGGCGCCCACCACGGCAGCACCCGCCGCGGCCTTGGCCACGAGCGCACTCGTCGTCTGCGTCGCGCCGCTCGCCGCATTCCCCGTCGCGCTGCCGCTTCCCGTCGCGCTCCCTCCGCCCTCCGCACTGCCACCGCCCCCCGGAGGCACAGGTCCGCCGAGCCCCAGCGCGACGATCAAACGGTCCGCGCGCTGCGCCTCCCTCGGGTCGTCCGCTGCGGCACTGAGCAGCTCGCGCTCGAAGGCGTCGCATTCCGTATCGAGCAGTCGTTCGAGCTCGCTCATGCCACACCTCCTTGTTCTCGGGCGCGCACTCGTCGCGCGGCAGCCTGGAACAGCTCGCGGCCGCGCCGCAGTCGCGATGCCACCGTCCCCGGCGCGACGTCGAGGGCCGCCGCGATGTCCTTCATGGTCAGGCCCTCCACCTCGAACAGCACGAACACCGTGCGCGCGTCCTCGGGCAAAGACTCGAGGATCTCGTCCAGCAGCTCCCGCGCGCGCTTCTTGCCGAGCAGCTCGTCGGGCCGCGGCTCGCTGTCCACCAAGCTGTCCGCCGCGCCCGCGTCGTCCGCCGGCGGCGTGCGCTGCTCCGCCCGGCGCGCAGCTTTGGCCGTGCGGCTGGCCACCGTGAACAGGAACGAGCGCTCGTCCCGCAGCTCGTCCAGTTGGCGGAGCGCAACGATGAACACCTGTTGCGCCGCGTCGTCGATGGCCGCCCGCGGCACTCCCTGGCTCCAGAGCACGCGGCTCACGAAGCTGCTATGGCGCTGCACGAAGGCGCGCTGCCGCGCGCGAACGTCCGCGCCGCTGTCGGCTCGGGGCATCGGCGGCGTCTCCAGCGCCAGGGGCTGAGCCAGCATATCAGCCAGGAGTGTCGCGAGCGGCGGGGTTTGATCGACAAATCCGCCAGTTGTCGCGAATCCCGGTCAGTGGCAATAAGGGCGGAGGATGCGAGCTTTCTTCTGGGGTGGGTGCGTGGCGCTGGGCGTGCTCGTGAGCTGCAACGCGATTCTCGGGAACGAGGACGGGCGGCTCGGGGCTGATGCGGGGAGTGGGGGGGTTGCGGCTTCGGATGCTGGGGGGAATGGGGGAACGGCTGCTTCTGGTGCCGGTGGGACGGGCGGTGGCCTGTCGGGAGCTGGCGGGACGAGTGGCGGCGGGACCGGCGGCGCCGGCGGCTCCGGCGGCTCCGACGGCGGCGAACCGACGCTGGGACGCGCCTGCACCGCAGACGCGGACTGCGGCGGCCTCACGTGCCTGACGGCCAGCTCCGGAACGCTGGATGGTGGCGGCCCAGCGAAGGGGCTGTGCACCACGTCGTGCGCCTCGGACCTAGGTTGCCAAGGCCTCGGCACGAACGCCACGTGCCTGGAGTACACGGCAGGCGCGGGGTACTGCTTCGAGAATTGCACCTTGGGCAATCCGGGCCCCAACTTCTTGAAGAGCAAATGTCAGGGACGACCGGAAATGGCGTGCAGCCCGCAGTCGAACGATGGCGTGACGCTGTCGGGCAGTGTTTGCGTGCCACAGTGCAATGGCGACGAGGACTGCGGCGACCTGCTGCATTGCGATCCGAAGAGCGGACTGTGCCGCACGACTGCACCCGCAGGTAAGAGCCTTGGTGAGAAGTGCACGGACGGCGGTTCTAGCGAGTGCACGGGCAACTGCGCCCCTTCCGTGAACCCAGGAAGCAGCGTTCCTTTCACGTACACGTGCACTCAGAACTGCACGATTGGAGCCCTGCCCCAGTGCGGCTGGGACGGCGCAGGCAAGGCTCCCGGGTTCTGTCTCATCACTTCCTTGCTGAACTCCTCGCCCGGTGTCGGCGATCAAGGTTTGTGTGTCCAGCTGTGTTCGTGCAACAGCGATTGCGGTAACCCCGACCTCGTGTGCCGTGCTTTGAACTCTTCCGGCCTTGAAACAGCGCTCGGACAGCACGGCTATTGCCACACCCCGGTCAATGAGGACGGTGGTACCGACCCAGGGATCACCGCATGTAACTGAGGCGCGGTGACCGAGCGCGATGTCTTGGTGAGCTGGCCCTGAAGTAAGTCCACCACGACTAGCGACTTTGTCCTTCACATGAAGTAGCCCGCGCTATACTGACTCGCTTCCCGGGGCGTGGACGACACGGACATGGAACAGAGCTCTCCCGTCAAAGCTGGCGACGTGCTGGCGGGCAAATACCGGGTCGATCGCGTGCTCGGTGCCGGCGGCATGGGGGTCGTGGTCGCGGCGCACCACATGCAGCTCGATATTCCCGTCGCGCTCAAGTTCCTGTTGCCGGGGTCGCTGGGGGACGGCACCGCGGTCGCGCGCTTCCTGAAAGAGGGGCGTGCCGCAGCGCGCGTGCGGAGCGAGCACATCGTGCGTGTGCACGACGTGGGAACGCTGGAGAGCGGCTCCCCCTACCTGGTCATGGAGTACCTGGAGGGGAACGATCTCGCGGAGGAGCTGAAGAAGAACAAGCGCCTTCGTGCCGAGCTGGCCGTGAGCTACGTGCTGCAGGCATGTGACGCCATCGCGGAAGCGCACGCCATCGGCATCGTCCACCGCGACCTGAAACCGCAGAACCTATTCCTCACGCGCCGCAACGACGGGTCCGCGTGCGTCAAGGTGTTGGACTTCGGCATCGCGAAGCTGAACTTATCCACCGCCGATCAACTCACCCGCACCACCGCGGTGATGGGATCGCCGCTGTACATGTCGCCGGAGGTGATGCAGTCCGCGCGCAATGCAGATCACCGCACCGACATCTGGTCCCTGGGCGTGATCTTGTATCAGCTGGTGACGGGCGAGCTGCCGTTCAACGGGGAGACGCTCCCCGCCGTGTGTCTCAAGATCGTGAACGAGGCGCCTTCCCCGCCGAGCAGCTTGGCGACGCTCCCGGCCGAGCTGGAACGGATCATCCTCCGCTGCTTGGCGAAAAGGCCGTCCGAGCGGTTTCAGAGCGTGAAAGAGCTGTCCGATGCCCTGAGTGACTGGGCAGAAGAGGGCGACAAACCGCGAGCGTCGCGTGTTTCCCGCGTGCTGGAAGAGCGCGCCAGCGCGGACGTGGAAGAGGTTCCGCCGACGCGGGCGGCGGGCGTCAGCTCCGGCGCGCCGGCCATCACCGGCCCCGCAGAAGGGCAGCAAACCGTCGGGGGCTGGGGCGCGACGCAGCCGCCGCGGCACAAGCGCGCCCTCCGGGCCCTGGTGTTGGTGGCCGCACTGTTTGCGGTCGTTACTCTGAGTGCCATCGTGGTGCGACTCACCGCGCGCTCCGGCGCCGCGACGGGCGCGAGCGCAGCGAGCGCCGAAGCCATCGTCGCCTCCGCGCCGACCGCGAGCGCGACGGTGAGCGCGGAGCCGACGCCCATCGTCGCCGCGTCGTCCGAGGCCGGCGCGGCGACCCCAGACGCGCCGGCCGAGCCCGACGTTTCCGCGGCGAACCAACATGCAGCGACAAAGATCGTCGCGGCTCCCGTTGCCGCGAGCAAGCCGAAGCCCGCCGTTGCTGCGAGCAAGCCGAAGCCCGCCGCTCCCAAGGCCAGCGCCTCGCCGCCGACCAAAACGCCGTTGCCCCCGACGACGGGCGGTGTCATTCCCCTTCCGGACGATCGCAAATGAACCGAACCAGCTTCTCCGTGCTCCTGTTGGCTGCCGTGGGCAGCGTCTCCACCCTCGCCCGCGCGAATGATCCGGTCGCGGCGCAAGCGTTGTTCGACGAGGGCAAGCGCCTGGTGGCCGCGGGGGACTACGACAAAGCCTGTCCCAAGCTCAAGGAGAGCCAGCGGCTGGACCCCGCGGGCGGCACGCTCTTGCACCTGGCCAACTGCTACGAGCTCGCAGGCAAGACCGCCAGCGCTTGGGCGGCCTACAACGAGGCGCTCAGCTGGGCGCGCAAAGACAGGCGCAAGGACCGCGAGAAGGCCGCCCTCGCGCGAGTGAGCGCGCTGGAGAAGAAGCTCTCCCGCGTGGAAGTGCGCGTGAGCAGCGCCGCGCGCGTCGACGGCCTGAGCGTGAGTCGCGATGGTGAGACCCTCAGCCCAAGCCAGCTCGGCGTCGCCATTCCGGTCGATCCCGGCAATCACGTCATTCGGGCAGAAGCGCCGGGCAAACAGCCGTGGGAGCAGACCATCGCGGTGTCCAAGCCGGGCACGAGCAGCGTAGAGGTTCCCGCGTTGAAGGACGAGGCGGCGGAGCCTGCCGTTGCGCCCGCTCCCACCGAAGCTCCCGAATCCGCTCCGGTGCAGCAACCTGCTGCCGAGCCAGCGCCCGCGCCGAGCTCGTCGGCAGACGCGTCGGCAGACACCTCGGGCATGAGCGGCCAGAAGAAGATCGCGCTCGTCGTCGGAGCGGTGGGCGTCGTCGGTGTCGGCGTTGGCAGCTACTTCGGGCTGCGATCGATGGCGAAAAAGAGCGACGCCGACGACCACTGTGATGGCTCGGCGTGCCGCGATCAGGCCGGCGTGGATCTACGACAAGACGCCATCGACGCTGGCAACATCTCGACCATCGCCTTCGCCGTCGGCGGCGTCGGCGTCGCCGCAGGCATCGCCCTGTGGCTCACGGCGCCATCTTCCGAAAGCGCCGTGCGCGTGCACCCGGCCGTCGCCAGCGACTTCGGCGGAGTCGGCGTGAGCGGGCGATGGTAGCTCGCCGGCTGTTCCTCGTCGTTGGACTCACGCTCGTTGGCTGCAATGGCCTGCTGGGCAACGAGGAAGGGGAGCTTGTCGCAGCGGGTGGAAGCGCGGGTGTTGCGGGGGCGGGCGGCGCTGCGGGTACAGGTGGTTCGAAGCCGGAAACGTGTTGGCAGCTACTCGAGTCGAGTACGGCAAGCGTGCTGGATGGCGTGGACCACGTCGGCGGCGCGCTTACGATTGGAAGCACGGGCAACGGAGCTCTCGAGAGCGCTGCGAGGCTGTCGCAGTCGCTCTTCGCCATCGAAGGTTTTGCGTCAGGCATTGACGCGCAGTCAGGAGTCAGCAACGGACCGTTTGTCGGCGTCTTCGATCTTCAGAAGCAGCTGATCGAGCAAGTAAGAGGCGTTCCGGGCGACACATTGGTCCCCGTGGTCCCACTCGGCAAGACCGGTGACTTCGCCTACATCACGCCGTTCACGAGCTCGATCACCATCGACGCCCAGACCGTGACGGGCAGCAACCCGAACTACTTCGCCGTGTTTCGGATGAAGGGAAGCTCGCTCTTTGCGAGCGCTTCCCGCACCATCGATTCGGGCGACATCAATCGCCCACAGGTTGCGGGGGATCCGATGGGGGGCTTCGTCGTCGCACCGAGCGGCTGGTACGGAGAGGCTCTCATCGCGTACGACGACGACCTCAAGGAGCGGGCTTCAGCGACCTTCGGCAACCAGAACGTGACCGCAAAAGCTGTGACCGTGGGTCCAGAGGGCAGCGTCTACGCACTGTTTGCTCCCCAGAACCCGACCCTGGTGATGGCGCCCAACGCGACCGAATCGCTTTCCTCCGTCGACGGAGTCGCGGTCCTCGTCAAGCTCGACCACGACCTGAGCTATGAGTGGCACCAGGTACTGACCGCAGAGAATCCACTGTTTCCACACTACATCTCCGCGGGAAGTGCCGGTGTCGCCATTGCGTGGAGCACGAAGGGGGAAACAGCCCGCGTTGGAAGCCAAGAGCTACCACCGTGCAAAACCGTATCAGGTCAGTACCTGTTGACGTTGTTTTCCACGACCGGCCAGCGCATGTGGACGCGGAGCTACGGAGGCAATACGGCCGCAGTCGCCCTGGGCTCCAACGGCGTAACGGTTTGGACCGTGGACCAGCTCGCGATCGAGGGAAGTACCGTCAAGAAGCAGAGCGGAGCCGTGCCGTTCCATGTATCGCTCGCTGGGAGCTTGGACTGGGTGCAAACCATCGGCAGCACGATAGGGCCAATTCAAGCTTCATCGGCCGCCGCCAGCTCCACTGGTGAAGCGCTGTTTGGGGGCACCTACTTTGGCACCCTACAGATACCCAGTCCCATTGGCAGCGGCGGCAGCCAGCGCGGCTTCCTCCTCTGGCTCCAGTAGTCACTCGATCACGCCCGCGACGCCGATCCCCGCGTGCACGCCCGCCGCGGGCACCTGAAACAGCCGTTCGCCCGTGTCGAACGAAAAGGTCGGGCGCGTGAGGGGGAAGCTCGCGCCGAGGTTCGCTTCCAGGCGCAGCAGAGGCGTGATGCGCCACGCGCCGCGGGCGAGGAGCGCGGGGGCGAGCCACAAGCGCGTGGGGCTGCGCGGCAGCGTGACGTTCCGCCCCTCGGCGTGCAGGCCGCCCACCTCGAAGGCCGCACAGGGGCGTACGCTCCACACGCCGTGATCCGGCGCGCGCAGCGGGCACGCTTCCAGTGCGACCGCCGTCCACGAGAACTCACCAGTGCCTTCCAAGCCGCGCTGCTCTCCGCTCACGTGCGCGAGACTCAGCCGAAAGCTCGGCGCGATACCATCGCCCGAGTGCTCCGAGTCCGCTTCCGCAAACGCGAACAACGCCGGGCCGGGGTTCGGCACCGCGCCACCGCGAACACCAACGCCCCCGCCGAGCGCCGCGCGCCATTGCAGACCGGGCGCGGGCGCGGGCTTTGGGGCGGGAGGGGGCTCGGGTTTTGGAGCATCAGGTTGTCGGTCCGCCGCGGAAACATCGCTGCCCGCGTCGGGGTCCAGGTTGAGCGCGACGATCAACGTCAGCGCGTCGGCGACCTCCTCACACGTGGCGCCGTCCAGGCTGCGCACTCGCACTCCGTCGGGCAGCGCCACTCGCGATCGCCCTTCGTAGCGCGTCCCCGCATGCGTGAGGGAGATGCTCACCGGTATCCCCCCGCGTCGCGTTTCCACCAGCCGGCGCGAACGGCTGCCGAGCTGCTCGACGATGGCCTCCCGAGACGGACATCCATCCTCCGCCCGGTAATCCAAGGTGTACGCCTTCTCGTCCGCGGCGCGGGCCGCCGGCGCGGCGCTCAGCGCCATCAGCGCGACGGCGGCGCGGACAGCCGGCGCCGTCGCGCATGCACTCCGAGCTCTGGGCCGACGCCACTTGTCGCGATCGCGCTCCACCGCTGGAAAGCAGACCCCGAGCGCTCGCGGCGCGCAAGCTATCTGAGGAGTCCGACGCCCGGTCCGGGCGTGTGGTCCGTCAGCACTGCCTTGGGGTTGGACACGCCGAGCTGCTTGTCGAGCACCTCCGCGAACACGTCGCGATAGTCCGTGGTGACCGCGAGGTCGCGCCCTTCGTAGCGCTGCGCGGCCGCGAGTCCGGGCCACTTGCCGAGCACCTTGTTGCCGTTCACGCCGCCGCCGAGGGCGAGCATCACACTGCCGTGACCGTGATCCGTGCCGCCCGTTCCGTTCTCCTTCACGGTACGACCGAACTCCGTCATCACCAGCACCAACGTGCTCTCGAGACGATCGCCCAGATCTTCGCGGAACGCGGCGAGGCCTTTGCCCAAGAGCTCCAAGTTCCGATTCAGGCGACCGGCTTGCCCCGTGTGGGTGTCCCAGCCCGTGGTGTCGATCCAGGCCACCTCGAGCCCGACGTTCGCACGAATGAGCGTCGCGATGTCCGCGAGCCCCTTGACGGGAGCGGGGTACTTGCCGTCGTTGCCCTTCGCGTCCAGCTGACGCAGCCGCTTCGCGACGGCGAGCGCGTCCGTTCCCGCACGACCGATCGCGTCGCCCTCGGTGCCGTACATCTTCGCGAAAGCGGATTCCAAGCGATCGCGCACCGCGGGCGGTCCTTTGAGCCCGACCTGACTCAGCCGCTGGGCCGCGACCACGCCGGGCTCGCCGCGAAATGCCAGCGGCGTGGTGCGCGCCAGGGCAACGCTCGACAGGTTCGACGCGCTCTTGCCCCGCGACTTCTGGGCCCGCGCGAGCCAACCGCCGCCGCTGCCCGACATGCCGCCCCACTCGAAGTGGTCCTGCGCCTCGAAGTGCGAGCGCGTCGGGTGGGGCGAGCCCACGGCCACGATGGGCGCGAGCTGCCCCGCCTTCCACGCGGGCATCAGCGGCGCCAGGGCGGGATGGAAGCCGAAGCGATCGTCGAGCTTCATGAGCTTGTTCTCGGCGATGGCGATGGCCTTGCGGTCCCGGTAGTAGCTGTCCTCGGCGTAGGGCACCACGGCAGAGAGGCCGTCCATGGCGCCGCGCAGGAAGACGCACACGAGCGTCTTCGCGCGTGGAGCAGATTCGGCCCAGGCAAAGCGATGCGCCAAGAGCGCCGCCGGCGTGATCCCTGCAGCGAATAGCAGATTGCGTCTCGAGATCTTCATCATCGCCTCACTGTCGTTGAAAGCTCGGGCCACCGAGAAGAAGAGCAAGGGCGAGCGCGCGGCGCCGTTCTTCGTTCGCCACGCCGGATGTCTCTTGCTCGAGGGCCGCGCGCATCGCTTTGCCGAGCTGCCCATCGAACAGCAACTGGGACGCGCGCTCGACCACCGTGTCGCTCGGCTCCACCGGAAGCACGGCGTCGAGATCCACCCGCGCGCCGAGCTTCTTCTTGGCCGCCAGCGCCGTGGCGAAGGTCATGCGCGCGAGCATGGCGCTGCTCCCGAGCCAGGCGTCCCGCGTCTCCGCGTAGCCCGTGGGAGCCGACTCGAGCAACAGCGGCTGCCCCATGCGGGCGAGCACCAACGCCAAGCGCAGCGTGCCATCGGGAGCCGCGTTCACTGCGCGCAGACTGCTGGCCACGGCTTCCAGCGGGCTCTTGAGCTTGGTGCCGCGGCTCTGCTCCGCGAAGAACGCGGGGTGCGCCACGATGGCGCGAATCATCGCCGGAATGTCGCCGCCGGATTGACTGAACGCGGCCGCAGCCTGCTCCACGCAGTCCGCCGGGGGTTCGTCCGCGACGAAGCGCCGACACAGCTTGGTGGCGAGGTGCTTCGCCGTGGCGCGGTGCGCGGCCAGCATGTGCAAGAGCTTGTCCCCTTCTTCTTCACCGCCGCCGGCGGGGAACGTGACGCCCAGCACGCGCTTTTCGTCCGCGTCGTGCGCGCGCCGTCTAAACAAAAATGAAAGACTGCCCTCTCGTGGGCGCGTCACGCTCCAGCCGGTCAGTATGCGAGCCGTGCCGATGACGTCGTCTTGCGTGTAGCCGCCATGCACACCGAGGGTGTGGAGCTCGAGGAGCTCGCGAGCGTAGTTCTCGTTGAGGCCGCGGCGACCCTTGCCGCGGCTGGCCACGCTGCGCGCGTTGTCGAGATACAGGAGCATGGCCGGGTGCCGCGCGGTGGACAACAGGAGCTCGGAGAACTTACCCAGGGCGTGAGGGCGAATCGCGCGTTCGATGTAGTCCCCCGCGAACAGCCGCACGGCGCCCTTGCGAGCGAAAACGTTGAAGTGATCCGTCCAGAAGTCGACCATCACCTCCTCCAGCTGCCGCTCCGACAGAACGTGTCGCGTCAGCTTGGCCATCGCGATGTTGCCG
The DNA here is from genome assembly GCA_020633235.1 of Polyangiaceae bacterium. Taxonomy (NCBI): domain Bacteria; kingdom Pseudomonadati; phylum Myxococcota; order Polyangiales; family Polyangiaceae; species Polyangiaceae bacterium. The sequence goes on along the minus strand of JACKEA010000008.1, from coordinate 315,896 downwards.
AGGTGCTCGCGCAGGCTCTTGCCCTTGAACAGCTGCTTGATCTTGCCCTCGGGCACGGCCATCCAGTCGTCCCCCAGCATCTCCGCCACCAGCTGGTCCGGTGGCATCAGGCCCGACGCATAGGGCTCGAGGGCGCTCTTCACGTTCGCGGGCTCCTCTTTGGGCGCCGCCAGCTGCTCGGCGAGCCACGCCGAAAGTCCCTGCCCCGCCAGCGCCTTGGCCTGCCCCGGCCGCGGCCCGAAGCTCAGCCGATTGAGCGCGTGCCGCGCATCCGCAACGCTCATCGTCGCGGTCTTTGCTGGCGGCGATGCCGCTGGGGGCGGCGCAGCGTCCGCCACCTCCTGCCGTTTGCTACACGCCCCCGCCGCCAGCGCTCCCACAACAGCCCATCTCGCTCTCATGACGCGAGAAAACACCGCCTGGCGGGGATGCGTTAAATCAAGCCGAGCTCCCGCCCACTCTGCACCTGCTCCCGCAGTGGCTCGAGAGACCTCGGGTCGAAGGGCGCGAAGCCGTCGGCCCCGAGCACCCGCTGCAGTGGTTCCACGGCATCGCGATTGTGATGGAGCTGCCCGAGGATGTCTGCCAGATCCGTTTTTGTTTTTGGGTCTAGCCCGGCGCGAGCCACGATGAGGTCCGCCGGAATCGCCGGGGTCGCAAACAGGATGCGCCCGCGCTCACCCTTCACGGCATCCATGAACGGAGCTCGCACCAGCGGTCGCATCGGGTTGCCGTCCTGAAACATCGCGTACACGCCGCCCGCGTCGGCCTGCCCCGTGAGCACCGCCCGCGCCACGTTGCCGTGGGAGCCGTGAAACGTTTCGGATCCGAACAAGCTCCGCGGGTCCAAACCGTAGCTCGCGAGGGCGAGACGGGCGAAGATGTAGCCGGACGCGCTGGTCTCGCTCACCCACGCGGCGTGGGCGCCCTTCAAGTCCACGGTGCTCTTGTAGGGCGAGCTTTCCCGCACGAAGACGACGCCATGATAGAGCGTCATGCCGCCACGGACGGAGCACACCAATGGCGTGGCAGCGCGCAGCTCGTTCGAAGTGAGCAGCAGCGTCGGCGAGGTCCACGCTACGTCCACCTGGCCGGCGGCCAGCTCTTCCGCGAGGGCCTGCGGCGAGGCGGCCACGCGCGGCTCGACGCTCAGGCCCACGGCGGCGCCCAGGATGGAGCACAGCTTCTGGAGTAGGCCGCGGGTGACGTCGTCGTCCGTGTCCGGAACGCAGCCAAAGACGACGCGGGTCATACTTCAGGCTACGCGACGCACGGGATCCGCGAAAGTCTCTTCACGTCCGCGCGACATGTCGAGGCGCAACTGCACGCGGTACAACCGAGCCACCTCGGCCAGCTCCGGCGTCACCTCCGCCGAGGTCGCCAGCAACACGGGACCGCGCTCGGAAAGCTCCAGAATCAGCGCCGAGCGCACTGCCGTTCGCTCTCGCCCGCCCTCTGGGCCACACACCAAGATGGTTCGGCTCACCTGCCCGGCGTACGCCAGAGCCCGAGATTCGAGCTCCACCGGGTGGTCGCCAGGGCGCTCCGCCAACACCATCACGTTGCTCTCCGGACCGGCTTCATGGTCCACCCAAGACGGCAGTCGAGTCGTCGCTTCTAGAAGTACCAGCGTTTCCATGAGGCCTCCGGCGTGGAAGCGGATCGTGGCACGCGCGGCGGTGACCGGACCAAATTCGAGGCTAGAACGCCGGGCCTGGGCGGACCACGCCCTTGGTGGGCTTGCCGCTGATCTCGTTCTTCGCTGGCGCAAGCTGGATTGGGTCGATGCACACGCCGCGGTCGGCGAAGGTCGTCTTCGCGGTCTTCTTCTGCCGATACACCATCCAGGGTTTGCCGGCGCCATCCTCCACGATGGACGCGGCCCCCGGAGCGATCACCGTCTTGGACAGGCTCTTGGCGCCAATGGGATCCGAGGCGAACAGCGTGCCGCGCTGTACGAAAGGACCGGTGGGGGTCGAGGAGGTCGCGTAGGCAATCCGGTAGGAAGGCTGATCGCCCTCGCCGAACGAGTACAGCAGAAAGTACTTGTTGCCCGCCTTGTACATCATCGGGTGCTCGAGCTGCCCACTGCCGCTCACGTCACTCGAGTCGAGCAACACCGTTTGTGCTCCAGAGAAGGTCCGCGGATCGCTCATCGGACGGATCACCAGTCGCGTGCCCGTGCCCGGGGCGTTGCGGCGCTTGTACAGCAGGTACAGCTTATTGCCGTCGATGAACGGGCTCGGGTCGATGAACGCGTAGTCGTTGTCGAGCAGCACCTTGCGGTGGGTGCCGGAGTGGAAATCCTCCGGCGTATCGCTTTCTATGACGACAATGTCCTTGTTCCCGACGTTCGCGTCCGCCCCGCCGCTCATGACGTTGACGTAGTAGAGGTAGTACTTGCCGCCATGAGCCAGCACTTCCGGCGCCCACAGGCCGCGCGTGCTGTCGCCGCCATAGGCCTCGTCCACGTTGTCGAACACGGCCCCCAAAGCCTTCCAGTGAACGAGATCCTTGGAGCGATAGCCCATCACGCGGCCGCCTACGGCGGCGCCGTTCTGGTGGATCTGGTCCGGCAGATACAGGTAGTACGCACCATTCATGAAGGAGCAGTCCGGGTCTCCGTTCGCATCCAGGACGACGTTCTCGTAGGTGAGCGGGGCGGGCGGCGCGGCGTCCGCGGGTTCGGCGTCTGGCGCGCTCGCGTCGGATTCGGCGTCCTTCATCGAGCTTGCGTCCTTCATCGAGCTCGCGTCCGCCACCATCGCGTCCCCCTTCGAGCTCGCGTCTGTCATCCCGACGTCGCCGCCAGCGTCGGCACTTCTGGCGGGTGCCTCGTCGGCCGACGTGCTCCCGCAACCGGCACACGCGCCGAGGGCGAGCACGTGGCCAACGAATCGCATCAATGATCGCGTCACGATGTCATGGTAGCGCGCCCATTTTGCATTGCGCACGCGCACTTTCTGCCGTCGAGTCGACTCGACACGCGTCGACTCGACTCGACAAGCATCGACTCGACGCGACAATCTACGTCAGCGGCAACCTTCGACGTTCATCCACAGCTCGGCGCCCTTCTCCAAGCGGAGGCCCATCGAGAGCAGTCGCAAGTGCCCTTGGACGCCATCGCGTGCGTCCAGTTGGAACTGCGTTCCCGGCGCCATGCGACCCACCCTCCACTCGCGACCGTCCATACGCAGCGTGATGGAGCGTTCGTCCGGGCACGTGAGTCGCTTCGAGGAGATGATGCCGTAGCCCGTTCCGTAGCCCCGCCCCGCTCCGGCCAGGCCGAGCCCGTTGTTCCCCTTCGCGGACAACAGCGCACTGTCCACCCAACCGACGAGCACGAGGGTGAGCTCCGGGATCCAGATACGCGTGCGCTTGCCTTTCTTGCCCAGTACGTACACCTCGACGTCAGACCCCGTCCGGAGCTCCACGGCGCCCGCGCCCGCGGCGTCCTGGCTCATGGTGAACGGATCGGTGGTGGTGATGAACTTGCGCACACTCCTGTGGAGCCGGAGGGCCTTCACGGGATCGTACTTCTCCGCGACGAGAGATAGCGCCCCGCAGTCGTCTGCCCACTCGAAGCGCCCGCCGGCTGCAGGCTGCACCGCGCCAGACGCTGGCGTTCCAACCCGCGGCCGGCTCCCGTCCATGCCCACCCACGTGAGGGCGACGTCCGCATTGGGAACGATCACGCCGTCCTTGCGCGGCGCTCCGCGAAACAAGATGAAATCGTCGGCGTCCACCACGCCATACAGCTCGACGCCGCCGAGCTTCCCCACCGCGCGCCCATCCTTGGCGCCGCTCGGCGGCAGCTCGACGAACACGTCGTCCAGCCCTTGGAAGTATCCCCAGCGTTTGCCGCCGCTCGTCACCCGCACGCGAACACGCTCACCGAGCCCCTTGCCGTTCAAGCCCACGCGACACGCCACCGTCCCCAGCGGCTCGATGCTCGCCACCTCCTGCACGACCGGTTCCTCGACGACGGGCCCGGCATCCGCATTGGGCCGGTCCTCTTCCGGGACGGCCGGCGCGACGTTCACCTCCGCCGGCGCCGTCGCGCTCGTCGACGCCATGTCCGTCGGCGCCGCGCTGCCCGCCCCTGAGCTCCGCGCCCCGCCGCAGCCCACGACCACCGCCGCCGCACCGCACGCCACGGCCACCGCCGCCGCCGCCGCCCAACGAAAGCTACCGCGCATCATCTCCACCCAGTGCATGCTGCGCATCATCTACCCAACGCACGCGACCACCCATCTCCACCCAGCGCATACCGCGCATCATCTCCACCCAGTGCATACCGCGCATCATCTCCACCCAGTGCATACCGCGCATCATCTACCCAACGCACGCGACCACCCATCTCCACCCAGCGCATACCGCGCATCATCGCTGCGCATCGTTGCCCTCCACCGACCCCGGCGCAAGCCACCAACGACGCCCCCCACGCGGTTGGCAGGAGTGAGCAGAGGGCAGGGGGTGGGTTACGGGTTACGGGTGATGGGTGACGGGTGACGGGTGATGGGTGACGGCTGATGGGTGATGGCTGATGGCTGACGGCTGACGGCTGATGGGTGACGGCTGATGGGTGACGGCTGATGGGTGACGGCTGATGGGTGTTGAGCATTGGGGGGAGAGGGTGTGTTGGTGAGGATCCCTCGTTCTTGTTGACACCTCATCGGAGGAGTCATGAGACGACAGCATCGAACGTACACGGCCGAATTTCGGGAGAACGCCGTCCGCCTGGTCGAAAGCAGCGACAGGACGATGGCGGAGATCGCAGCAAGTCTTGGAGTGAATGTCTGGACGCTCCGTGGGTGGTACCGTGAAGCGATGGCTCGAAAGAGGGTCAAGAAGTCGCCAGTGCGGGCCCAGGCGCCCACGGACGAGACGGTTGAGCAACGCGCCAACCGGCTCGAAGAAGAGAATCGGAAGCTCCGCAAGAGAGTCGAAGACCTCGAAACGGATCGGGCCATTCTAAAAAAAGCAGCAGCCTTCTTCGCGAAGGAAAGCGACTGAGATTCGCTTTCATCGGCGCGGAGAAGGCAAACTTCCCGATTGCAAGATTGTGTCGTGTGCTCGGCGTAAGCCGGCAGGGCTACTACGCCTTCGCCAAGCGTAGTCAGAGCCGTCGCGCTCGCGAGGACCAACGTCTCGAACGCGAGGTGCAGGCAAGCTTCGAACGCAGCTCCCGACGGTACGGCAGTCCTCGTGTGCTCCACGACCTGCGCAACCGAGGACTGCGCGTGAGCAAACGTCGCATCGAACGCGCCATGCGGAATCTCGGCATTTCAGCCCGCCCCCGTCGTGGTTTTCGCGTGACGACACGCGTCGACGCAGAGCATCCGAAAGCGCCCAACATCGTCAACCGCAACTTCGAAGCGGAGCACCCGGACCAGGTTTGGGTCGGAGATATCACGTATATTCGGACGCGCGCCGGCTGGTGCTATCTCGCGGTACTGCTCGACCTGTGCAGCAGAGCGGTCGTTGGGTGGGCCCTGGGCACCGAGGCGTCGACAGAGCTGTCGCTACGAGCCCTCGAAATGGCGATAACGCATCGACGACCAAAACGTTGGTTGTTGCATCACACCGACCAGGGTTGCCAGTACACCAGTGGCGCGTATCGCGTAGCGCTATCCCAAGCCGGAATCGAAGCCAGTATGAGCCGCCGGGGAAACTGCTGGGACAACGCCGTTGCCGAGTCGTTCTTCGCCACGCTCAAGACGGAACTCATCCATCGCCAGAGCTGGGCCGACGCCTCACAGCTCCGGCACGCGCTATTCGAGTACATCGAAGTATTTTACAATCGGCAGCGACTACACTCGACTCTGGGCTACAGAACACCAGCCCAAGTCCAATTCGAACTCAATGCGGCGAGTGCCGCCTAGCTGGTGTCAACGGAATCGAGGGAATTCCATTGGTGCGGCGCGGAAGCTCGCGACGCCCCCCGCGCGTTCGGCAAGGGGGGTCGAGAAAATGCTCACCAGAGTGATCATTCGACGGGGATGGTCGACCATGCCCCCTCGACTGATCACGATTCTGAGCAAATATCCGAGGCTCTCCCGCGGCGCACCGATCGACGACGCCACTCGCCGCGACGCACGCCACTCGCCGCGACGCCGCGCCACTCGCCGCGACGCACGCCACTCGCCGCGACGCACGCCACTCGCCGCGACGCCGCCCGCGACAGTCGTCGAGGCGACGTCACCCGGGCGAGCGCGCGCGCCACTCGCTGCGCCGAAGCGCCTTGCCGCGGCGCTACGCGCTGCGCCCCGCCGCGGCGCTGCGCGCTGCGCCCCGCCGCTACGCGCTGCGCTCCACCAAGCGCACGAGCGTACCAATGACGCGATTGAAGTCCGCGCGCAGTTCCGGGCTGAGCGGCGCGATGTACCCGAGCGCGGCGGCCATTTCGAAGCAGGCCATCATCTCGCGCGCCGACCCGAGCGCGGTGTGATACCGCGCCGACCGATTCTTGCCCCGACTGTACTGGCCCTCGCAGAGGTTGAGACCGACGCTGACGGTACAGCGCCGGAGCTGGCGCCCCAGATCGCGATCCTTGCGCTCGATCACGCCGATGACGGTGCGCAGCCGTGCCGTGAGCTCCAGAACGAACGAGTAGATCTTCAACATGGTGGCTCTTCCTTTCTGATCTGAAAGCCACCCCTCACCCCGTTGCGCGCGCAGCCCGGGTCAAGGCTGCGCGGGAGCGCAGCGACCGCGCACCGGGCGAAGCCCGGCTTGGCCTTGAGGCGGGCGAGCACGCAGCTACGATCAAAAGGCTCAGCAGAAGCTCGCTCTCTCGCTCTCCCTCTCTCCTCTGCTCCTGCTCCCTGCTCCCGACTCCCTGCTCCCGCTCCCTGCTCCCGCTCCCGGCTCCCCGCTCCCTGCTCCCGACTCCGCGCGGCCGAGCGGATCTGGCGCCCCAGGTCGCGATCGTTGCGTTCGATCTTCAACATCAGATCGCGCCGCGAGCTGCCGCGACGCGCAACACACTCCGCGACGCGCCACGTCCGAATTCCGGACATTTCACGCTGCTCACTCGCGATCCCCCCGTCCGATGTCCGCTTTTCGGACACCAGCACCCCCCTCGACCCCCAACACTCGACCCCCGGCACTCACCCTCTGCCCCCTGCTCACTCCAGATCGAGCTCCTCTGCCCCACCCTCTGCTCCCAAATACGAAAAGGCGGACCCCGCATGGGGATCCGCCTCTTCGCGTGCTCGTGAGAGCCGTTCGGATCAGAAGTCGTGCGAGTGGCCGTGGCCACCAGCAGCGGGCTTCTCTTCCTTGGGCTTCTCGGCAACGAGCGCCTCGGTGGTGAGCATGAGGCCCGCAACGCTGGAAGCGTTCTGCAGCGCCGAGCGCACCACCTTGACCGGATCGATCACGCCCTCGGAGACGAGGTCGGTGTACTCACCGGTCGCGGCGTTGAAGCCGTAGTTGCCCTTACCATCGCGGACCTTCTGCACCACGATCGAGCCTTCCTCACCGGCGTTGGCAACGATCTGACGCAGGGGCTCCTCGATGGAGCGACGGATGATCTGCACGCCGAAGCGCTGCTCGTCACCCACCTCGAGCTTGTCGAGGGACTTCTGGGCGCGGAGCAGAGCCACGCCGCCGCCGGGGACGATGCCCTCTTCCACCGCAGCACGGGTGGCATGCAGGGCGTCTTCCACGCGCGCCTTCTTCTCCTTCATCTCGGTCTCGGTGGCAGCACCGACCTTGATGACGGCAACGCCGCCCACGAGCTTGGCCAGGCGCTCCTGGAGCTTCTCGCGGTCGTAGTCGCTGGTGGTGTTCTCGATCTGCTGACGGATCTCCTGCTGGCGGGCCTTGATCTTGTCCTTCTTGCCGGCGCCGTCGACGATCGTGGTGTTGTCCTTGTCGATCTTCACGGTCTTGGCCTGGCCCAGATCGGTGATCGTGACGTTCTCGAGCTTGAGGCCGAGCTCCTCCGCGATGACCTGACCGCCGGTCAGGGTCGCGATGTCCTTCAGCATCTCCTTGCGGCGGTCACCAAAGCCCGGGGCCTTGACGGCGCAGGCGCTCAGGGTGCCACGCAGCTTGTTGACCACCAGGGTGGCCAGGGCCTCGCCCTCCACGTCCTCGGCGATGATGAGCAACGGCTTCTGCTGACGAGCAATCGCCTCGAGGACCGGCAGCAGGTCCTTCATGTTGCTGATCTTCTTCTCGCTCAGGAGGATGTAGCAATCCTCGAGAGTGGCCTCCATGCGCTCCGGATCGGTCACGAAGTAGGGAGACAGGTAGCCGCGGTCGAACTGCATGCCTTCCACGACCTCGAGGGTGGTCTCGGCGCTCTTGGCCTCTTCCACCGTGATCACGCCTTCCTTGCCCACCTTTTCCATGGCCTCGCTGAGCAGCTTGCCGATGGTGGTGTCGCCGTTGGCGCTGACGGTGCCGACCTGCGCGATCTCGCTCGCGTCCTTGGTCGACTTCGCCATCTTCTTGAGCTCTTCCGTCAGGGTCTCGACGGCCTTGTCGATGCCGCGCTTGATCTCCATCGGGTTGTGGCCCGCCGCGACGAGCTTGGAGCCCTCACGGAAGATCGCCTGAGCGAGAACCGTCGCGGTGGTGGTGCCGTCGCCGGCCACGTCGGAGGTCTTGGAAGCGACCTCGCGCACCATCTGGGCGCCCATGTTCTCGAACTTGTTCTCGAGCTCGATCTCCTTGGCGACGGTGACGCCGTCCTTGGTGACCGTGGGGGAGCCGAAGCTCTTCTCGAGCACGACATTGCGGCCCTTGGGGCCGAGGGTGACCTTCACCGCGTCGGCGAGGGCGTTGACGCCAGCCAGGATCAGGTTGCGGGCCTGCTCCTGATACATGATCTCTTTTGCAGCCATTCTACTTTCCTCCGCTCACTTCTCGATGACGCCGAGGATGTCGTCCTCGCGCAGAATGAGGTGCTCTTCGCCCTCGATCTTCACCTCGGTGCCGGCGTACTTGCCGAACAGCACCCGGTCGCCCTGCTTGACGTCCAGCTTGCGAACGCTGCCGTCCTCGTTGACCTTGCCGTTGCCCACGGCGATGACCTCGCCCTCGATGGGCTTCTCCTTGGCGGAGTCCGGGATGATGATCCCGCCCTTGGTCTTCTCTTCTTCCTTCACGCGCTTCACGATCACGCGGTCCTGCAACGGTCGGATCTTCATGTCTTTTCCTCCCAAACGGGTCGTTACCGCGGCCCCCTCAGGCCACGGGGCGCCGGAACTATCCGGCTGAAATCATTGAAGTTTGCCGCGTTGTTAGCACTCGACCAGGGTGAGTGCTAAGCGGCTGCAGGCGCGGAATGTAGTCAGCGTTGGGAGTGAGTCAAGGCCTGGCGGAACAACTTCTGCGCCGCCTGAGCAACAGCTCGTAACCCGCTGACATTCCTTTTGTTTTTGTTTGTCGCTGCAGCGCGGTCACGCCCCGCGCGCGCTGTGTGTCCGTGTAGGGCGCACGTCGCCCTTTTGGCAGCGAGACCCCGAGGTGGCTAAGAAAATCCATCCAGGGCGCCTCACAATTTGCCGAAATGTGTCGTCTTTTACATATTGAAGGCAGTTGAGAGCGCGATCGAAGACCCCACCCCGAACCCTGCGTCCCGTGTGCCCCTCGGGCTCACTTAGCCGCAGCTTCGGATGGCTTCGAGCCCTCGACGGCACTGCACAGGAGAGTTGCCATGAGCGCTAGGGAGCCGGCCATCGATCTGACCGGAAACGTCACGGATTTTTTTGGGAATGTCGTCGCCGACGCGATTCGGGCTCGCGGCTACGAGACCACCGAAGCGGCGGAGACCTACCTCGTTGCACTGTTGGCGGACTACACCCGCCCGGATGAGCTCTCCGACGAAACGCTCTCTCGTCCCCTGACGCTCCTTCTGGAAGAGGCGCTTCATGCGCAAGGTCACGAGCGCTTCGAGCGCCTGCGCAGCGTGGGAGACGGCGTCTTGTACGTGAGCGGCTTCTTCGCCGACCATCTCGACAACCGTGGCATCCAGCGCACCTACGTGAGCACCCTGGGTGCTCGCGCGTACGAGAACGCGGCGGCCATGCTCCGCAGCGGAGACCCCGAGGCAAGCGCTCCGGATCTATTCGCCGAGCTGTCAGAGAAGTTCCGGATGTTCGCAGACCTGTTGGCGGACGTCGCGGAAACGTTGCACGCCAACGCGCCACGCACGGACCGCGCCACGGTGCGACTGTACGAACGCTGGCTGCGCACGGGCTCGAGCTCGTTGGCGGAAGCGCTCTCCGCACGCGGTCTCACGCCGATGCGCGGGCGCGGATTGGTCCACTGAAGCATGAGTGCGCCGCGCGAGCGAAACCTCCGAAAGCTTCAGCGTCTGCTCGAGCGCTTCTACGAGCTCGAGCAAACTCCCGACGTTCTCGACTTCGTGCGGTCTGGTAGCCCCGACACCCGCGAGACGCTGGTGCTACGGCAGCAGGACGACGAGCTAGAGATCGCCCTGGTGCTGCCTCCCCTCTCCTCTTTGATGCACGACGACATCCCGCCCGCTCCCTGCGACGGCTGGCTTCAAGTGGTGGAGGGCGTGAGCCACTTCGTGTACGTGGCGGAGCGGGCGCGGACCAACCTGCCCGCCACCCTGCTGGAGCTCGAGCTCCAGGCGGAGGTGGACAAATACGTGGTGATCGCCCTGCGCCGGGGCTCCTTGGAGTCGGGGGAATGGGGCGAAATGGAGCGCACCCTCCACGCCCAGCTGTACGGCAACGTGCGTTACCTGCATGCCGCAGGCACCGAAGACGGCGACCGCTACCGCATGGCGAACGATCTCGCCGCGCGATTCATCGCTCGCTTGGTGCAACGCAAGGAGCCGACGAGCTCGCTGCGATTGCTGCGCCGCTTCTACCGCGCTGGTCAGGCTGAAAAGATCCACTTGGCGCGCGCAGCCTGACGCGATGCGCCGCGCACCTTTGCGTACTTGGATCCGCCGCCGTCGCGGGATGACGCGCAAGTGTGCCGAAAGATGCTGCTACTCTCTTCCATGGGACGCCCTCAATCGGAAGGTGGGAAGCGATGACCAGCAAACGTCTTGGTGCATGGCTCGCTATCGCGAGCTCTACGTTCTTGATCGGCTCCATGCTGAGCGCATGCGGCAGCGACTCTTCGGATGCGGGGCTCGGCGGCAGCGGCGGCTCGGGGAACACTGACGGCGGAGGCGCCACGGGCGGGACCGGTGGGGCGGCCGGCCAAGCCGGCATGGGTGGCCAAGGCGGAGCCGATCAGACCTGCGGCAACGGCAAGGTGGAAGGCACCGAGAAGTGCGACGACGGCAACCTCGACAGCGGAGACGGTTGCGAGAACACCTGCGATTTCACCTGTAGTGCGGGGGACACCAAGTGCGACGACGGCAATCCCTGCAACGGTGACGAGAGCTGCGGTGGGGATCACAAGTGCGTGGCGGGGACTCCCCTCTCGGATGGCACCAGCTGCGGCACCGACAGCTTCTGTGTGAACGGCAACTGCGTGCCGGCGACCTGCGGCGACGGGCAGACCCAGAGCGGCGAGGAATGCGACGACGGCGACACCGACGACACCAACGGCTGTACCACCGCCTGCAAGTTCAGCTGTCTCTCGACGGATCCGACCCGGGATTGCACGGCAACCGGCGACGAATGCGCGGGCAGCAACAAGTGCGACGACACGGCGCACACCTGCACCGGCGGCACACCGAAGGCGGACAACGACCCCTGCAACGGCGGCGCGGGCTACTGCGCCTCCGGCGTGTGCACCACCGCCCAGTGCGGCAACAGCAAGACCGAACCGGGTGAGGACTGCGACGACGGCAACACCGACGACACCGACGGCTGCACCCAGCAGTGCAAGTTCACCTGCACCGCGGGCACCCAGTGCTCCGATGGCAACACCTGCACTCAAGACGTGTGCTCGAACGCTCACGTGTGCTCGAACCCGGCGGACACCTCGAAGAACGGCCAGGCCTGCACGGGCGGAAGCGGCGCGGGCACGTGCCAGAACGGAAGCTGCGTCCCGGCCAGCTGCGGCGACGGCAACGTGACCGGCAGTGAGCAGTGCGACAAGGGCAACCAAAACGGCGTACCCGGCAGCGGCTGCACTTCCGGCTGCACCTACGAGTGCAATGGCAACACGGATTGCACCGACAACAACCCCTGCACCGGCACCGAGACCTGCGCCACCGTCACCGGCGGCAAGACCTGCAAGGCCGGCACGCCGCTGGCCAAGGGCGCCGTGTGCCAGGCCAACCCGCGGAGCATCTGCGACGCCAACGGCGGCCAGTGCAAGCTCAGCATCTGTGGTGACACCATCGTGGACACCGGCGGCGGGGAGCAATGTGAGCCGCCCAACACCGCCACCTGCGACGCCAACTGCAAGACCATCGCCGCGGCCGTGTGTGGCAACGGCACGCTGGAGACCGGCGAGCAGTGCGACGACGGCAACACCAAGAACCTCGATGGCTGCGACTCCAAGTGCAAGTACGAGGTCGTTCACCGCTTGCACCAAGCCTCCATCATGGGTGGCACCGGCCCGAGCTTCTGCTCTCACACCAAGAACCAGCTGGGCAACGTGGCGCTCACCAACACCGCCCTGGGCCAGCTCAACCCACAACTTCAGAGCGGCATCGACGACGGCAGCACCAACGTGCTGATTCAGTCGCTGAACCTGGACGACCTCACCGGCACCTCGGACTCGTCCATGCAGCTCGGTATCATGACGGGCATCTTGGATCCCGCGAAGGGCACCTGGCCGGCGACGGGCAATCCCATCGACTGGTGGTTCAAGGTGGATCAGTCCACCGTGGACGCGAACCTGCTCCCCACCGGCATCATGACCAACGGCAGCATCGCGGCGAAGCTCTTGACCGCCGGGCCCAGCGACGTGTTCTTGACGCTGCTCCTGGGCGGTAGCCCGGCGGTGCTCCAGATGCGCAACGCGAAGGTGCGCGGCAACATCACCGGCACGCCGAACAAGCCCGCGCCGCCGCCCACGAATCTGACCAGCGGTTTGGTGGTGTTCCCCGAGGTCTGGGCCGATGGCTCGAACCAGGGGCTGTGTGGCGACATCACCGTCGACTCCCTGTCCAAGATCCCGATCCCCGAAGCACTGACCACGGGCGTCGGCGCCTGCTCCAACAACTGCAGCGGCTCCCACAGCTACACGTACTGTGGGCAGGGCAACCCCGTAGGCCCGAACTGCAACTCGCTGTTGGATGCCCTGGTCGGCGGCTGCCGAGCGTTCCTGTGCATCACCGCCATCAACGCGACCCAGCCGGACGTGCCCTCGGGCAGCGCCGTGAAGTCCCTGAGCGTGCAAGGCTCACTGCACAAGGTGCCTCTGGCGGACACCAACGGAAACCTGGACGCCTACTCGTCCTACATCCGCTTCCGCGCACGCCGCGCCCACGCGACCGGCGTGAACTGAGAGCTCATCCGCCGGCGGGCTACGGCTCGCCGGCGGACGCGCATGCGCAGCCGCCGTTCTTGACGCGTTCGGTGGACTCCGCGACGCGCTCGCGCGCCCGCGTGCAGCGCGAGTCCGCCTCGCCCACGATCTCGCAAATGCGCTCCGCCGAGCGCTGCATGGACGCGAGGGCCTTGCACGCCGTCTCGCACGGCGACTCCTGACGCTCGCTCCCCGAGTAGTCCAGGTTCGAGGTCTCCTCCGTGGCCGGTTGGGGCGGCGGTGGGGCCTCGGGGGCTTCGGGCTGGGCGAGGGTGACGCTTTCCTTCTTGTCTCGCTCGACCTCGCCGGCTCGGCTCGGCACCAGCCGATCGATGCGCGCCTCGTCCGCGGCCATCAGCTGCTCCAGGCTCTCGACGTCGTCGGGCAGCTTGCCGGGCGCCGTGGCTCCCTGCTGCGCGCAGCCCACCGCCAGCGCTCCGCACAGGAGCAACACGACGCCACGGCCCTGGGAACGCAAAAGAGACACCGATTCCACCCGAGAAAACGCCGGCACGGCGCGGCAGCTTACACCTCATGTTGGAGCCATCGCCAGACGAGCAACGCGAGGGCTTTTTGGGTGCTCGATGGCAGCCCGCGCCGGCCGGGCGTCGGCGGGGACGTTTCCGCAGAAGCGCTTCAGTCCGTAGAAGCCGTTCATGCTCGCGGCAAGGAGCAGCGCTCCCGGCCGGAGCTGGCGGGCGCCTCGAGCCAGCCGCTCTGCGACGAAGCGCGGGGAGAAGGCGCGGCGCCACAGCGTTCGGTGCGCCGCTCTCAACGCTTCGGCCGTCATGCGCTTCGGCGAGTACGCGACGTTGTAGCCGTTGTAGCCGTTCCAACCCACGCCGGAGAGGAGGCGGTTGTCTGCCCGCATTTGCTCGTACAGCGGGGTGCCGCGAAAGGGCGTGAGCACGCTCAAGAACGGCACGTCGAACTCGAGCGCCTGGATCACGTCCGCCATGTGCACCACGTCCGCGGGCGTCTGGTCGTCGAAGCCGGCGATGAATCCCGCCATCACGCAGATGCCCTCGTCGTGCAGGCGTTTCACGGCGTCGCGATACTCCGCCACCTTGTTCTGCCGTTTGGAGGCCTGGCGGAGCGCGGCGGTCGTGAACGTCTCGATGCCCAAGAAGATGCCGATGCATCCCGAGTCCCGCATCAAGCGCATCAGCTCACGGTCCCGGACGATGTCGATGGACGCTTGCGTGAGCCACCAGCGTCCCCTGCCCCGGAGGCCGCGCAGCAGATCCTTGGCCCAGGCGCGACGCACCAGGAGATTGTCGTCCCAGAACCAAACGAGCTTCTCCTGTAGTGGGTTGCCGTCGCGCCCGCCCGGACCCACCGGCTTTTCGACGTCGCGGAGCACCTCGTCTACGGGACGCACGCGAAAGCCGGGGTTCAGCTCCGGCACCGAGCAGAAGCTGCAGCTGAAGGGACAGCCGCGGGTGGCCTGCACCACGCGGCGCACGGCGAAGCGATCTTCGAGCAGATCGTGCCGCGGTGAAGGTAGCCCCGCGAGGGGGCGCGCCTCACCGCGATAGGTCTTCCGCAGCCGTCCGCGCTCCGCATCGCGCAGCATCTCCAGCCACACGGACTCGGCCTCCCCCGTGACGACCGCGTCGGCGTGCCGCAGCGCTTCCGCGGGCCAGTAGCTCGCGTGGGGCCCGCCCAGCACGACACGCACGCCGCGCGCACGGTAGGCGTCCGCCAGCTCGTAGGCGCGATCGGCGAAGCCCGAGAAGAACGAGATGGCGACCACATCGACGTCGTCGTCCACCACGACGGGCCGCACCTGCTCGTGCACCACCTCCACTTCCCAGCTCGCCGGCGTCAACGCTGCAAGGTGGATGCCGGTGACCGGCGGCACCATGTGTCTGAGGTGCCCGCGGCGGTAGCGAGGGACGTAACTGACGACGATGCGGAGCTTCATGCTCCTCAAGAGAGCACGCGGGCGCGCACGGCCGATGCAGACCGCGTGGAGGGTCCGAGGACAATCGGTGCAATGCCCTCAGGCGTGTTCCCGCGGCGGCGGCATCAAGCAGGTGGCACTGATGAGCAGCCACGTGAGCGGCCACAGAGCCAGGGAAAGGACGCCCAGGCTGCTCCAAAAGGCGAACCGCACGACGTCCGCCGCGCCGGGCTCCGGATCCGGACCGATGCCGAGCTCGCGGCGGACCGACAAAACGGAACGGTCGAGGAGCTCGTGGCCATAGCGGCGGCGAAACAGGTTACGCCCGCGGCGACCCCGAGCGAACGCGACGAGGGTGCGCCGCGGCGCGAGCAAGAGGCCGAGGCCGGTACCCGCCACGTCGAAGCCGATGGCGGCGACGTACGCCCCCGAACCGCCGCCCAGCTCCCACGCGCTGATTTCGCATTCGCCGACGAGGCTGGTGCTGTAGCCCGTGAGCACGTGATGCAAGTCGTGAGCGCGCAGCGCCCGGCCGTGAGCCGGCGGATTCGGGATGCCCATC
>JACKEA010000006.1:600000-773198 GCA_020633235.1 Polyangiaceae bacterium | reverse complement strand
GGCACCGGCGGCATTGGCGGCACCGGCGGCATTGGCGGCACCGGCGGCATTGGCGGCACCGGCGGCATTGGCGGCACCGGCGGCTCGGGCGGCACCGGCGGCTCGGGCGGGGGCTTGGGCGACTGTTGCGCCACGCACAGCACACCGGGTTGCCAAGACGGTACAGTCAGCACCTGCGTGTGCGCGATCGATCCCTTCTGCTGCAGCTCGTCGTGGGACTCGATCTGCGTCGGCGAGGTCGACAGCGCGGGGTGCGGCGTCTGCGGCTCGAGCGGCAACGGCACTTGCTGCACCACGCAGATCACCCCCGGCTGCTCCAACTCCGCCATCGCGAGCTGCGTATGCGCGACGGACAGCTACTGCTGCAGCACGGAGTGGGATTCTTTCTGTGTCGACGAGGTCGACAGTTTCGGTTGTGGCACCTGCTGACTCTCCCGCGCGGTTCTCGATCGCGCTGACAATCTGTCACGAGTAGCCAAGGCTTCACCCCGAGACGTGGTCAGATTGACGCAATCGAATGCGTCGAGACCCAAGATTCTTCGGTATTCCAGCGTGGCACGAGGGTTGCTCTCCTTTTGCCGTGATGAGCTCCCGAAGTTATCCCCATCGAGCCGGCCAGCGCGGCGTCACCCTGGTCGAGCTCGTCCTCAGTGCCACGGTACTGGCGGTCATCGTCGGAGCCTTGGCCCTTTTCGTTGCTCCCCGAGCCAACGTTCGCGAGGTCGACTCCACCGTGCGCGACGCACAGCGCATTCGTGACGCCGCCTTGGAGTGGCGTCGCGACAATCCGAGCGGCTGCCCCACGATCAGTCAGCTCGAGCACGAGGGCGCCCTGGCGCGGGACGCGACGGTGGACGATCCTTGGGGCGGACGGTTCCGTATCGAGTGTGACGACTCCGACATGAAGGCCGTCAGCGCCGGACCCGACGGCAAGCTCGGAACCCACGACGACGTGCTCGTCCCGCGCCCGCGATCCTGAGGTTCCGCGGCGAGCCGACAAGCTTTCTCTCAAGCAGCGCTGGGAACCGATCGGTACGGGGGGCGCCCCGCAGGCGCCGTGAGCATGGCGTGCGCCAGATACGGTTGCGCCAGCGGCACCAGGTCGATGCTGGGATCCAGCTGTTTGCCGAGGCCCTCGGCTACCAGGAGCGCGATGTTCACCACCGTAAAGGCGGGATCGATCTGCACGTGGTGTTTGCGCAGCACGTTCATCATGCCGCTCACGGCTTTGCTCACTTCCACTTCCCCGAGCTTCTTGCCATAGAGCTGCTCGAGGTTCTTCACCACGTCGCGCTCGAAGGCGGAGTAGTCCGTCCCCCCCACGGTGGGCGCGTAGGTGTAGAACAGCCGCGCTGCGGTGGCGCCGTCCTGCTGCGAGAGCGCGATGAACGTCTCCACCCAGGGCCGCAGGAGATCTCCGGGGATTTCGCTGACGAGACCGAGATCCACCAGCACCAGGCGGTCGTCCTTGGTCAGGATGATGTTGCCTGGGTGCAAGTCGGCGTGAACGAAGCCGTCGCTGAAGATCATCTTGAGCACCACTTCGCCACCCAGGCGCGCGAGCTTCTCGCGGTCCCCACCCACTTTTTCGGGCTCCGTGGCCTTCACGCCATCCACGAACTCCATGGCCACGACGCGTCGCGTGCACAGGGGGTCCACCAAGGCCGGCACACCGACGTTGGGGTTGTCGGCGAAGGCCTCGGCGAAACGCCGGTTGTTCGCGGCCTCGCCCAGGAAGTCGAGCTGTCCCTCGAGGGCATGGCCGAAGCGCTCGACGGCGCCCGGGAGGCTCAGCATGCGCAGCGCGCGAAAGCGATCGAAAAGGCGCGCCCAGAAACCGAGGATCGCCAGGTCCCGGTGAACCTGCGACGCGGCTTCCGGGCGCTGGACCTTGAGCGCTACGACGGTTCCGTCTTGCAGCACCGCGCGGTGCACTTGTGCCACGGAGGCGGCCGCAACCGGTGCGGAATCCAGCTCTCGGACTTGCGCGTGCTGCTCGTCCGTCCATTCCTCCGAAAGCACGCGTTCGATGGTGGCGAAGGACGCCGGCGGCACCTGATCTTGGAGCCGCGCCAAGGGCTCGATGACGCCGGGCGGCAATAGATCCGGGCGCGTGCTCAGGATCTGTCCGAACTTGATGAACGTGGCGCCGAGGCGTTCCAAGAGAGACGCGAGGGACTCGCCGATCAAACGCTGGCGGCGCTCTTCGGAGAGCCGTCCCGCGAATAGCCGGCGAAAGCCGTACACGAGGAACGCGCCCGCACAGACGAAGGCGATGTGAGCGAAACGCAGCCAGAGTCGAAACCAGCTCATGCGGGCGGCGGGAGCGTACAGCGTTTTTCATCCGATCGTGACCCGCCGAAGCCGGAACTGGTGGCTGGGGCGCCGATCCCTTATCCTGTCGGCATGCTTAGAGGGATGCTTCTGGGAACGTTGGCATTGGCGATGGTCGCGTGCTCGAGCGACGACTCGAGCTCGAGCGGCAGCGGCGGAAGCGCAGGCTCCACGGGAGGCAGCGGCGGAAGCGCGGGGTCGAGCAGCGGCGGAAGCAGTGGCAGCGGTGGAAGCGCCGCAGGCGGGGGCATGGCCGGCAGCGGCGGCATGGCCGGCAGCGGCGGTATGGCCGGCAGCGGCGGTATGGCCGGCAGCGGTGGCGCAGCCGGCGGCGGTGGTGCCGCGGGCAGCGGCGGCGCAGCGGGGGGCGGCGGTGGCGTCGCGTGCAAGTGGGGCGGCACGGCGTGTCCCTCGGGACAATACTGCAATGCGCCCGGTTGCGGAGATGGCACCTGCCAGGCGATTCCGACGGAGAACGATGCTCGCAAGCCGATCTGCGGTTGCGACGGCGTGAGCTACTGGAACGACAGCGTGGCGGCGAACGCCGGAGTCGCGGTGAAGGCGGCCGACGCCTGCAAGAGCGGCGCGAAGACCTGCGGCGGGCTCATCGGCGGCCAGTGCCCCAAGGGCACCTACTGCAACTACTCGCTGACCTCCTCCGGCATGTGCGGCGCTTTGGATCTGTCCGGCGTGTGCTGGGGCGTTCCTGCCAAGTGTCCGAGCGTCTTGATCGGACCCAACACGCGCCAGTGTGGTGCCAAGGTGTGTGCGAGCGAGTGCGAGCTCATCAAGAAGCAGGCGTACTACTACACGGACAGCACCTGCGTGCAGTGAGTCAGCGCCCGCGCTGAGCCAAGAGCCCGAGACCGAGCGCGAACGTGCCCGTGCCGATCCCCACCAGGATCGCGCACGGGTAGAGCAGCTCGGCCACGGAGAAACTGCGCCAGGACGCGCCTTCCAACGCCAAAATGCCCCATTTTACTGGGGAGATATCGGTGATGGGCAGCAGCCAGGACGGCATGGCGGCCAGCGGGACCATCGCTCCACCGATCATGGCGAGCAAGATCAGCGTCGCCCACCCGGCCCCCGCCACGGACTGCTCCGTGGTGCCCAACATGCTGAGCAGCATGGTGATGCCCACGAAGCACACGGCGGTCGCGAGCACCGCCAAGGACAGCGCCGCGACGCCCTCGAAGCTGACGCCCAGCACCAGCTTGCCGAGGGCTAGCAAGAGCAGCGCATCCAGCAGGCAAGCCGCGAAGCAGGCGAGAGCCTTTCCGACCAGGACCGTCGCTCGTGAGATCGGCGCGGCGCCCAGTCGCGCGTGCGTTCCGCTCGTGCGCTCGCTCACCATCGAAACCGCGAAGGTGGCGGCACAGCCCATGAGTCCCCACAGCACGGCGGCGGGAAACGCGAGATCGAAGGGCGACCGGTTCGGTGCACCGACCTTCACTTGCTTCATCGGCAGCGCTTCTACGCTCGACCCCCGCGCTGCTCGCGCGATCTCGCTCTTCAGCAGGGCAACTTCGGAGGCTCGCGCCGGATCGACCCCCAGCACGGGCTCGCCGCTTTCCGGCAAGCGCAGGTAAGCGGACTCCCGCCCATGACGCACGGCTCGTTGGGCGTCTTCCAGGGACATGGAGCGCACGTCGAGCCGATCGCTCTCCGACAATGCCTTGGCCAGGGGCGAATCTCGATCGTCGGCCACGACGACGACGGAGATGCGCCGCGAGGCCTCGTCCAGCGCAGAAGACATCACGCTGCCGAAAAGCAGGGCGAACGCCAGGGGAAAGCCCAACACCCAGAACAGGGCCACGCGGTCCCGGGAGAGCAACCGGAGGTCCTTCAGCGCGATGAAGACGGCAGCTCGCATCAGTCTCGAAGGCTCCGGCCGGTCAGGTTGAAGAACACAGTTTCGAGACTGGGGCGCTCGAGGGACAGGCTCGAGAGCCGCGGCTCGGCACGCATCAGCTCCGACAGCAACGCGAAGGGCTCATCCACGACCGCATCGAGCTTGGCTCCGTTCCAGTCGGCGAGGGTGAGCGGAGGAGGAGCTTCGAGCACCTCCGCGGTGACGCGATATCCGCCGCCGTAGCTCTGCACGAGCTCCTGAAGCCGACCCAGGGCCAGGAGCTTCCCGTTGTCCATCACCGCGACGCGATCGCAGAGACGCTCGGCCTCCTCCATGTAGTGAGTGGAGTAGATCAACGTGGTTCCCGTGTCCTTGAGGCGCTCGAGGCTGTCGAAGATGTGATTGCGGGACTGCGGATCCACGCCGGCCGTGGGTTCGTCCAGGAGCACCAAGTCCGGAGAGTGAACCACCGCCGCGGCGAGGTTCAGGCGACGCTGCATGCCACCGGAGAACCCGCCGACCCGATCGCGACGCCGTTCAGTGAGCCCGGCAATCGTGAGGGCGCGCTCCACGCCCCGGCGAAGCTCCGCGCCCCGAAGGCCGTACAGTCGAGCGAAGAACACCAGGTTCTCTTCCGCGCTCAGGCGCGGGTAGAGCGCCATCTCTTGGGGGGCGATGCCAATGTGCCCGCGAACCGATCGCGAGGTCACGGGCCCGAGACCGCGAAGCTCGATGCGCCCCCCATCCGGTCTCAGTAGTCCGGCGACCAAGCTCATGAAGGTGGTCTTGCCCGCCCCGTTGGGGCCGAGAAGGCCCAGGGTCTCGCCCCGTTCGACCTCCAGGCTCAGTGCATCGAGCGCCCGGCGGCGGCCGTAGTCTTTCCGCAGTCCTTCCACCGCGAGTAGCGCCGAAGCTTGGACACGGGCTGGTGAAAATCTAGACACTAACTAGACACCTAGGATTGACGCCCCTAATTGTCCACCTATACCTTAGACAACTCATGGTCAAAGGTTAGTCATGACGGAGCTGGATGCGATCTTGGTTGGAGGAGGGCTTGCGAACGGGCTGATCGCCCTCGCCCTGGCCACCTCCCGGCCCGGAAGCCGAATCCTGATCGTGGAGCGCGAAGCCGAGGTGGGCGGCAATCACGTGTGGTGCTTCCATGCGGACGACGCGGACGACGCGCCCTGGGTGGAGCCCCTCGTGGTGCGGCGCTGGCCCGGCTACTCGGTGAAGTTCCCCGAGCTGGCCCGCACCGTCTCGTCTCCCTACGCGGCCGTCACCAGCGACCGCTTCCGAGAGGTCCTGAAGAGCACGCCGGGGATCACGCTGCTCACGGGGGTCGAAGCCTGCGCTGTCTCTGCCAACACCGTGACTATCAAAACCGCCGGGGCGCTGCGGGCAAAGCAGGTGTTCGACGGCCGCGGCCCCAACCAACTGCCGTGCGAGACCGGCACGCACTTCCAAAAGTTCTTGGGTTTGGAGCTGCGGCTCTCACGACCCTCGCCCATCAGCGAGCCACTGTTGATGGACGCCCGCGTGCCGCAGACGGATGGGTTCCGATTCATCTACGCGCTGCCGTTCGACGAAGACCGGGTGCTCGTCGAAGACACCTACTTCTCGCCGACGGCAAACCTCGATGCTCCACGCTTGCGCGAGGAGATCATCGGATGGGCACACAGGCAGGGCTTCGACATCCAGTCCGTGGAGCGCGAGGAGCGCGGCGTGCTGCCCTTGCCGACCCGCATGTCGACGCCCGACCCGAGCGACGGCGCGCTGCGAACGGGGTACGGCGGCGGCTGGTTCCACCCGACGACGGGCTACAGCTTTCCCGTCGCGGTGCGCTTCGCGAAGGTCGTCGCGGAGAACGGCCCTGAAGAGCTTCGCCCCGCCCTTGCGCGGCTGGCGGCGCAGCACGGGCGTCAGCTGCGCTACGCGACGTTCCTGAATCGGCTGCTTTTTGGCGCGTTTTCGCCAGAAGACCAGCGCAACGTCCTCGAGCGCTTCTACCGACTGCCGGAAGCGAGCATTCGCCGCTTCTACGCCTTGAACACCACGACGAGCGACCGCGCACGGATCCTTTGCGGTCGTCCACCCCGTGGTTTTTCGCTGCGCGTGGCGTTCACGCGAGGAGCCGTCGCATCATGACCAATACCGCCTTCGTTCTGGAGCCGAAGACCCCGCTTGCGGAGCTTCTCGACGAGCAGTTCGAAGCTCGTCCGTTGAGCGAGCTCCTCGCCCTCGACAGCGAGTCCGTACCCTGGAGCGCCTGGGAGGACTCCCTCTACCAACCGCTCGCCGATTTCCTTTCCCGACCAGGCAAGGAGTTTCGCGCGCGCTTGGTGGACGTGGCGTGGCGCATCGCCGGGGGGCACGGCGAGCCACCGCGTGAGCTGCCCTGCATCGTGGAAGCGCTCCACGCCGGGTCGCTCATCGTGGACGACATCGAGGACGAATCCGCCTACCGACGCGGCGGCCCGGCCCTTCACATCACGCACGGCATACCCACGGCGCTGAACGCCGGCTCTTGGCTCTATTTCTGGCCCCACGAGCTGGTGTCCCGGTTGGACGTGAGCCCGCGGGTCGAGCTCCGGCTGCGTCGCTTGCTGTCCCAAACTCTGCTCCGAGCCCATCAAGGACAGGCGCTCGATCTCTCGGTGTGCGCCTACGACCTGTCCCAACGCGACGCGTGGGGCGTGGTGAGCGCGACGACGCGCTTGAAGACCGGTGCCCTGATGCAGCTCGCCGCGCAGATCGGCGCCGTCGCCGCTGATGGCCGGGCGGAGGTGGCCGAAGCCCTGGGCAACTTCGGCCGGGAGCTGGGCGTCGGGCTGCAGATGGCGGACGACCTCGGCGGGCTCACCAGCGAGAAGCGCTGCCACAAGGGCCACGAAGATCTGATCCACGCGCGCCCGACCTGGGTCTGGGCGTGGCTCTCCAGACAGCTGGACGCGGTGACTTACGCGCGGCTGGTGGCGCTGGGACGCGAGGTGGCCCGCGGCGACCTACACCCCGAAGCTCTGGCGGAGGAGCTCCGCGAACGCGTCGAGCGGCACGGCCGAAAGCGCATCCGGCGACACCTGTTCGTGGCCCTCTCGGCGCTCCGCTCGGTGGTGGGCGACGCGCCGGCCTTCCACGAGCTGGAACGCGAGATCGAAGAGCTGGAGGTGAGCTATGGCTGAGCGCGAGAGCGGTGCGCACGCGGTCGCCCGCCGCGCGGCGGTCATCGGTAGCGGCTTCGGCGGACTGAGCGCCGCCATTCGCCTGCAGGCCGCGGGGATCCCCACGGTGCTGTTCGAAGCTCGCGACAAGCCCGGCGGACGCGCCTACGTGTACGAGCAGGACGGCTTCACGTTCGACGCCGGACCCACGGTCATCACTGCGCCCACCTGCATCGAAGAAGTGTTCCAGGCGGCCGGCCGCAAGATGGAAGACTACGTGGAGCTCTTGCCCGTGCGGCCGTTTTACCGGCTCTTGTGGGACGACGGCGACAGCTTCGACTACGACGGCGACGGCAACGCCATGCTCGAGCAAATCCGAGCGCGGGACCCGAAGGACGCCGAAGGCTACCTCGAGTTCGTGGACTACACGCGACGGGTGTTCGAGAAGGGCTACGAGGAGCTCGCGGCAACTCCGTTTCTGCGCTTCATGGACATGGTGCGCGTGGCGCCGGAGCTGGCCCGATTGCGGGCGGACCGCAGCGTGTATCACGCGGTCGCCCGTTACGTGAAGGACGAGCACGTCCGCCAAGCGCTGAGCTTCCACTCCTTGTTGGTGGGCGGAAATCCCTTCGACACCAGCTCGATCTACACGCTGATCCACTACCTGGAGCGAAAGTGGGGCGTGTACTTCCCGCGGGGCGGCACCGGCGCGCTGGTGCAGAGCTTCGTGCGGCTGTTCCGTGAGCTCGGCGGCGAGCTCCGCTTGTCGAGCCCCGTGCGTCACATCGAGCTCGACGCCAGCTCGGGACGGACGCGCCATCGCATCACCACGGACGCACGCGCCGGCGAGCCGTTCGACCTGGTCGTGTCGAATGCCGACGTGCACCACACCTACGCGAAGCTGTACCAGGGCAACCGCGCCGCCGAAAAGACGGCGCGAAAGCTCGAGCGCGCGGAGTGGAGCATGTCGCTCTTCGTGCTCTACTTCGGCACGGATCGCCCCTACGACGTGGCGCACCACTCCGTGGTCTTCGGCCCGCGCTATCAGGGCCTGTTGGAAGACATCTTCCACGGCAACGCGCTACCGGAGGACTTCAGCCTGTACTTGCACGCGCCCAGCGTGACCGACCCGAGCCTGGCACCGGAAGGCTCCGCCACGTTCTACGTCCTGAGCCCGGTGCCCCACCTGGGCAACGCCGCCATCGACTGGGAACGCGTGGCTCCGGAGTACGCCGATCGCATTCTCGGCTCCCTCGAGCGGCTGATGCCGGATCTTCGCTCCCACGTCGTGACCCGCCGTTGGTTCACACCGCTGGACTTCCAAGCGGAGCTCGGCGCCTTCCATGGGTCGGCCTTCTCCGTGGCTCCGACGTTGACGCAAAGCGCGTGGTTCCGACCCCAGAATCGAGACCCGCGCATCCCGGGCCTGTACATCGTGGGGGCCGGGACGCATCCCGGCGCCGGGCTCCCGGGCGTGATCAACTCCGCGAAGGCCACGGTCGGCGTGATTTTGGCGGACCAGGCGAAAGAAGCCGCCGCGTGACGTCTTCCTGGCCGCGGGAGCTGCCGATGCTCGCCCCACGCGACGAGGACGCCCGCGTCACGTGTCTGCGGACGCTGCGCGCAGGCAGCCGGAGCTTCGCGCTGGCTTCCACGATGTTGCCGTCCGCGGCTCGCACCGACGCGGCGACGCTGTACGCCTGGTGCCGCCGCGTGGACGACGCCGTCGACCTGGTGCCGCAAGGCGCCCAGGGCGACGCGGTCGCGCGCCTACGCACGGAGCTGGCGTGCATCTATGCAGGACGCGCGCAGTCCGACATCACCCTGGCTGCCTTCCAGCGGGTGGTGCTCGAGCGCCAAATCCCCGTCGAGTACCCGTCAGAGCTCTTGGCGGGCATGGAGATGGACGCCCAGGGGACGGACTACCGAACGACGGAGCAGCTCCTGCAGTACTGCTATCGAGTGGCCGGCACCGTCGGCCTGATGATGTGTCACGTGCTCGGTGTGAGGGACGATCGCGCCCTGGTGCATGCCGCCCATCTCGGCATGGCCATGCAGCTCACGAACATCAGTCGCGACGTGCTGGAGGACTGGCAGCGCGGGCGGCTGTATTTGCCCGCGGAGCTGCTTCGAACCCAGCTCCGGCCCGGCCAGCCGTTGACCCAGAGCGCGCGAGACGCCTGCGCCCACGCGACCCGCGGCCTGCTGGCTCTGGCGGAGCGCTACTACCAGAGCGGCGACGCCGGGCTCCCCGCTTTGGGCTTCTCGTCGGCGCTCTCCATTCGTACCGCGCGGCTCGTGTACTCCGACATCGGCCGCGTGGTTGAACGGCGTGGGCACGATCCCGTCGCTCCCCGCGCGGTGGTGCCCCGCTGGCGAAAGGCGCTGCTCGTCGCTCGAGCCCTCCTCGCAGAAGGTCGGGAGCTGCCCCGGCGCATTCTCCGCCCCTCACCCCCCACCCTTCCAACTACCGTAGTGCAGTATCCCGATGACGTCCCTGGCCTCTGAACGCTTCGAGCACCCGCGCACGGGCTTCCTCCACGAGGTCCTGGTGTACGTCGGACGCATCCGCGAGTTCGATCGCACGGATTGGACCGTCTACGTCTCCTGGGTCGGCCTGATGCTGGGACTGGTGCTGTCCACCGGAGGCTTCTTGGTGGTGGGCCACGTGCATGGCGTGCGCTTCCCGGCGGAAGCTTGGCTCGTGCCGGTCGGCGCCGTGATCTTCTCCGTGAGCATCGCCGTCGACACCATCGGCCACCGCACCGTTTACAAGCAAGAGATCAGCGGCGCCGAAGGCCTGGTCCACGCCATCACCATCTTCTGCGGCATCGGTAGCTCCGTGCTGCTGTGCGCCGCCTACAGTCGCCCCCATGCCCTCTGGATCCCCGCGATGGTGCTGACGGTCCTATCGTTCGTCTACAGCCTGGTGGACGAGGCCTTCCATTGGCGCCGCTACGTGCGAAAGTACGCGGACCGGGTGGAGATGTGGAGCCACGTCGGCATCCTCACGGGGCATGGCATCATGATGTTGGGCTGGTGGTGTTGGTTCTTCGCGGGCTACCCGGGGGTCGCCGAAACACTGCCGCACCTGCCAGGTTGAACGCCCATGACCACCCTGCCCCCTTCCGATGCGCGCTACCGAATCGGAGCCGTGGCGCGTATGACGGGCGTGTCCACCCACGCCCTTCGAGCGTGGGAGCGGCGCTACGGAACGCTGCAGCCCGTCCGCACCCCGGCGGGAGATCGGCTGTACACGGATGCAGACGTCGATCGCGTGCGACTGCTCAAGGCGCTGATCGGCTACGGCTACGCCATCAGCGACCTGGCGAATCTCGCCGCGTCGGACTTGAGTCGCATGCTGAACGAGCACCGCGCGGTGCCAGTCACCGGTGTACCCGCCGACGAGATCGCGCGGCGCTATGTGGACGCCATAGAGGCGATGGACTTGGAGGGCGCGGAGCGCGTGCTGGCTCGCGCCAGCTCCAGCTTGGGTCCAGGGCGCTTCATCCGTGACGTCATCGTTCCCGTCCTTCGCTCCGTCGGCCAGCTCTGGGAGCAAGGCACGCTGTGCGTCGCGCAAGAGCACGTGGCATCCACGCTGGTTCGCGATCACATCGGCGCGCTGCTCCGTTCTCACTCGAGCAGAGCCTTCGCTCGTCGTACGGTGATCGCCACCACCCCGGCGGGAGAGCTGCACGAGCTCGGCGCTCTGATGGCGGCCGTGGTCGCAGCCATCCGCGGCTGCCGGACGGTGTATCTCGGCCCCAGCCTCCCCGCCGCGGAGATTGCCAACGCGGCCAAGCTGTCGGGGGCGGAGTTGGTGCTGCTGTCCTGCGTTTCGGACGACGATTCTTCGCTCTCGGACGAGCTCGTCGAGCTCGCCCGAGCGCTGCCCGCCAGCACGCGAGTGTTGCTCGGCGGGCGCGCCGCTCCCCCTTCGGAGGCGCTACCCCGAGGCATGGAGCGGGTCGATAGTCTGGACGAGCTGGAACGCAGACTGTCGAGCTGAGGGGAGTTGTTCTATCTTCGGGGCGTGGGGCGAAGAGCTCGACCACTGTTGATCGTTCCTGGCGGTCCTCTCTTTTTTCCGGATCCCGAAGCAACGGACGAAGAGGGCCTGGTTGCCGTTGGCGGAGATCTATCGGTCGAGCGCCTGCGGCTGGCCTACGAGAGCGGCATTTTCCCCTGGTACGACGTGGGGCTGCCACCGTTGTGGTGGAGCCCGGATCCGCGAGCGATCGTCGACCCGGGGTCGCTCCACGTTTCGCGCAGCATGCGACGCGTGCTGGGCTCCCGCCGTTTCGAGCTTCGACGGAACACGCTCTTCGAGACGGTGATGATGGAGTGCGGTCGGGGTCGCAGCGGTGGCACATGGATCTTGCCGGAAATGGTGGACGCCTACCGCGCGCTCCACGAGCGGGGTGATGCCCACAGCTTCGAAGTGTTCCTCGAGGGCCGCCTCGTTGGTGGGCTGTACGGCGTGCAACGAGGGGGCCTGTTCGCCGCGGAGAGCATGTTCCACCGTGAAACCAACGCTTCCAAAGTCGCCCTCATCGGCGCCGTCAACGCCTGCTTTTCAGCCGGAATCGAGCTGTTCGACGTGCAGTTTCTGACCGAGCACCTGGCCAGCATGGGCGCCTTCGAGATCTCGCGCCACGAGTACCTCAGCCGTCTCGCCGCCGCGGTGCGCCGGCGCGCCGACCTAACGACCTCTTAGCCGCGCCGTAGGGACGTCTTCGTCCCAGCTCGAATCCCAGTCGTCATAGTGGATCCGATACAGCTGTCCGTTGCGCGCGAGCACGGTGCCGCCGTACCAGGCGCCGTCGTATTCGATGTACACGCTCGCGCCGGCCTCGAGATCGCCGCTCAGCGGCGTGCCGGGCAGCGCGCCGGCGTCAGGGGCATCCGGCGCGCCGAGCTTCACGCGGGACGGCACGACGTCTTCGTCCCAGCTCGCATCCCAACCGTCGTAGTGGATGCGCAGGCGTCCGTCCGGCTGCACGGCGAGCACCGTCGCCGCGTACCATGCCCCGCGGTAGTCGACGCTCACGGCGTCCCCCACGGCCACGCCATCCACACGCTGAGGGGCACGGCACATTCGGTCGAGCGGGACGTACTCGTCCCAGTTCGCTTCCCAACCATCGTAGTGAACACGGCAGCTGTCTTCGGCGACGCTCTGCACCTGAGCGGGCCACCAGCGCTTCTTCCATTTCACGTGGACGAAGGTTCCCGCCGCAGGCAGCGCATCGAGCATCTCGTCTGGCGGCGGTTGCTCGACGATGCTCGCCTCGGCGGCTTCGGCCAACGCAAAGGCGCGGCGGGCCCAGCGCCCCAGGAGCCCCTCGGCTTCCACCGCCGCCCGACAAATCCCCTCGAAATCGCCTGCCTGTCCGTCGAACAGCTGCCCGACCGCCTGCTCCGTGCCGGGCTCGAACACCACCCCCCGCGGCAGCGCGCCAATCCAGACGTCGAACAGCGGCTGTCCGTTCTTCTCCACTCGCCACAGCTCTGCGCCGTGGAAGGTGCCCAGGCTCGGGTCGGCCTGCTTGTCCATGGTGACGCCGGGAAGCAGTGCCTCGGCCACTACTCGTCCGCGCCGAAGGGCGAGCTCGTCCGTTACGGGCTCCAGACGCTTCACGCTGATCTCGTCACTCACTCGCAAACCTCCGCCTTCACCGTCTCGCGCGTCATCACTATCAGGAGCAGGATGGGCAGCACCATCCCGAACAAGCCACCGACGACACCCCCGACCATGCCGCCGACGGCGCCCCCACGCTCCGCGGCGGTGCCACCTTCGAAGGCCGCGAGCTTCGGGTACAGGAACAGGATGTTCACGAGCTGTCCGATCACGCCGAAGGCGATGCCGGCAATCCCGTACGCGATGGTCGTCTTTCGGGCCCACGCACGCCGCTTCAGGACGCCGATGCCGCTGGCCAGCAGCAACGCCGCCATCACCGTGCCGATGCCCAGAGAGAGCATCATCCAAACACCGAAGCCGCCGGACCACATCAGCTCTTGGATGCGACCCGAGCCCGTTTGCCGACCGAGCTCACGGCTGAGCAAGGTGGTCGGAGCACTGAGCAGCCCCAGTCCGCCGAACACGATCATGACCACGCCGAGCACGGTGATCCCCGTGGACCTCGGCGCCGAACCCACGCTCGGTTCCATGGCTCGGTCGTATCACTGCCGGGCAGGGGCACCGCGAGGTTCCGCGCCGGACCAGCATCAAGGTCTTGTTGGCCACCCGCGGAACCACGGTCTGGGAACACAACAATTCGGAATTATTACTTTATTTAATTATCCATAATTCCGAGTGGAAAAGTGCTAAATACACCTCGTGGCGATGCCCACACTCCCCACCCCTGAAGCCGAGCCCCCGCGACGAGCCGGTCTCGTCGCGGGGCGGCTCAGCCATTTGAAGCAGCTCGAGGCGGAGAGCATTTTCATCCTGAGGGAGGCCGCAGCGGAGTTCAGCCGACCGGTGATGATGTACAGCATCGGCAAGGACTCGAGCGTGATGCTGCGCCTCGCGCAGAAGGCGTTTCACCCCGGCAAGCTTCCGTTCCCGCTCCTGCACATCGACACCACCTGGAAGTTCCGGGAGATGATCGAGTTCCGTGACCACACGGCCAAGGAGCTGGGGCTCGATCTCATCGTCCACACCAATCGCGAAGGTGCGGAGCAAGGCATCAATCCGTTCGACCACGGCAGCCAGAAGTACACCACCATCATGAAGACGCAGGCGCTGTTGCAAGCGCTCAGCGCGGGTGGCTTCGACGCGGCCTTCGGTGGTGCGCGCCGAGACGAAGAGCGTTCCCGAGCCAAGGAGCGCATCTACTCGTTCCGAGATCGATTCGGGCAGTGGGATCCGAAGAACCAACGGCCCGAGCTCTGGAACCTGTACAACGGGAAGATCACGAAGGGCGAGAGCGTGCGCGTGTTCCCGCTCTCCAACTGGACCGAGCTCGACATCTGGCTCTACATCCACTTGGAGAAGATCCCGATCGTTCCGCTGTACTACTCCGCCCCGCGTCCGGTCGTGGAACGCGATGGCACGTTGGTGATGGTGGACGACGAAAGAATGCGACTCCGACCGAAGGAGAAACCGCGCCTCGAGCACGTGCGCTTCCGCACCCTGGGCTGCTACCCGCTCACCGGCGCCATGCGCTCCCACGCCACGACACTCCCCGAAATCATTCAAGAAATGCTCTTGGCCACGCACTCCGAGCGCCAGGGTCGGCTGATCGACTTCGACGAAGAAGGCTCCATGGAGATGAAGAAGCGCGAGGGCTACTTCTGAGCCGGCCATGCGAGTGGACGACAGTGAACGCGAGCTGATCCAGAAGGACATCAGCGCCTATCTGCATCGGCACGAGACCAAGGAGCTCCTGCGATTCGTCGCCGTCGGGTCGGTGGACGACGGCAAGTCCACGTTGATCGGGCGGCTGTTACACGACACCCACGGGATCTACGAGGACCAGCTCAGCGCCGTGCGGCGAGCCTCCAAGCAGGAGGGCAGCGAGATCGACTTCTCGCTGTTCACGGACGGGCTGAAGGCCGAGCGGGAGCAAGGCATCACGATCGACGTCGCCTACCGATACTTCTCCACGGACCGGCGCAAGTTCATCATCGCGGATACCCCCGGGCACGTTCAGTACACCCGCAACATGGCGACGGGGGCGTCCACGGCGGATCTGGCCGTCATCTTGATTGACGCTCGGCTCGGCGTGTTGCAGCAATCCCGGCGTCACGCCTTCATAGCGGCGTTACTGGGCATTCCGCACCTCGTCGTGTGCGTGAACAAGATGGATCTCGTCGACTACCGCAGATCCGTCTTCAACCAAATCCGCGAGAGCTTTCTGTCCTTTGCCGATGGGCTCGGCTTCGAGGGCATCACCTTCATCCCGGTGAGCGCGCTGGTAGGCGACAACGTGGTGGAGCGCAGCCCTCGGCTCGCCTGGTACGTGGGGCCCACGGTGCTCGAGCACCTCGAAACCGTCCCCCTCGCGAGCGACGAGCGGGACGGTCCGCTGCGCTACCCGGTGCAGACGGTGCTGCGCCCGCACCTCGGCTACCGGGGTTTCGCCGGGCAAATTGCCGCCGGAACCTTGCGTGCTGGGGATACGCTCTTGGCCCTCCCGAGCGGCAAGCAGAGCCGCGTGGTCGGCATCGACACATGGGAAGGCGAGCTCGAAGAGGCGCGGCACCCCATGTGCGTCTCCGTGCGCTTGGCGGACGAGATCGACATCAGCCGCGGCGACATGCTGGTGCATCCGGAGGCGGCGCCCCGTCCCACGCGTCGCTTCGAAGCCATGTTGGTGTGGATGAGCGAACGCTCCCTGGATCTCCGGCGGAGCTACGTCCTCAAGCACACCACCCAAGCGGTTCGGGCGGAGATAGACAGCGTCGGCTACACGGTGGATCTGGAGACCCTCGAGCAACGCCCCGCCTCCCACCTCGCGCTGAACGACATCGGTCGCGTCACCGTGAGCGCCCACCGCCCGCTGTTCGTGGACGCCTACGGCGACAGCCGCGCCACCGGCGCGTTCGTCCTGATCGACGCGCTGACCAATGACACCGTAGCGGCCGGCATGATCGTCACGGACGAGCCCGAAGCGCACGAGCCGGAAGCGCGCGGCGGACTGCCCACGGGACGGGTGAGCGCCGAGGAGCGCCAACAGCGGCTTGGCCAACGCGGCGGCGTGGTGTGGCTCACGGGGTTGCCCGCTGCAGGCAAGAGCGCGATTGCCTACGCCTTGGAACGGGAGCTCTTCGATCACGGTCATGTCGCCGTGGTCGTGGATCCCGACGACGGCGCGACGCTAACGCCCAGCGTGCGCGGGGCGAGTCCGCCCCACGCGCCCGAGCTCGCCCAGCGCCTGGCGGACGCTGGGCTGGTCGCGATTTTCGCGTTCGGCTCGCCCCGAGCGAGCGACCGTGCCGCCGTTCGGGAGCGCGTCGGAACTCGTCGCTTCGTCGAGGTGTGGGTAAATACCCCTACAGAGGTCTGTCGCCAGCGCGACTCCCGGGGCAGCTATGACCAAAGCCACGGACCGCTCGAGCACGAGGCGCCCGAGCAGGCGGATGCAACGGTCGAAAGCGCTGGGCAAGACTCCGAGCAGATTGCAGGAACGTTGCTGAACCTGCTGAAAACAAGGGCTTTCCTCTGACCGCCGTCCGGGCTCTGTCTAAATTCCCAACAGCGGCTCCAGCTCCTTGGACGTGTCAAATCGGCTCTTGGCAGTGTGACCCTTCAGAGGCACGCTAAGAATGGCAATCCACTCGGGGGTGGCGAGAGTTGGGACTCAAGTACATACGCAACTTGTCTGAGCAGGACCGTCGAGCCCTCGCGGAATTCTATCGCGTTCTCGACGAGCGTCGCTCACATGTGAGCCGCGAGCTCCTGCGCACTGCACGCTCGATCCCGGCCTTCGAGTCGCGCGTGGATCACGACCAGCTCGAGCAGGAGCTGGTCGCGAACAGCGAGCTCGAGCGCGCGGCGCTTTATGAAGGACGCTGGGATCCCTACCTCTCGGAGCTCGGCGCGCGCGGCAAGCGCTTCGCGCAGCTTGGTATCGAGCTCCGGGACTGGGTGGCGCTCTTGGCCGCCTACCGTCACGTGATCCTGGGGGTGGTGCTCCCGGATCCCGATCCGCAGACGGTGCGGCTCTTGGAGGGCGTGGATCGCTTTCTGGACATCACCATGGCAACGGTGGGCAGCGCCTACGTGGAAGCCAAGGAGTCGGCAGTCCGCACGGCGGAGCACCGTCTCGGACTGTACATCGACCTGTTCCAGAACGCTTCTTTGGGCATGGCCATCTACGAGTGCGACGACGCGACGGATGTGGCCAGCTATCGGCTGATGGCGGTGAACCCGAGCGCCGCCAAGGTCGCGGGTGCGAGCATCCTGGAAGGGGTGGGCAAGACCATTGCCGAGCGAAACCCCGAGGTACTGGGCACCGACGTGCCCCAGTACCTGACGGAAACGCTAGCGAATCAGACGCCGAGGCACTGGGAGGTCGCCCTCGGCCCCCCCTCGGACCGCCGCTGCTACGAGTGCCGGAGCGTTCCTCTCGGCCCGCTGCATCTCGGGCTGCTGTTCGAAGACACCACGGAACGCCATCGCGCCGAGCTCGAGGTCGAGCGCTACACGAAGGAGCTGGAGCGCTCCAACAAGGACCTCGACGAGTTCGCCTACGTGGCGTCTCACGACCTGAAGTCTCCGCTTCGGGACATCCAGAACCTGGCCATGTGGATCGCCGAAGACGTCGGGGACTCCTTGCCCGCCGACAGCGCTCGTCACTTGCGTCAGCTCCAAGACCGCGTTTCGAGGATGGAGAGACTGCTCGAAGATCTTCTCTTGTACTCGCGAGCCGGACGCATCTCGGAGGCGACCGAAAGCTTCGCTTTGCGGGATGCCATCGATGCAGCCACCGCATTGGTCTCCGTGCCCTCTGGCTTCGAGCTGGCCATCGAAGGCCCCTCCCCCCTGCTCCGGACAGCCCGGGCGCCGCTCGAACAGGTGCTGCGGAACCTGCTCGGCAACGCGGTGAAGCACCACGATCGCGACAGCGGCCGCATCTCGGTGTGCGTGGAAGAACGAGAGGGCTGGATCGAAGTCGGCATCGTGGACGACGGCCCCGGGATCCCAGAACAGTTCCACGAGCGAGTGTTCCGGATGTTCCAGACGCTCCGCCCACGAGATCAGGTGGAAGGCAGCGGCATGGGCCTCGCCATCGTGAAGAAGGTCGTGGAGAGTCACGGGGGGCAGGTGGGGCTCGAGTCGGACGAGCGGGGAACCAAGGTCCGCTTCACCTGGCCCAAGGCCGAGGAGCATCCATGAAACACGCGAGCGTGAACGTCCTCTTGGTGGAGGACAACGCCGTGGATCGGGAGGGCGTGGCGCGAGCCTTTTCCCGGCATCGCATCGCCAACCCTATCCACCACGCGAATGACGGCATCGAGGCGTTGGACATCCTACGCGGCACCAATGGTCGCGACAAGCTCGGGCGGCCGTTCGTCGTACTTCTCGACATCAACATGCCCCGCATGAACGGCATCGAGCTGCTCCAGGAGATCCGCGCCGACGAGTGCCTCAAAGACAGCGTCGTGTTCATGCTCACCACCTCCCGTAGCGAGCAAGACAAGATGGCATCTTACGGGCTCAACGTTGCCGGCTATATGGTCAAGGAAGACGTAGGAGACGACTTCCTCCGTCTCGTCGCCATGCTGGACCACTACTGGCGCATCGTGGAGCTGCCTTCGGGAGAGGTTTGAGAGTGGAGGCAACGCATCGCGTTCTGGTCGTGGACGACAGCGAGGTCGACCGCGAGAACATCCGGCGCTTGTTGGCACCGGACTATTCCGTGTTGGAGGCCGCCTCGGGTAGCGAAGGCCTGGGCCTGTGCGAAAAGGAGCGCGTGGACTGCGTGCTCCTCGACCATCGTCTGCCCGACGTAGAGGGCATCGAAATGCTCCACGACCTGGTAGAGCGCGAGCTCCCCGTCCTGATGCTGACGGGCCAGGGCAATGAAGCCCTGGCGGTGGAAGCCATGAAGCGGGGCGCGCTCGATTACCTGGTCAAGGGTCAGCTCCAGAAAGCCGGCCTCCGACGCTCCGTGAAGAACGCCCTCGAAACCTCCGGCATGCGCCAACAGATTGCGCGGCAAGAGGCCGAGCTCCGGCAGTACGTGAAGGAGCTGGACGAGCAACGTGAGAGTCTGCAGCGCTCCAATCAACGCCTGATGGAGAGCGAAGCGCGGCTACGGGTCGTCTTCGAACAGCTGCCAGCGCTGGCGTGGACCGCGGACCGCGAGCTGGTGCTCACCTCGCTCGCAGGGGAAGTGGCACGCCGCACGGAGGCGCCTCCCTGGGGCTCGCGGGTCGAGCGTTTGTTCGGCGGCGGCGCACCCACGGATGCGCACATGCAAGCCCTGGACGGAAACTCCGCTCACTTCGAAGTCACGCTGGCCGATCGCGTGTACGACGCCCACGTGGAACCGCTGATGACGGACGGAGACGTGAGTGGCGTCATCGGCGTTGCCCTGGACGTGTCCCGCGCCCGCGTGCTGGAGCAGCAACTTCGTCATTCGCAGAAGATGGACTCTCTGGGACAGCTCGCGGGTGGCATCGCCCACGACCTGAACAACGTGCTGACCGTCATCTCGAGCTTCGCCCAGTTCGTGAAGGATGGGCTCCATCCTCAGGAGCAGGCGTACGGCGACATCAACGAAGTGCTGCGGGCGGCGTCGAGCGCGGAGAACCTCGTGCGGCAGCTGTTGACGTTTTCGCGGCAGCGGCCCAGCCAGCCTCGGGTCGTGGACGTCGGCGAGCTGACGACGAACGTCACCCCGATGTTGCGCCGCCTCCTGGGCGAAACCTTCAAGCTCGAGGTGAGCATCCCCGACGCACCCCACACGGTCTACGCGGACGCCGGCAGCCTGGAGCAAGTGCTGGTGAACCTGGTGGTCAACGCGCGGGACGCAATGCCCGAAGGCGGAACCGTGACCGTCGAGATCCTGCGGGAAATGGTCGGAAACGAGCCCTGCCTGGACCTGGAGCCGGGGGCGTACGTGGTGCTGGCCGTGAAGGACAACGGCGTCGGAATTGGCCCGGACGTAGTGGAGCGGATCTTCGAGCCCTTCTTCACCACCAAGGACCAGGGCAAGGGCACGGGGCTCGGACTTTCCACCTGCTACGGCATCGTGCAGCAGGCGCGCGGGATGATCCTCGTCGAAACCGAGGTTGGTGCCGGCACGGTCTTCCGAACGTACCTTCCCGAAAGCTCCGGCGTGCCGGAAACGGAGCGAAGACCTTCCGCACCTCCAGCGGCCGCCGGAAGCGAGACGGTGCTCGTGCTCGAGGACGATCCGCAAGTCCGCAGCCTGATCGCCCGCGTGCTCACGTCGCACGGTTACCAAGTGGTCGAGACCGAGAGCGCCAAGAGCGCGCAGCTCGCGGCGGAGCGCACGTCCAAGGACCACTTTGCGCTGATGGTCGCCGACGTCGCCGTTCCGGATGGGGTCGGCTCCGAGGTTGCTCGCGATCTCAAGAAGCTGCATCCGCGCATGGAGGTCTTGTTCGTCTCCGGCCACGGCGGAGGGGCGCTTCGCGCGCGGGGAGTGAGCGAGGAAGACACCGTGCTGCACAAGCCGTTCACGGCGGGGGAGCTCGCCAAGATCGTGCGCAAGTGCCTCGACCGGCGTAGCCGCGACGTCTGAAGGCGTGCGCGTGGTTCCGCGCCGCCCCGACAAAATCATTCAGGATCTCGCTGGCGCGGCGTGTGCATGGGGCGATCGACGCACGACAGCGCCGCAGGTTCGGTTACCATGAAGGTTCTTCGCGCCGCTTGTCCTGGCTTCGCCCCGATTGTGTAGGGAGGTGACCCATGGTCGACATCGTGGTGGAGGAGCGCCGTGCGCATCGCAGGATCGATTTACCGGCAAGCGCCGTGCTGCTTCGAGGAGGGACCGAAGCGCAGCGCTTCGTGATGCAGAACCTTTCCGCCGCCGGCGCGCTGCTGACCGGCAGCCGTCCGCTTCCGGAGAATCGCTTGCTGTTGTTTCGGCTGGACCTGCCGGCACACGCGCCGATTGCCGTGCGCGGCAAGGTCTCGCGGCAAGCAGTGGTGGCGGGCATGTATGCCTTGGCGATCGAGTTCGTGGACCCCAGTCCCGAGACGGAAGACGCCATTCAGCAGGCCGTGCTCGACGCCCTCGAGCTGAGCGTGGAGAGTGAACCGTTCTTCAAGCCGGACGTGGAGGCCGCCTATTCCTCGCCGCCCAGTCGCTAACGGCAGGCGATGGCCGCGTCGCTGGTGGGCGCGCTCGCGCTGCACTTCAGATTGACGACGCTGCAGCTGACCCGCTGGTCGCTGCCGCAGTAGGGGTCCACGCCGGGACCGCTGCGCACCGGATTCGCGGGTAGGTATCCCGAGCCCACACAGGAAAGCGCCTGGCTGTGGCAATTGGCCTTGGGGCTCGCGCCGGACTCTTCTTCGCTGCCGCTGCAGTCGTAGTCGAAGGAGATGCCGGTGCCGCCCGTCTTCACGTAGCCGGAAACGAAGTAGTTGCTCTGCTCGGGGTGGACGTCCGGATTGCCGTCGTCGCAGTCGCCACCCACGAGGACCCATTGGGAGCCATCCGGCGGCGTACACCCGGTGAAGGTGGTGGTGCCACCGTATCCGTCACCGTCGCCGTCCAAGAAAAAGGGCACGACGGCGCAGGCCTCGCCCGAGTCCATCTCCGCGTCAGCGCCTGCGTCGAACCCTGCCTGGCCAGCACCGCCCGCTTGCCCGGCGCCGCCCGCCTGCCCGGCGCCGCCACCTGACCCGCCGCCGGCCCCGGCCTGCCCGGCTCCACCGTCGTGCGTCGCGCCCGCACCTCCGCCACTACCGGCCTGCCCCGAGACACCGGCGTTGCCAGCGCTCGGGGCGTTCGTGAAGGCGTCACCGGAGCAACCGGATGCGGCCAGGAGCAGCAGGGCGTAGGAGAGCTTCGAGGCGTTTGGCGGCTTCATCGTCACACTTCAGGAGACGCGATCGTGCGACGAATGAAAAGTGATGGTTTCCGACAGGGGTGTCGGGCGGCGCCTACTTCTTCACGCTGACCACGCACTCCCCTTCGCCGCGGTAGTGGCCGATGGTAGAGGAAAGGGCTGACACATAGGCGCCGAGATCGTCGATGTTCGCCGCGCCCGTGCCGTAGGTTCCCACGTCGACCTCGAACAGCTTCACCGCCGAGAGCTCGGCGAGGGTGACCTCGCCGTCCTGATCTGCATCCGCCGCTGCCAACGGCGCGAAGCGCAAGACTGCCGCGGGCGATGCCAAGTCGTCGTAGAAGAAGTGGTCGCCGTGGATGGTGACCTGAACGGTGTCGTTTCCACCATTGGTGACGATCACGCCGTCGGTCTCCTTGCCGTCGAGCTCCGCGTGGCACTCGCCGTAGGTGGTGGTGCACGGAAAGCCCCAAGCAAAGCTCTTTTGCGTGGTGCCGTCCGTGGCGGTGCCGCGCACGAGCACGGAGTAGCCGCCCTGACGCATCATGTCGAGATCGGCTTCCGTGGTGTTCGCCGTGGTGGACGTGGAGGCGTCCGCGGGAGCGATCGCGAAACTCACGCGGTCCCACTTGCGGGCCTCGAGGTCGTGCACCTCTGCCACCGGCTGCGGACCGGGTCGAGTCATGTCGAATAGTTGCGAGGTGGGCAAGGTGGCAGCCGTTTCGCCGGCGGAGGATGCGATGCGGAACTGCCCGAGGTTGATCAAGAACTGATCGTAGTGAACGGACCAGCCGTCTTCGAACTGCTCCGACCCGATGCCTTGCTCGATGTAGTCCTCTCCCCAGGTTTCGAAAGACACGCTACCCGCCCCGGCGGCGTCTTCCGAGCTGCACCCGAAGCAGAGTAGCGCGCACACCAGAAATGCTTCTCGCTTCATGATGCACCGTAGGAGAAGTGATAGGCCGCGGCCTTCTTCAAGCCCCGAAGGAATGCTTTGTCGACGATACTGTCGGGCTCGAAGCTGACGGGC
The DNA here is from genome assembly GCA_020633235.1 of Polyangiaceae bacterium. Lineage (NCBI taxonomy): Bacteria > Pseudomonadati > Myxococcota > Polyangiales > Polyangiaceae > Polyangiaceae bacterium. The sequence goes on along the minus strand of JACKEA010000006.1, from coordinate 750,322 downwards.
TCGCCGTTCGTGCTCGGGACCAGCTGCTCGAAGTCGACCTGATCGAGCCACAGGGGGACGTCGATGGTTAGGGTGACGGTTCCGCTGTTGCCGATGGCACCACTCTCGAACGGGCAGCCCTCCACCAACGGCTTGCCTTCGGCATTCAGCAACTCGGCTTCGTCCGCAACGGCGCGAAAGAGCCGCGAGTCGTCGTCCTTCTGAGCCATGCCCTCGAGCAGCACCACGTGCCCGTCGAGCTGATCCTTGACCGGACCGGCCGTCGGCGGGTTGAAGGAAAAAGTCGCCGAGCGCACGGTACCCGTCACGGCGTTGCCGTCCGCCAGGCTCGCGGGTCCTGCGAGCAGGTCGACACTCCATTCCGTGAGCATCTCGCCGTCCGTCTGCCCTGCCTGGTAGTGCCCGGGATGCGCATAGGCCGGTCGGATCCCCCACCACGACGCCTCCAGCGGAGCGCCTTCGAAGTAGTACAGAGGCCCCGTCGACACCAGCGCGCGGGACAAGTTCACCGTCCAGCCGTAGTCGTTGGTGAAGGCGTCGACGCCGTTGGCGACGACGCGGGTCTTCAACGTAACCCGGGCGCCGCTGGTTTCCGTCGCGGTGTCGCTGCTACACGCGGCCGTCGCCACCCACACCGCATAAAGAGCCACGCCTGCCAGGAGCTGTAACGTTCTTTTCATGGATTCCTCACAAGTAGACGGTCACTGAGGCGAGCACGCTGCGGGGCGGCCCCGCCGTCACGTGTCGCACTGGCAAGCTGGATAGGGGACCCTGACGATCGAAGCTCGAGGCGTACACGAACTCGCCGTCGTACCAGTCCGCACCCAGCAGATTGAAGGCTTCGATCCCGAGCTCCACTTCGCGGAGGCGCGCGCTGGCGCGGGCGTCCATCAGGAAGACGTCGTGGCCGAGCTCGCCATAGGGGATCGGTCGTCGGAACAGCGTGGTGAGGCCGACTCCGGCCGTCGCGACCAGATCGCGGCCCCAGACTCGGGCCAGCGTCGGGCGCACGGCGATGTCGGAGCGCACCACCACCTGGGGCACGAAGGGGAGCAGTGCGCCCTTCTCGTAGCGCGAGCCTTGGGACTCGCGAAACGTGGCGCGGGTGTAGGTCGCGCCCAGGGCGGAGGTGAACCAGGGCGTGGGCTCCGCCACCACGTCCGCCACCGCCCCGAGGCGCAGCGTGCCCGGCACGGGCTCGTTCCTGGCCGTGGTCTCGTCGAACACCAGATCTTCGCTGAGCGTGGTACGAAAGCCGGCGATGGAAGCCCTGAGCCGCTTGCCGTCCGCGTAGCGCAGTCCGAGCTCCAAGGACTGCACCGTGGTGAACGGCGTCTTTTCACCGTCGCCCAGGCTCCGAGCCTGAGGCGAGCGGAACCCCTCGCCGTAGCTGCCCACGGCGTGCACCCGCGGCGCGACAGCGACGTCCAGCGTGGCCTTCTTGCCAACGACGACGCCTTGGGCGGAGCGCGCGCCGCCGCTGCGCGTGGAAAAGCCGAGCCCGTCCGCACGCACGCCGGCGCGCAGCACCACGCGACGAACGGGCCGCACGGCAACGTCCACGTAGCCACCGGCGTCCACCGCCTTCACGTCCGCGTCGACGGGGGTATCCACGACGTGGCCGTCCAGCGTGCTGACGTGGGAGATGCTCTGCGAAATCGAGTCTTGCCTGCCGAACACGCCCACTTCGATGGAATCGTGATCGGAGAGCAAGCTGAGCTGGCGCTCGAGGCTTGCGTTGAGCCCCACGGTGGTTGCGTCGTTCAGCTGCTCGCTGGTGTCACCGTTGACGGGGTCGACGAGATAGCCGGTGTAGTTCGAGCGCAGCGAGAGCGTGCGCCACACTACATACGGGGCGAAGCGGAGCTGCCAGTGCTCCACGCCACCGGTCACCTCCGCCAGCAAGCTCGAGCGGGTGGAGTGTCCGCCCTGGCGCGTGTCGTAGCTGTCGAAGCGATCGACGCGACCGCTCTCGATGTCCGACAGACGCAACACTCCAGCGCTGCCAAAGCGGCCAGAGTAGGTCGTCGCCATCAGCCGAAGCGAGAGCTCGTCCGCCAGCGGATGCAGCCACTGGGCGATCGCGCTGGCTCGGCTCGCCGACCGCCCCACGCCGAAGCCGTCCGTCTCGTACACCTCCGCGGCGGCGAAAGTTTCCTCCGACTCGCCTGCCGGGTGGAACGCGAGGAAGCCTCGCTTGGCACCGAAGCTGCCCGCCGAAGCCTTGGCGGTGAATCCGGGCTCGGGATAACCGAGGTCGAAGAGCATGGTGCCGGCCACGGCGAAGTCGCCTTGGCGGGGAGAGTACGGCCCGGGCAGCGCGCGCACCTGGCGCACCACCTCCGGCATCACGAAGTGCAAGTCTGCGTAGCCTTGGCCATGAACGTTGCTGACCTCGTTCACCGGCGCGCCGGCAACCCAGATCTCTATGTCTTGTCCGTGCACGGCGTCGAACCCGCGGAAGAAGATCTGATGAGCCTTGCCCTCGCCACTGTGCTGGGAGACGAAGACGCCCGGCACGGTCGTGAGCAGATCACTCGCGGTGCGGTGCGGCGCTGCCCCCAACACGCGTCTGTCGCGCTGGCTCTCGGAGGCAGTGCGCGGCGGCGGCGCACCGTGCACATGAACGTTGACGTGCTCTTCCTCGCCATGGCCCACGAGCTTGACCGGCGTGGGTTCCGCGGGAGCCAGTCTCGGCTCTGGTTCGCGCGCGACCGTGGGCGCCTCGGAGGCCAAAAATCGGACGGCGGCCCGCACCTTTGCGGCCACGGGACCGTCGGCCGTTCGCGCCGGCTCGAAGTCCCAGCCGCGAGCCGTCCGAAGTGCGGCGCTGTCGAAGGGCTCCCCGAGCGACACATCGACCTCGGCGTCCTGAACCCGGCCATCGGGCCCCACGGTGAGCAGCAGCGGCACCACGAGCTCGTGGAGGCAGGTCTCATGATCGGGGCACGCAGCAGTGGGTGCGCCCGAGAGCTTCGGCGGCGTGACCTCGTGGGCGAGGGCCGGCAACGAAAGTGCCAGCAGAAGGACCAGGAGCCGACGTCTCACGTGCTCCGCCGTATCACGCACGTTCGGATCGTGCTACGAATTTATAGAAACGTGCTACCGAAGGACGGGGAGCAGTAAGCGGCATTCCCTCGGTACGAGGCAGCCCTGCGCACGGATCAGCCCGGCGGGCGCAGCCGGCCGCTGTTCAAGAGCCAGATGCTCCGCCAGCGCTCCCCGCTCCACAGCGGACCGCGAACGACGCGGCGCAGGTGCTGGTAATACTCCCGCAGCGTAGAGTCTTTGATCTCGTCGTCGCCGTGCTCCAGAGACTCGAGGTAACCCGCCGGGATGGGCCGCGACCAATGCCCGATGCGCCACTTCTCCCCCGCCGAGAAGGGAATGCGGGCCAGCAGTGGATCCGTGAGCGCGTAGGTGTCCACGACGTGCACCTCGGGTCCCGCGGCAAAGCCGGCGAGGCCGACCAAGCTGCTGGCTACCACTCGCTGGTGGGACTTTCTCCAAGCGGCGCCCTTCAGGAAGTAGTCATGCTCCTGAAATCCCGGGCGACGCAGGTTCCGCAGGAGGCCGGTGTGCTCCACGTAGCAGGCCCGCTCGTCCACGATGCCCGAGGGCGGCACCGAGCACTGGTAGCTCAGCGGGCGGAGCGGGGACGCTCCGCTGGTGGCGCCCACCAACAGCGCACCGGCTCCCAATGCCACACGAGCGCGCAGCTCCAGCAGCGGCAAGAGCTGCCGCACGCCGAGCACGACGGCCACCACGAAGGGCGCCGTGAAGAATCGACCGGACATGAAGTCGCCGCCGATCCACACGACGTAGAGCAGGTGCGCGACGATCCCGAGGGCGACGACGCGGGCGCGGCGGTCCCCGAGCCAGAGCACGGCCGACACGACGCCGGCGATGCAGGCGAGGGTCACCGGGTCTCGCTGTAGGCTCTCCACGAAGTACGAGAGCCCTTGTCCCCACAGCTCGGAACGCGGCAGCGTGGTGGTGAGCTTGGCGTAGGCCGTGTTGGGCAGCAAGAAGCCGTAGTACACCAGGGACAGCGCCTCCCAAGCGAGCACGGGCACGACCGCGAAGAGCGGGCGCTTCCACGACTTCTCCTCCACCGCCATCAGCGCGACGGCAGGGGCGACGAGCAAGGCGTGATCGAGACGATTGAGCACGACCAGCCCCGCCGTCAGCCACACGACGTTTCCGCGGCGCTCCGACAAGAAAGAAAGGACGAAGACGGCGAGCAGGAGATGCGCCAAGGCATTTTCGAGGCCGCTGGTGGAAAAATCGATGAACGCGCCGGAGCTGGCGAACAGCACGACCGGCGCAACGGAGCGCGACGCGCGCACCGTCAGGACGGCCAGAGCGGCGGTAGAGAGCAGCCCCAGGAGCAGGGCGACGCTGTACACGTTGGGGAAGACCGAACGGCCGGCGGCGATCAGCAGCGTGTTCAAAGGACTGGTGAAGGCCTGAACCCGCTCACCGGGATTGGACACCAGTCCGTAGCCGTCCACCCAGTTCTTGACGGCTCGAAATGCAATGAACGCGTCGTCCGCGATCCACGCGTTGCGTACGACCAAGCCCATCAGCGCAGCGCACGACACGATCGCGACCACGCGGGCGCCGCTGGCAGTGGTCGCCGGCGCCCGCTCGCTGGTGGAGACCACCAGATCGGACACGTGCTGGGTCATGGCTCCGGCACCAGCAAGTCCCGTGCCCGTGTCGTGGCACAGTTTGGCGCGGTCAATCCACGAGGGCGAAGAACTCCTCGGGGAGCATCTGCTCCAGGGTCGTCATGTCTCCCGCCCAGGGAAACTGATCGAAGTAGAATTCCGTGTGCTGGGCGCCTTCTTCTTCGCTGAGGCCAAAGTCGTCGAGCTCATTCACGATCGCGACCTCCCCTTGCGGAGACCTTCGACCACTCGGCTCACGTCGCGCACGTTCTCGCTGGCACGCTCGAGCTCGGCCTCCCGGTCCTCGCTCACCACCACGAACACGCACTCATCGTCACCCTGGCAGCGGCATTGAATCTCGCGCGTGGTCAGCTTGCGGCGCGCCAGATGGCTGAACACGGCGGCGAGCCAGCCCTCGATCAGCGCGCACCCGGCCTGCCCGGTCATGCCCACCGCCTCCGCCAACGCGCTTCGCTCGAGGTGGACGACGAACGCACCCTGCCGCGCCGGCGAGAAATCCGGCCGAAGGTCGCCCCAGCCCTGCGCGCGCGACCATTCGCGCACCAGCGACAACACCGTCTTCATGGGCAGCTCGCGCAGGGCCTTGGCTTCCGCCTCGAGGGCCGCCGTCTCGAGCTCCACCACGGAACGGCGTCCCCAGGTGATCCCCCAGTGGCGACTGAACACGCGCCAACCGTTGGGTGCCAGCTTGGTCCAGGTCTGGTGCAGAGCGCGAAAGAAGGGGACCGGCACTCGCACGAAGCGTTGCTCCTGCGTGTCCCGGTGCACGCCGTGCTCTCGTTCGTCCGGGGCGAGCTCCGCCTGGGAGAACGCGGCGAAACCCTCGGGCAGGCCGCTGCGCGGTTGATCGAAGCTCAGTCGATTGACGCACAAGACGACGCGATCCGCGTTCGGCGAGCGCACGATCTCGACCGACACTTCTTGCGCGCCAAACTTGAAGTCGAACAGGTAGCTGAACTGCCGCACGTCCGCCCGCTCCACCAGTGGCAGGGCGAAGTACTCGTCCACGCGTCCCTGGAACTCCGGCGTGCGCGTGCAGGGTGCGACGTCTTGGAAGAAGCGCTTGCCCAGGACCGAGGCGCGATCCAGCCGGGCGAAGCGTGACTCTGCCAGGTTGTAGCGGTGAATCACTCCGTCTCGATCGAGCTCGATGACGCCGAAAGGGAGCTCGTCGAGATCCGCATCGGACATCGCCGCGATGCCGGTAGGATCCACGTTGGAAGTGCGGACGGAGATGGGCTCTGCTCGAGAGAATGACAGCTCGGGGACGCTCACGTTCGTTCCTTTCCTAGTGACGCGAAGATGACGGCGTCGAAACCGACCGACGCTTCTTCGGGCGCCGCCAGCGTCGACGTGGCCTCGGGTTTCGCGTGCTCGGCGCCGGTGCTTTGCTGGGCCAACCAGTCCTTGAGCGCCGCAGAAAGCTCTGCCGCAGACTGGAAACGCGCCGATCGGTCCTTGGCCAAGCCGCGGTCGATGATGCGCCACAGCGCGGTGTCCAAGCCTGGTACCGCACCCGGCCACAGCGGCTCCGCCCGCGTCACCGAAGCGAGCACGTCCGTGAGCCCGGACCCGGAAAACGGCACCGTGCCCACGATCATCTCGTACAAGGTGACGGTCAGCCCCCACACATCGATGCGTGGGTCCGACGTTTCGGCGCGCGTGATCTGCTCCGGCGCCATGTACGCCGGCGTGCCCACCAGACTGCCGTCCAGCGTGAGCTTCACGGCGTCTTCCGTGGAGCGCGCGACCCCGAAGTCGAGGAGCTTCGGAACCTTGCGCCCGTCGACCTCGACCAGCATGACGTTGTCCGGCTTGACGTCGCGATGAACGATGCCGAGCTCGTGCGCTGCTGAAAGTGCGTCAGCAACCTGCGCGCCCAGCTCCACCGCCTGCCGCACTTCCAAGGCACCTCGTTGCTCCAGCAGGTCCGCCAGCGATAGCCCGTCGAGGAGCTCCATCACCAAGAACGGATCCCCCTTCTTGTCGACGCCGACGTCGAACACCTGCACGCAAGCGGGGTGCCGCACTCGAGCCGCTGCTCGGGCTTCCCGCAAGAGGCGCTCTTGGGCGGATGAGCTTCGATGGCGCCCCAAGAACTTGAGAGCCACCAGCGCGCCCATCACCGCGTTCTCGGCGACCCACACCTCCCCCATGCCACCCTGGCCCAGGGGCCGGATCAGCTTGTAGCGGTCGACTCGCTCGCCCGCCGAGTGCTCCAAGCCTGATTCTGACATAGATATGTCTTAGACATAATTATGTCGGTCCGGCGCGCAACCCCCGCGGGGCGCCTCTCAGCCCGGAATCAGGTGCAGCATGTGGAGGACGGGCTTCAGCACGCCGCCAAGTCCCTCGGCCACGATGCAGCCGACCGCGATGGTGGTCAGCGTGATGCCCCGCACCTTGAGCCAACGCCCGAGCACCACCCACAAGAGCACGCCGCCGAGAAAGAACGCGAAGTCGTAGGCCACGGGCAGCACCAGTCCGATGCCGATGCCGATGGACGACGGCATCCATCGTTCGAGAGACGGTCGATTCTCGAGCAGCACGTACACCACGCCGATGGCGCCGGCGACGAGCATCGCCGACATCGCGCCTGGCGGCATGCTGGTGGAGCCGTCGAAGATGAGCGCCGTGGCCGCCCACATCTTCGCCACCGGTGCGGGGTGTCCTGGCCCCTCGAGCACCAGCGGGCGCGCGGCTTGGATCTTCTGGAACACCCACGCGCTCACCAACGCACAGGGCAAGATGGTGAGCAGCTGCGTCCAGAACTGCCAGCGCGCGGGGACCTTGAACCAACGTCCGTAGGCCATGTCCCCCGTGAGGTTCCCCGCCTGCGCGCCGCTGCCCGCCACGAAGCCGGCACCGGCAAGGTTGGTCGCCGCGCTGGAGCCGCCGGCTGCGGCGGTGATGCCCTGCAGCAGCACGCCCATCACGCGAGCGGGATTGAAGGCCGTCTGGGCGGCCGCGCGGGTCGCGATCACGTTCTGCAAGAAGCCGCCGATGACCACCAGGACCAGCACCAGCACCAGGTTGAGCCCCATGCCCATCACGGAGAACACGCCGGTGACGACCAACGCCACGGCCGCGAAGAGTCCCAGGGCGCGGGGTGACATCACGCGATCGTCGTCCTCCAGCCCACCCCGAAGGCTCACCAGAGACTTCAAAGATGCGGTGATCACCCGCCAGTTCACGGCCATCAGCGTGAGCCCCGAGGCCACCAGGAAGCCGATGCCCGGCCACACGTAGCGGTGCGGCGCCGCCGGAGTGTCCACGTGGGGAGCCATGGTGAGCAGCACCACACCGCCCACGAGGAAGCCGAAGCAGGTGCGGAGCCCCATCAGGTACGCCCCACCGATCGCGAACGGCGACCAGGCGATGGCAGCGCCGAAGGCGGCGAGGCCGAACACCGGGAGAGCCGTCTCGGCGGGGACCACGTTGAAGCCATCTTCCGTGTTCGAGATCACGTACGCCATGGCGATCACGATGGTGGCCACCAAGTAGTACGGCTGCTTCGGATCCCCCTTCTCTACCAGCGCCTCGATCACACTCGCCGTCGCCTTGGAACCAGGCCACGGCAGGTTCTCGCGCAAGATGAGCAGCTCCCTGAGCGGCAGCACGAACACCATGCCGACCAGGCTGGTGACCACCGCGAAGCCGACCATCTGTCCGAGGGTGTACGGGTCGCCCGTCATCGCCTTGGCGGCATAGAAGTTGGAGATGAACCCCAAGCTGCCGCCCGCGCTGCCCATGGTGGCCACGATCACCATTTCCGTGCTGGTGATCTTGTTGCTCGACAGGAAGAACACGGCGAAGAAGAGCAACGCCGCGATGGTGGGCCCCTCTTCGATCACGCCGAAGGAGAGGGTCAGGTAGGAGTTGACTCCGCAGAGCAGCACCGCGAGCAGAAATCCGGTGATGATGGCGCGCAGGGACGGGCGTCGGTCGGACACGGCCGGACGGTAATCTGGCGTGGGCCGCGGCGGACCAACAAAAAATGCCCGCTGGGGGTGGTAGTCTCGGCGCTTGGGAGAGGACCGTGAGCGAGAGAGACAGTGCCGATGTCGAGCCGGTAACCGTTATCGAGGCGATCCCCGTCAACGGGGACCATGCGGTGAAGCCCGAGGTGATTCGGTCCGAGGCGATCCCCACGCCCTCCCACCTGGCCATCTACCCGGAGCTGGGACGCGGGGGCATGGGACGGGTCCATCCGGCGATGGACAAGAACCTGCTGAGGCCCGTCGCCTTGAAGCGCCTCGACAAGAAGCTCGCGACGGTGCCCATGTACCGCGACGGCTTCGTGGCCGAGGCGCAGATCACCGGGCAGCTCGAGCACCCGAACATCGTACCCGTGCACGAGCTCGCCATCAGCCCCGAGGGCGTTCCCTACTTCACGATGAAGCTGGTGCAGGGCATCGGCCTGGATCGTTGGCTCGCGGATCCCGCCCGGCCGGCGGGGTCGACCGAGCGCTTGCAGGAGGGCCTCGAGATCTTTCTCAAGATCTGTGACGCCGTGGCCTACGCCCATCACAGGGGCGTGATCCATCGCGACCTGAAGCCCGAGAACGTGATGATTGCCGGCTTCGGCCAGGTGTACCTCATGGATTGGGGGCTCTCGCGGCTCACCAAGTCCCGCCCGGCATCCGGCGAGATGTCGCAGATGGAAGCCCCCGGCCCGGTGGGGACGCCGGCATACATGGCGCCGGAGCAGGCCCGGGGAAATCCCGCGGAAATGGACGAACGCAGCGACGTGTTCGGCCTCGGCGCGCTGCTCTACGAGATCGTCAGCGGCCACACGCCCTACGGCAAGGCCAAGAGCGCGAAGGAAATCTTGGCCAAGGCCGTGGCCGGGCAGGTGGTGCCCCTGGAGGCCGTCACCTTTGGCATGGACGTCTCGAAGCGCCTGCGCGCGATCGTCGCGCGCGCCGTGGCGCCGGAGCCCGCGCAGCGCTTCCAGAGCGTGCTCGAGCTACAGGACGACGTGCGACGCTTCTTGCGGGGCGGCCTGTACCTGCCCAGTCAAATCTTCATGCCCGGCACGGTGATCGTGCGTGAGGGCGACGTGGGCGACACGGCTTACATGATCGTGAGCGGACGCTGCCGGGCGTTTCGGGACTTGCCCGACGGCGACGAGACGCTCGCGATCATGGAAGCCGGGGACGTGTTCGGCGAGATGGCCCTACTGCTGGACGAGCCGCGGGCGGCGAGTGTCGAGGCAGTGGATCAGGTCACCGTGCTGGTGCTCGACAAGCGCACGATGAACGACGAGCTCGGCATCGAGGGCTGGAGCAGCAAGTTGGTGCGAGCCTTGGCGGAGCGCTTCAGGAATCTGGAGCAGCAGGTACGCAAGGCGGGGATGCGGCGCGGTTAGTCATCCGAGTGGAAGGCCTGGAGGTTCTCGGAATCCATCCAGAATCCCTGCATTTCGTGGCTGCCGATGGGGTACCAGGTGAGCACCCGGACCGGCTCCCTCTCGAAGCTGGCCGTCATCTCGAACGTTGCGTAGCCCGGATCGGAAACCTCGCTCAGGCTCTCGACGGACTGGAAGTGCCCGCTCGTCTCTTCGAGACGGTGGCGAAGCTCCGCGAAGTTCTTCTCTGGCAGCGCCTCGAGCAGCGTGGGAGAGAAGTCCCGCGAGAACTGCGCGTAGTCGCCGGCGTCCAGCGCGAGAAGTGCGCCTTCGGCCTGTCCCTGCGCTTCCTCGCGCGAGACGCCGTTGCTGGATTCCGCGGTGCCACCGCAGGCGGTCAAGGCGAATCCCGCGGCGAGCGCTAGCAGTGTTTTTTTCATCGGACGTTCCCTTTCGTCCGGCAATATGGAGTTGGCTCTGGCAACACAGTGTCGTCCCCACGACAGTTCGAGGAGTTTCCGCCGTGGACCGGGAAAACGCGCGAAAGTACCGAGCACTCTTGGACGGAGGGCGATGGTTCTTCGGACTGTCGGACAGCCGAAAGGAAGCGCTGCTGTCGGCGGGCTCCGTGCGAAAGATCCCCGCGGGACAGCAGGTCATCACCCAAGGCGCACCGGCAAACGGTTTGTTCGCCGTGCTGGAAGGCGCCATACGGATCTCGTCGCCGCTCGACAGCGGCGACGAAGCGCTGATCACGGTGGTGGAGCCGCCCACGTGGCTCGGTGAGATCTCCGTGTTGGACGGCGAACCATCGCCGCTCAACGGAATCGCCACGACGGACTCGCTCTTGGTGCACGTGTTGCAGAGCGATCTGGACGCGATCTTGGAGCGGGATCCGGCCTTTTGGCGCGCTCTTGGAGCGCTGGCCATGGGCAAGCTGCGCTTGACCTTCGCCGCCATGGAGGACAACAGCGCACGCCCCCTGGCGGACCGCCTGGCGCACCGGTTGGTGATCATGGCCGAGAGCCACGGCCAGTGGCGCGATCGCAGCAGCCGCGTGATCGAAGCCAGCCAAGAGCAGCTGGCGCGTATGCTTTCGAGCTCGCGGCAGACCGTCAACGGACTGCTCAAGACCCTGGAGGCCGAGGGTGTGGTGCGGCTCTCCTACGGTCGCATCGAGATCCTGGATCTGGACGCGCTCAAACGGCGCGCGCGATAGCCCGCGCGACGCGAGGAATGGCGTCCAGCCTGGCCTGCGACAGCTCGACTTCGATTCCGATGTAGCGCGACTTGGGCAAGCTGCGGCGCAGACTCTGGGTATGGCCGTCCGCGGTGCCGCGGTACGGGTAGTTCCGGCGCACGCGAAGCTCGTCGCCGAGCAGCGCGTGGATGCGGCGCACCAGCGCAACCTCGCGCGGACGCGCCGGATCGTACAACAGACCGATGTCGGCGTTGCGCACCTCGGAACCGAGCCGTGGGGTGAACGAGTGACAGCTCAGATGAACGACGCTGCCCGCCGCGTCGATTGCCTCGCGAGTCGCGGAGCGAAAAGGCTGCCAATAGTGGGCGACCAAATCGGCGCGAGGAACGTCGCGTGTCCAGCGGGAGACCAGGGCCGGATGGTGCAGGCTGCGGTTCAGGTCGATCACCAGCCGGGATACGGTGCCGGCGAACAGCGGGGCATCCAACCGGCGTCTCAGCGCGCGCGCGAGCTGGAGCGCCCCGGGGTCCCAGCCGCGGTGGCTGTCGAGGACGCGCCGCGCCCTGGCAAACAGTGGCCGAAGCTCCACGGGAACGTGGTTCGTCGCGTGCTCGACCGTGAGCACCACCCTCACGACGCCTCGAAGGGCACGCCGGCCATGAGACAGCGCGACAGCTCTTCGTACACGTCGCGGATGGACCGGGTGCGGGTGGCGAGGACGATGCGTTCGGTGAGCGTGCCCTGCTCCAGGATCACCTTCAACGGCCGAAGCCACTCCTCGCGCTCTGCCACCGGCCGCGCCCGGGCCAGTAGCTGCTGCCACACCCCCGCCGCTTCGGCGGGTCTTGCCCCCAGCGCTGCCAGGTAGTCCGCGTCCTCGATCCGAGCACGACTGCCCCGCCGCACACAGTCGACGAAGATCGGCTCCAGGCGCTCCACGGAAAGCGCCTGCTGCGCTTCGAGGCTCGACCAGCGCTCTTCCGTCAATCCACGCAAGAGCTCCACCACAAAGGCAACGATGGCGATGTCGGCGGCGGGATGCTCCTGCACGTCGAGCACACGAATCTCGATGCTCTCGCGCTCGAGCCGCGCGATCGCGCCGCGGGCGTTCACCCACTCCGGGTCGAGGACTTCTTCGTCGTCGTAGGGCGCGACGGCCTCGGCGATGGGCGCGAGGATCTCGTCACGATAGCCCTGCTGGGAGAACACCGGCTCCGGGATCACCCCACCCGTCACGATCGGGATCTTGCTGCAGTTTCCGCGGTAGTACTCGAGGCGGTTGTCGGCGATGCCGGTGACGCGCCCTTCCACTATGGGCGAGCTCGCCGCCAGCGCCGGCAAGACCGGCAACAGCACGCGGATGGCGGCGTGCAGTCGGCCGAACTCCTCGTCCCCCTGGTAGGGCAAGTTCAGGTGCGTGCTCTGGAGGTTCGACCAGCCATGACCGCGACAATCGAACATGCGGTCGAAGGTCTGGTACACCTCGCCGTAGTCGTGGGGCCACAGCCGCGTTTCGCGAGTCGGGTCCATGAGCGGGTGCATGGCGGTGGGCATCAGCGTGCCCCCCAGGGGACGAAGGAGCTCCGCCATGCGGCTCACGTCCCGCGTGAAGAAGCCAGCAAGGGGCTCGAGCGCGGGGGCTGGGCCGTTGGTCTTGAGCTCGATGGCGTGGAGCACGAGCTCGTTGGACCAGCAGAGCTCTCCCATCTCGATCTCAGCTTGGATCTCGCCGCTGGCCGCCTCGATCAAGCGATCGCTCACTGGCAACACTGCGCCGGTGCTCCGATCGACGATCATGTACTCCAGCTCCACGCCGAAGCCTTCGAACAGATGCAGCTTGGGGGACTCGTCCGCCACGGCTACAGCCCCCGACTGTGCGCGCTGATGCGATCCACGAACACCTGCATGACGCGATCGTAGAGCGCGTCCTTCAGCACGGTGTCCTCGTAGCCCGCTTCCAAGCTGGGGTTGTCGTTCACTTCGACCACCGTGACCCGGCGCCCGCGCTGCTTGAGATCCACGCCATACAGCCCGTCGCCAATCAAGTTGGCCGCCCTGAGCGCCGTGCGCACCACCGGGCGCGGCACGTCGTCCATGGCCACGGCCTCCACCCGGCCGTAGCGGCGCCCGCTGCCATGCCCTTTGATGATCTGCCAGTGCTTCGGCGCCATGTGGTACTTGGCCGCCCACAACGGCTCCCCGGCGAGAACGCCGATGCGCCAATCGAAGTCCGTGGGGAAGAACTCCTGCGCGATCACGAGCTCCGACTTGGTGAACATGCGCTCCGCCTCCTGGCGCAGCTCGTCCTCCGAAGAGACCTTGATCACGCCCTGGGAGAAGGCGCTGTCGGGGCGCTTTAGGATACAGGGCAGGCCCAACGTCTCGGCAACTTGGCCGATGTTGTCGCGGTGGAGCACGACGGTGCGCGGAGCCGGCACCTTGTGCCGCTCCAACAGCTCCGCCAGGAAGACCTTGTTGGTGCAGCGCAAGATCGAGTCCGGGTCGTCGATGACGACCATGCCTTCCGCGTGGGCTCGGCGCGCGAAGCGATAGGTGTAGTGATTGACGTTCGTCGTCTCGCGGATGAAGAGGGCGTCGAACTCCGCCAAATTCGCGTAGTCGTCCTTGCCGATCACGGTAGCGCTCATGCCCAAGCGCTGTGCCGCCTTCACGAACTTTGCGATCGCTCGCTCATCGGAGGGCGGCTCTTCCTCTTCCGGATCGAACAGGATGGCGAGGTCGTAGCGGGAGACGTTCACCTTGGGTGCGACCCAACGGCGCTGGTGGAAGTAGTGGCGCGCCTGCGCCTCCACGAAGTCGCGATGCGTCTCGGGGATCTCGCCCGAGGAAATGGGCAGGATGCTCGACAAGAACCAGTGTCCGCCGCGGGAGCGGTTGAAGGTGGCCCGCAACAGCGGTGCGTAGAAGAGCTTGAACAGATGCGCCGACACTCGGTCGTAACGCTTGGCCAGGTTCTTCCCGAAGTAGATGCTGAGCACGAAGCTCGACGATTGAATCGGGGCCAGGCTCTTCTGGATCAGGTCGTCGAGCTCGTCAGAGCGAATCCGGACGATCTCGTTCGCCTTCAGATCCTGGATGGTGGTCACGCTGGGCACCGGACGGTGCCCCCGGGCAGCCGCCAACAGCGAGACGTAATACCCCAGGCTCTGATAGCGGTACGACTTGCACAGGTTGAACACCGTCACGCCGCGCAAGTCGCTGTACTCCGTGCGGGTGAGGTAGCTCCGGGCGGACACTACCTCCACGCCGGGGATTGAAAAGGACCAGTCTCGAGGATTATTGACGACGATGAGCGCGCGCATCTGAAGGCTCGATGATGAGCAGGTTGGCGTCGTAGGTGACGATGCCGAGCAAGATCGCGTTCATCACGCGATCGATGTCGATCCAGTACTGTCGCGATCGACCTCGCGACTCGGGCTCCCAAGGATCCGACACGTGAGCCAGACGCTCTTCGCGGTTGTAACCGTTCAGTACGACGAAGTGCCCCATGGGTTCTCCGCGAATGTCGTCGAGCTCGATGACGTGCTCGCCCAATTCGCGAGCCGAACGGTACAAATACGTCGCGCTCAAGCCGGTGAGAATGGGGATTTCGCGCCCCAGGTAGCGGCGGATCAAGCTGGCCGTCAGGTCCTCGAAGCGGATCTTCCCTCCCTTTTGCAGGAACTCCAGGTAGGCGCGGGTCGCTTGCCGCAGCTTGGGGGAGCGCTTGACCTCGGCCTGCCGCCGGAGCCGGTCCGCCAGGTCGACCCCGGGCTTTTCGAACCAGGTCGGGTCGAACACCAACAGGTTGTAGGTGTACAGGGTGACGCGGTAGCCGCGGGACAGAGCGTGGTTGGCCAGCTGCACGCCCAACGTCCCGCCCTCGCGAAGCGTCTGGGTCTCCCGAATCACCTTGTCGAGCGGGAGGTCCTCGCCGTAGTAGCGGTAGACCGCGTGTAGGCAGGTCGGCCCGCAGGTGGTGTCGTCCGGTTGCGGCAGGATCTCGAGGCGGAGCTTCTTCTTGGGCATGGCGCTGGCTGCACCACCATGCCACCCGCATGCCGGCCTGTCAGCCGCCGCCCTGACTCAGCACCCAGGCGTGGCGTACGTCCTCGCCCTTGACCATGAACACGACCATCTCGGCGATGTTGGTCGAATGATCCGCGATGCGCTCGAGGTACTTGCCCACGGACTGCAGCCGCGTGGCGCGGAACACGCAGCTCGGGTCGGACATCATCAGCTGCACCAGCTCGGGGAAGAGCTGCGCGTAGGTCGCGTCCACGGCGCTGTCCCGCTCGATCACGGCCTCGGCCTTGATCGAATCCGACGCCACGAACGCGTCCAATGCATCGTGCAGCATTTCCTTCGCCACGTCGGACATGCGCGTGATGGTGGTCGCAGCGGGAAGCGGGAGCTCATCGCATAGCTCCACCACGCGCTCGCACACGTTCACTCCCAAATCGCCGATGCGCTCGAGGTCCGTGACCAGCTTCAGGGTGGTGGTGATGAAGCGCAGGTCCGACGCGACAGGCTGGCGCCGGGCGAGAATCCTGAGGCACAGCTCGTCGATGTCGAGCTCGAGCTGATCGATCTGCCGATCCACCGCCATGGTGTCGCGCGCCAGCTTCGGATTGCGCTCGACGAACGCCTTCATGGCGTTGGTGAGCATCTCCTCCACGCGTGCGCCCATGAGCAGCACCTGCTCCCGCAGGGTTTGCAGCTCACTCTCGTATTCGCGATCCGTGTGACGCAGGTCCATGGGTGGCTCTTGACTCATTTCGGTTTACCTCAAAATGAGTGGATCGTCCCTCAACCGAAGCGACCGGTGATGTAGTCCTCGGTCTTCTTTTCCTTGGGGCGCGTGAAGAGCACGTCCGTCTGGTCGTACTCCACCAGCTCCCCCAGGTAGAAAAACGCTGTAAAATCCGCGACTCGCGCTGCCTGCTGCATGTTATGGGTGACGATAACGATGGTGTAGCGATCGCGGAGCTCGTGGATCAGCTCCTCCACACGAGCGGTCGCGATGGGGTCGAGGGCAGAGCAGGGCTCGTCCATCAGCAGCACCTCGGGCTCCAGGGCGAGAGAACGCGCAATGCACAAACGTTGCTGCTGACCGCCGGAGAGGCTGGTCCCGGAGCGACCCAAGGTGTCCTTCACTTCGTCCCACAAAGCGACTTGGCGCAGAGCCCGCTCCGCGAGCTCGTCCGGCGTCTTGACCTTCAAACCGTTCAAGCGAAGGCCGGCCAGCACGTTGTCCTTGATGGAAAGCGTCGGAAAAGGGTTCGGTTTCTGGAACACCATCCCGACGCGACGGCGCACGCGCACCGGGTCCACGTCCTTGGCGTAAATGTCCTGATGATCGAGGAGCACGTGACCCTTCACGTGGGCCCCCGGGACCACCTCGTGCATGCGGTTCAGACAGCGGATGAAGGTAGACTTGCCGCAACCCGAGGGGCCGATGATGGCAGTCACCTTGCGTTCCGCCACGGGCAGGTCGATGCCCTTGATCACCTCGGTGGCCCCGAAGTAGGCGTGGAGGCTCTGCGCCTGCATCTTCGCGGGGACGTCCGCGACCTCGTGCACCGGGGAAGATCGTACCACGCCTTCTTCTCGCGCTTTCGCACGTGCTTCCGGCGGCCGAACCATGGGCAGGGATACCTCGATCTGTGTGCTCATCGGGACCTCACTCGATGGCGAACCAGAAGGCGCGCCGACACGTTCAGGAGCAGGACCATCGCAACCAGTACCAGCGCCGCCGCCCACGCCTGGCGATGCCAGTCTTCATAGGGCGAGACGGCGTAGGTGTAGATCTGAACGGGCAACGACGCGGTGGGCTGATCCAAGCCCTGAGACCAGAACTGGTTGTTGAAGGCCGTGAACAAAAGCGGCGCCGTCTCGCCGGCAACTCGCGCGACCGCCAGCATGACGCCGGTGGCGATGCCCGGTGCCGCCGTGCGCAACACGACGCGCAACGTCGCGCGCCACTTGGGCACGCCCAGCCCCAGGGCTGCTTCGCGCAGCGCCTCCGGCACCAGGCGCAAGAGCTCTTCCGTGGTGCGCGTCACGGTTGGCAGCATCAGCACGGCCAGCGCCACCCCTCCCGCCAGGGCGGAGAAGCTCTTCGTGGCCAACACGATCAGGGTGTAGACGAAGATGCCAACGGCGATGCTGGGGACGCCGCTCATCACGTCTGCCGAAAAGCGGACCAGCTTGGCGAAGCGGTTGTCTCCGAACTCGGCGAGGTAGACCCCCGCGAGCACGCCCGGCGGAATCCCGAACAAGCACGCAAGGCCCACCAGCTCCAAGGTACCGACCAAGGCGTTGGCCATGCCGCCGCCGGTCTCCCCCACGGGTTTCGGCAGCTCCGTGAAGAAGTCGAGGTTCACCCCGCCAATGCCGCGAATCGTGACGTAGTACAGCACCAGCCCCAGCGGGATGATGGCCACTATGGTGGCTACCACGCAGGCCCCGCGCACGACGGCGTCCACGATCTTTCGACGAATGTAGGGCTCGTTCTCCATCGCTACCTGGCTCCCGCGGGCGGTCGCCCCACACGCCACACCAGCAGACGGGCAAAGATGTTGAGCAGCAGGGTGACCGCGAACAGCAACAGGCCGATCTCCGCGAGGGCCGCGAGGTAGACGTCTCCGGTTGCTTCCGTGAACTCGTTCGCGATCACGCTCGCCATCGTGTAAGAAGGCGCGAACAGCGACGCGCTGATCTCGGCGCGGTTGCCGATCACCATGGTGATCGCCATCGTCTCGCCCAGCGCGCGGCCGAGGCCCAAGATCACCGCGCCCACCAAACCGCTGCGCGCGTAAGGCAACACGGCGGAACGCACGGCCTCCCAGCGCGTGGCCCCGAGCGCCAGCGCGCCCTCGCGCAGCGTAGGCGGCACGGCGCGCAGCACCTCTCGGCTCACGCTGGAAACCGTCGGCGTGATCATGATCGCGAGGATGATGCCGCCCGCGAGCATGCCGAAGCCCTGATGCGGCCCCGAGAACAGCGGCAGGAAGCCGAAGACCTTCTGCAGCGCGGGCTCCACCACTTCTCGCAGGAACGGAGCCAAGGCGAAAATGCCCCAGAGGCCGTAAATCACGCTGGGTACGGCCGCCAGCAGCTCCACCAGGAAGCCCACCGGCCCCCGCAGCCAGAGCGGCGCCAGCTCCGACAAGAAGATCGCAACCCCCAGAGAGATGGGCACGCTGATGGCGAGCGCGAGCAGGCTGGACACCACGGTGCCGTAGATGAACGGCAGCGCGCCAAACTCGTCGCGCACCGGATTCCATTCCGTGCTGGTGATGAAGCCGGGCCCGAACTTCTCGATCGCTGGCGCGGAGGCGGCGTACATCTGAAGCGCCATCGCGGCGAGGGTGAGGATCACCAACGCCGCGAACAGGGCCGCAACCGTACGAAAAGCGAAGTCTCCCCAATTGACTTCGCGACCGAAGCGGGCAAGCCACTTCGGCCGCGGCCGAACGAGCGAAACGTCGCTGGATTGTGTCACGTCAACTTCCGGACAAGAGCTTCTTGTCGCCTGAGCGCAACGTCTCGAGCTTGGTCTCCACCTTCTTCACCACTGCGTCCGGAAGCGGTGCGTAGTGCAGAGCATCGGCGAACTTCTGACCGTCGTGGATTGCCCACTTGAGGAACTCCGCCACCGCCTTGCCCTTCGCCGCGTCCTTCGCGTCTTCGTACACGAGAATGTAGGTGAAGCTCGAAATGGGATAGGCACCCGGCGTCGCCGAATCCGTGATGCTCGCGTGCATGCTGTCCGGCAGCTCCACGCCATCCGCAGCCTTGGTGATGGCGGCAATGGCGGGCTGCACGAATTCGCCCGCTTTGTTCTTGATTGCGGCCGTGGGCAGCTTGTTTTGCAGCGCGTAGGCCAGCTCCACGTAGCCGATGCTCCCCGGCGTGGTCTTGATCTGCCCGGTCACGCCCTCGTTGCCCTTGGCGCCAAGGCCCGTGGGCCACTTCACGCTCTTGCCGGCACCGACCTTGTCCTTGAACTCGTCCGAGACCTTGGCGAGGTATTCCGTGAACACCGCCGTGGTGCCGCTACCGTCCGAACGATAGACGACGGAGATGTTCTTGTCGGGCAGCTTGGCATCGGGATTCGGCCCCGTGATGCGCTCGTCGTTCCACTTGGTGATCTTGCCAAGGAACACGTCCGCGATCACGTCCGGAGTCAGCTTCAGGCTGCCGGTGTAGTCGGGCACGTTGTAGGTCACCACCACCGCGCCGAGGGTGGTCGGAATGTGGATCAGCGTGCCCGGCGCCTTCTTGGCTTCTTCGTCCTTCATGGGGGCGTCCGTGGCGCCGAAGTCCACCGTGCGCGCGCTGATTTGACGGATGCCTCCCCCGGAGCCGATCGACTGGTAGTTGATGCGGACGTTCGGATGCTGCTTGTTGTACTCGCTCATCCACTTGGAATAGAGCGGGTAGGGGAACGTGGCTCCCGCACCGTTGAGGGTCACGTTTTCCGAGCCCGTGGCTTCGCCCCCCGATGCTTTGTCGCCGCCTTTGTTGCAGGCGACGACGAGCGCGGCGGTACCCGCGAGAACGAGGGAGAGGAGGCTGCGTCGATCGATCATGGTGGTGGCTCTACTAGCAATGGCGCTGGACCCCTGGGCGGCGCGTCCGAAACAGCTGTGTGACAAATCAGTGACGGATAATTGATTCGTGATCTCGGAGGCTTACGCTCGTCAAAACGAGACCTGTGCGGCCAGGATCAGCTCCCCTGGATCGCTTCCCTGCTGCTTGTCGAAAAAGCTGTAGCTGGCGGAGAGGCGCGCTTCCTGGCCCTGCAGGTAGTAGTTCAGCGCGCCCTCGTAGTGCATGACGGCGTCGTCGCTGGTGTCGAGGTCGTTGTCCAGGTAGCCCACCCGCACTGCGGGCTGTAGCTTGCCGAACAGCGTGTAGGCCAGCGCGCCGTAGAAGCCATGCGACTCGGCGCGGGCCCCCTTGGGGCCGTCCCAGCCATGGATGTACTCCGCCTGCAGCAAGGCGTCGCCGAGCTCTACCCGAACGTCGCCTTCGGCGCGGTCTTTGGTGCCAGGCTGGTCGCGCTCGCCCACGCCCACATAGCCCACGGCACCCAGCGTGACGCCGTCGATGGGATAGGCCTCGAGGCGCAAGGCCACGTCCTTCTGGTTGTTGGTATCGGCGCGGTTCTGGCCCTCTCCGTTGTACACACCGGCGAAGTAATAGAAGTGATCGCCGAGCTTCTTCTCGACGCGAATGCCAAGATCGCGGCGGTCCCCGAACTTCTTGCTGCTCAGTGCCCGCTCGGGGAACAGGAGCTTCTTCGAAGAATTGTAGCCTTCCCACGAGACCGGGATCTTGAACTGACCGATGGACACGTCCGCGTACTCCGACAAGAACGTGATGTAGAGATCCTGCAGGATCCCCGTGGGAGCTGGTGCATCGACGGTCCCCGCAGTCGTTGGCGCAGGGTCCTGCCCCTCGACCGTCACCGACTTGGTCTTGTCCTCCACCAGCTTGGCGGGGTCGATCATCACCTCGTAGGCCAGGAAATCCGGGAGGATCTGGCCTTTGATCTTCAGCTCCGCACGACGAACCCGGAACGTGGTCATGGTCTCGCCGGAGTCGCGGGCCGCAAAGAACCAACCCTGCAGCAGCGCGCCGGGCTGAAAGAATCCCTCCTTACCGACCGCGAGCTTCTTGGGAAGCTCGGCCGGAGCGGACTCTGCGGCGGGCGCGGGCTCCGTGGCGGGCGTCGGCGGCTCGACGACCGCCGCCTCTGCTACGGGCGGCTCGGCAGCGGGGGGCTCCGCAGCGGGCGGCTCCGTGGGAGCCGCGGGCTCTGCGGCCGGCGGGGGTTCCACTATGGGCGGCTCGGGGGGCGCTGGTTGCGCCAGAGCGGAAGGAGCGGCAAGGAGGAGGGCGGCGAGTGGTAGAGCAGGATTTCGCATGGCGTTCGTGTCGCGGGATATGCCTCTGTCGCTGTGACGGGATGGTGACGCATGGGTGAATACGGAGAAAACTGGGTGTCGCCGAGGACCGTTCGATGACCCGCGTGACGTTCTGGCTACTGCTGCTGACTCTCCCGCTGTCGGCCTGCCAGAAACGGTCCGAGCCCAAGCCGGCGGTCGCCGACGAAACCGCCGACGCAGCAGTCCGGGCCTGGGGTGCCACCCTGAAGCTGCCGAGTACGTGGCGCGGAGGCGAGAACGACGCGGGCGGCTACGAGCTCACGGACGGCGAGCTCGCCCTGCTCCTCGGCCGCCATCCGGGCGGCGCGCTCGGCGCCGTCACGGAAGATCGCAAGCAAGCGCTCGCGGCTCTCGGAATCCGCCAGGTAACGGAGGCCACAGCGAGCGTGGACGGCAAGGCGGTCCGGGTGCTGAGCGGCAGTGCTCGAGAAGACGGGGGCAGTGTTTCCGTCAAGCTACTCATCGCGCCGTTGGGCCCCGATGCCGCGTTGAGCGTGATGCTCGTGGGGGACGCCTCCAAGGCCAAACGGATGGACGCGGCGTGGCGAGAGGTGCTCTCCGCCCTCACCCTTCCCTGACCCCGACTGGCGCACATCGCGGTGGCGCTGCTATATGTGAGCCCGAATGCCCGGCGTGGACTCAAAGAAGGCCAAGGCACCGGACCTGAGCGAGATCGACTCTGGATGGGAAGACGTCGAGGAGCCCACACCCAAGGTCCCCCCAGTGCACACACGCGTCGCGCCCCCACATCGCCCGCTGCTCCCTACCCTGCCGGAAGACGACCCCCTGCGGCACGACCACGAGCCCCGCAAGGAATCCCGCCCCACGCTGCCGGTCATCGACCCGCTCAAGTACGACCTTCCGGACGAATGAGCTTCAGTGCAGGACGGGGCGGACTTCCGCGGCGGCGGTGAGCGGTGCGTCGACGTCCACCACGCGCAGCGTGAACCGGAACGTGGTGCCTTTGCCCAGGGTGCTCTCCACGTCGATGCGTGAGCCCATGGAGTCGAGTAGGTGCTTGACGATGCTGAGCCCGAGGCCCGTTCCGCCGAGCTCCCGAGAGCGACCGGCGTCCACCCGATAGAAGCGCT
Organism: Polyangiaceae bacterium; assembly: GCA_020633235.1. Taxonomy (NCBI): domain Bacteria; kingdom Pseudomonadati; phylum Myxococcota; order Polyangiales; family Polyangiaceae; species Polyangiaceae bacterium. The sequence goes on along the minus strand of JACKEA010000006.1, from coordinate 728,027 downwards.
CGAACAAGCGCGGCAAGTGGCGCTCCTCGATGCCGGTGCCGGTGTCCGCAACGCTCACCTCCACCTTGCCATCGCTCAGCTTCGCCGACAGCGTCACCTGACAGCCTTTGGTCGAGTATTTCACGGCGTTGTCGACGAGGTTGGACAGCACCTGCTCGATCGCACGCCGGTCCGCGCTCACCAGCGGCAAGTCGTCGCTGGCTTCCACCAGCAGCTCGACGCCCCCGCGGTCGGCCCGCTCCCGGAACAAGCCGAGCACGTGGGACAGCACCGGCTCGATGTCCATCGGCTCGGCGTTGAGCTTGTACTGACGCGACTCGATGCGTGACAGGTCCAGGAGGTCCTCCACCAGCTCGTGAAGTCGCGTCGCATTGCGGTCGATGATGTCCACGAAGCGGCGAGACGCCACTGGATCGCGATCCACCGCCGCCTCCAGCGTCTCGGCAGCCGACCGAATGGCCGTCACGGGCGTGCGCAGCTCGTGCGACACGTTGGCCACGAAGTCCCGCCGGAGCGTCTCCAGCCGCCGCATCTCGGTGACGTCCACGAACACCGCAAACACCCCACCCTCCTTTCCCGCAAGCGGTGTGGCTCGGACCATCAGGCGGCGGGGCCGCAGGCCCCCGACTTCGATTTCCACGCTGCCACTCTCTTCCGAGGTGAGCGCCCCATCCAAGAGCTCCTTCAAGTCGGCGTGACGAATCACCTCCAGCGGCGTCTTGCCCACGGCGTCCGCCCCCAGGAGCAGCATCTCTCGCAGGGCGGGGTTCACCAACGCCACGCGACCGTCCCGCCCCAACATCAACAGGCCTTCCTGCATGCCGCTCAGAATGCCGGCCGCGCGGTCACGCTCGCTGCGGAGCTCCTCCAGGGTAGTGGAAAGCGACTCGGCCAGCCGGTCCAGTGCGCGCCCGAGCTCGCCAAACTCGTCGTGGCCCTTCTGCTTCGTGCGCACGCTCAGGTCGCCCCCCGCCATGCGTCGAGCGGCGTCCGTGAGGGACCGCGCCGTGCGAGACGCGAGCTGCGCCGCAACCGTGGACATCACGATGGCGACGGCCAGCGCAATCAGCGTCGCGATGCTGAGGACGTTGGTGAGTCCCGACAGTGCAACGTCCACCATGGTGAGGGGCAGCGCGACGCGCGCCACGCCGACTACCGTCCCATCGTGCTCGAAGGGCACCGCCACGTACATCAAGCGATGCCCGACGGTCTCGCTCATGCGAGAGTCCTCGCCGGTCTCCCCCGCCAGGGCTCGGCGCACCTCTGGACGGTTGCGATGATTCTCCAGCCCGGCGAGCTGCTCCGTAGGGACCTCGGAGTCCCCAATCACGACGCCGTCGTTGCGGATCATCGTGACCCGCGCGCCGGCCCGTTGCCCGACCTCTCCCGCGAAGGCATCCCACTTGGCGCGATCGTCCAAGGGCGCGCGGAGCTTCTGGGCGTCGTGCGCCACCAGCGTGGCGCGCACCGCCAGGTCTCGTCGCACCTGCTCGGTGAGCGCCTTGTCCACCGTGGACCGCGCATATGCGTAAGACACCACGACGGTGAGGACGATGAGCCCCAGGGAGATCAGAAAGAGCTTGGTGCGGATCCCCAGCTTCAAGCAGAAGCCTCGTCCGGGCTACCGCGGAAGCGATACCCGACCCCACGAACCGTTTCCACGTAGTCGCGGGCCCCCTCGAGCTTCTCCCTCAAACGCTTGACGTGAGTATCCACGGTTCGAGTGGTGATGTCCGCCTGGATGCCCCACACGTCGTCGAGCAGCGTGGAACGCGTCTGCACACGGTTTCGGCGGTCGTACAGCGTCACCAGCAGGCGGAACTCGAGGGCGGTCAGCTCGATCTCCTTGCCCTCCACCCATACGCGGTGCGCCTCTCGGTCGATCTTGAGACGGCCGAACTCGATCATCGCGTCAGGGGACGTCTCCACCACCTTGCCACGCCGCAAGATGGCTTGGATCCTGAGCAGCAGCTCCCGAACGCTGAACGGCTTGACGATGTAGTCGTCTGCTCCCAGCTCGAAGCCGACCACGCGATCCACTTCTTCTCCCCGGGCCGTGAGCATCACCACGGACATGCCGCGGGTGGTCGCGTCCTCCTTCAGGGAACGACACACCTCGGTGCCGGAGATGTCCGGGAGCATCAGGTCGAGCAGCACCAACTCCGGTCGGTGCTCCTTCGCCATCCGGAGCCCCTCCGCTCCGCGCTCCGCGAGCAGCACGGTGTGCCCCGCCTGCTCCAGGTTGTACCCGAGCACCTCGCGCAGATCCCGTTCGTCTTCGATGACGAGGACTTTGGCCATGGCTCGTCCTGGGACGTAACCCCCGCATGTGACAGGCACGTGACGTCCGCTGAACGTGTGGGTAGCACAGCGTCCGAGCGAGAGCGACGCCCCGGGCTCGATCTCCGAGATTCGGGAAGAAAACGCCGTCACGCGACCTCCGCTGCCGGCGCCGCCTCGGCGGGTAGCGGTGTCAGCTCCGATCCAGCTCCGATCCGCATCAGCTTGCCGCGCCAGCACACCGTCTTCTTCACCAGCGCCAGGGACCAGACCCCGACAATCATCAGGTCTTTCACCGGCAGCCACGCGAGGTCCACTGGGTCGACCCACTGTCCCCGCAACTGCCGCGCACACACGGCGTCCGCAGCGAGCGTGACCAAGGTCGCGAGCAGTGCCGCGACTCCCACCGCGAACGTTGCTCCGGCGGGCTCGAAGGTCGACAGGAGCAGGGCCAACAGCCACCACGGCGTCGGCAGCGAAAGCGGCTCCAGGGCATAGGCGACGGGATTGATGCGACGTCGCATCTGACTCCAGCGCAGGTGCCGTGCGAGGAAGTCCCGGACGCTGCGTTCGGCGTTCAAGGTGGTGACCACGTGAGGCGAAAGGGCCACGCGATGTCCCGCTCGGTGAAATCGCTGCCCCAGGAGGTAGTCCTCGGCGAGCACGTTGGCCACGGAGCGAAAGCCGCCCTGCGCCTCCAGCGCCTCCCGGAGGATCAGCATGGACTTGCCCACCACGCACGGGTGATTCGCGATCACCTCCGCGCCACACACGCTAGGCGCCACGAAAGACGACAGGTGCAGGTTCTCGAGCAGGGCCCCCAAGCTTCGCTCGCCGTTGCCGGCCAGCACCGAGGAAACCAGCGCCACCTTCGGATCCGCCGTCTCGGCGGCCATGGCGGAGAGGTAGTCGGGCTCGACCCGCACGTTGGAGTCGCTCACCAAGATCCAGTCGTGCTCGGCGTGGCGCGCCAGCATTGCCAGATTGTTCACCTTGGGGTTTTCCCCCAACGCGGGCGCCCCACTGATCACTCGAATGCGCACCGCCGGGAACTCCCTACGAACCTGGTGAGCGATGGCCAGGGCGGGGTCGTCGGGGCTCTCGGCGCCGATCAGGACCTCGAAGTCGGGGTAGTCCTGACGAGCGAGGGAGGCGAGATTCTCGAACAAGCCCTCGTCCAACCCCTTCACGGGTTTCAGCACGGAGATCGCCGGGGTGACGCGCCGCTCGGGCTTGCGGCGAAGCACCCGAAGCACGGCAACCCGAGTCACGAGCAGGGCCAGCACGGAAAAGGAAGCTCCCGCGATGACCACGACGAATGCGGCATGGAGCATGGCTTTTTTTCCCTGCCGCCATGCTCGCAGCGCTGGTTGTCACCGGAGCCACGCCCCCGCGACATCGCTGAAAACTCCGACTACGCGCGTGGCGGCGGGGTGTCAGCGACGAAACGATCAGCTCGCGGCGAGGCCGTCGCGCGCGCGATCCAGGTGCTTGAGCTGGCGGCCGTCCACGATGAACACGACCAACTCGGCGACGTTCGTGGCTTGGTCCGCGATCCGCTCGAGAGACTTCGCCACGTCCGACAGCGCGGTCGCCACCGGGATCCGTGTTGCGTCCTTGGCCATCAGCGTGAGCAGTGCGGGAAAGCTCTGGGCATAGCAGGCGTCCACGATGCGATCTTTCCCGATCACCGCGCCGGCCCGGGCCGCGTCCTGTCGCGAGAAAGCGTCCAGGGAGTCCGCCACCATTTGGAACGCCGTCTCCGCCATCGTCACCAGAGGTGCCGCCGTAGCCACCGGCGGCAGGCTGTTGAGCTGCAGTGTCCGCCGACAAATGCTCTCCGCCAGATCGCCCATTCGCTCCAGGTTGGTCACCAGCTTCAGCACCGCGGTCACGAAGCGCAGATCGGAAGCAACGGGCTTCCAGCGAGCGAGGACCCGAAGACAGCGCTCGTCGAGCTCCACCTCGAGGCGATCCACCTGCGAGTCGTTCTTGGCGGTGCGCTGGGCGAGGAGCGAATCGCGCGTGTGAAACGCCCGCCAGCTCGCCGACAGCATTTCCTCCACCCGCGCTCCCATGAGGAGCACGCCTTCCCGCAGCTCGAACAGCTCGGCGGCGTAGTGTGGATCCGGGTGGGACGGCTCCATGTCGGGCTGAGCAGTATGGGCGGGCGGCGTGACGACCGGATGACGACCGCGGAAACTCTCGGGAAATGAGGTTCCGCGGCGTAACGACAAGCTGCTCGTGATACTTTGTGACACATCGCTTCTTTCGACTTCCCGCTGTGGCTGCGCTACGCCCCCGCGACCCAATGACCGACGCTCTGATCCAGTACATCGAGACGGCCGCCGCTCATGCGCCCACCTGGGGCTTCTTGCTCATCCTCCTGTTCATGGCGGTGGAGAGCTCCTTCATCCCCTTCCCCAGTGAAGTGGTGATGATCCCGGCCGGCTTCCTCGCTGCCCGCGGCGAGCTGACGCTCGGCTCCCCCATGGGCGACGCCGCAGTGGCGGTGCTCGCCGGCGTCGGTGGATCGCTGGTCGGCGCCTTCGTGAACTACTACCTGTTCAGCTGGCTCGGCACGCCGTTCCTGGAGAAGTACGGCAAGTACTTCCTGCTTCCGAAAGCGAAGCTCGAGCGCGCCGAAGAGGTCTTCCGCAAGTACGGCGCCGGCGCCACCTTCGTGTGCCGCCTGCTGCCCGCGATTCGTCAGCTGATCAGCATTCCCGCGGGGATCTCGCGCATGCCCATCAAGAGCTTCTCGCTGTGGACGGGGCTTGGCGCTGGTATCTGGGTCACCATTCTCACCGGCATCGGCTTCTATCTCGGCAAGAGCACCGCCGCGATGAGCTACGCGGACCTCGTGCACCAGGGCAAGGCCATGGTGAAGCACGACCTCATCTACATCATCCCGGCATGCCTGGTGGTGTTCGTGGTCTACGTGCTGGTGAGCAACAAGATCATGAAGAAGAGCGAGCCGGCCAAGGCCTAACGCGTCTTCTTTCTTGCCTCTCCTCACATCCTAACCCCAGTGCTCACCTGAGTTGGTCCTCTCTCGCAAAGCGGCGGCTCAACGACGATCTCTTTGTCGGGTGGCTTGTCGATTCGGCGCGGAATCAGCCCGCCGATCGCGGAACGAGCAGCGCCAGGGCGCGCCGAAGCAGCTCTTCTCGCGAGAGGGTGCGCGCTTCTCGAGCGAGCGTTTCCGTCGCCTTCTTGGCTTCGGCCTTCTTGAAGCCTTGGCTCGTGAGCGCCAGGAGGAGCTTGTCTTGCTTCTCCCGCGACTCGGCGTCCTCAGCCTCTGAATGCCTTCGCTGACGAAGGCGAATCTTCTCTTCGACGTACTCGCGACCGAAGGTCTTCTTGGCCGCATTCAAATTGTGGCTGGCGCAGTACAGCCGACCATTGGAGGATCCATCGCCACCACCGATGCCGGTGGCTTCGATGTGGTCGTACTGGAGAAACGCCGTCGCCGTGCAGCGCACCCCGGACTCCGACACGAAGCAGCACTGGGCACCGTCGCGCTCGTACACCTCGCGCCGGGCTGCACGGCCGGGCTCGCCCGGCTTCGTTCCGCGGGAGCGGCGCGGCTTGTCCGTAACGCCCCAGCGCTTGTTCTCCAGCTCGCGAATCAGCGCATCGAGCGCCCGCTCGACCACGACCTCCAGCTCCCGGCTCACGTGGCTCAGCAGATTCTGGGCGTGCTCGAGCTTCGCTTTCAGGCTCTCTCCGGCGCTGAAATGCACCTCGAAGCGCCCTTCCGAGAGCGGCTCCACGCCGGCCCGCGACCCCTTCCCTGCTCTGGGCTCGACCCGGTCCGGGACGTCGGGCTTCGGGAACCAGCGCGCGAGCACGACGCGAATCCCCGCGCTGGTCTTGCCGGCGGCTTCTCCCAGCAGCGCAGTGTGATTGTCCTGCGTGAGTCGCGGAGCCAAGAGCGAAAGCCCGGAAAGGTGCAAATCTCCGCTAGCAAGTAGCGAAAGCACCACCGGAAACGACAGCGCTGCCCGCGCCCCGGCGATGCTCCGATACGCCGTGCCCTCGCTCATCCCCAGGCCACGCACGCAGAAGTCGTACATGGAGGAGTAGGCTTGAATTACGTGTCCAGACCGACAGCGCCCCGCGCCTGTGCTCATTCGATGCCAGTCGGCGCCGGCCCCGCCGGCATTCTCGGTGGGGCTGCGCCCCACACCCCGCACGGGGGCCCAACCCCGTGCCGCGACCATTCCAACCGGTTGCCTCCTCCAACACCACGTCGGTCGATTTCGGCGAGGTGCGCGACCAAGTGCGCGATCGCTTTGCGCCGCCCGGCGTTGGCAACGACCGCGCTGGACCAGAGATCGCGATTGGAGAGGTCTTGAAGTGCGGAGAGCGCAGTGCGCTCGGTGGCAGACAGCTCTACGGAAATGGCTTTGGACGATGACATGATGAACCCCCGTGGTTTCCTTCCGGCATACCACGGGAAATTTCGCCTTCTTCAGCGCCCCCTGGCTGCGCTTTCGAGCGCGCGGACACTTCGAAGATCGATTTCGTTTCGAACTCGCCACCACTGGGCACACATGCGCTGTGCAGGCGCTGTGCGAACCAGATCGGCGAAATGAGAGCGCGGAGCGTCCGCAAGCTCGTCAACATAGTTCGCTTTCGCGGTGTCGATTTCTGTCGTCCGTTCGCGCTCGTCTCGTGTTGCGCTCTTCCGGTCGCTTGGCTCACAAGGCCGCGCGCGCCCGCCCTCGAACGACGCGCGGCAACGGCGGCGCGACCGTCAGTCGTTCTCTCCAGAGTGGCGTCTGTTGTGGTCAACCCAGGTGAACAGGGGTCTAGTGGGTGCAAAGGGCGATCACGGCGGCCGTAGAGGTGGGACCAACGCTTGGCATGGGATTGTTGGTCCAGCGCGGAAAAGGTCCGCCGCGTTCCCCCTGCTCGGAACGTGAAACGACATTCGCCAGCGAAGGCTCAGCGCGGCGTGAGTCGGAGCAGCGCCTCGCGAATGAGCTGGTCCAAAGGCAAGCGTGCGGCCTCCGGGCGTAGCGCTGCGACTACCTGACGGCATTCCGCCTTCTTGGAGCCCATGCTGGTGAGCGCCACGCGGAGCTTGCCACACTACTCCTCGGCGTCCGGAGTCGTGTCCGGCACTTCGTCTCGAGTCGGCGCTGATCCGGCGCGCTGGATCTTCTCGCCGATGACTTCACTGCCGTACGTTTGCCGAACGTGGAGGTCGTTGTGTGATCGACACAGCAGGCGACCACTGTGCGCTTCGCCCTTCGCAATGGCCGAAACGTGGAGAGAATCGCGCCGAACCAACAAGCCCTCACCCACGAATGTGTGAGGAGAGACATTTCTTTCTTCACGGCGCGGAACCACGCGGGATCCTCGCTGCTCCAGTTCCGAGTACAGTAGGGCCCATGAGGCAGATCGTCTGGGTGGGAAGGGGCTGCCTTCCCCTTGTGGTCGCATGCACGACCGGGTGCGCCCGGCAAACGGACGCTTCGAAGCAGCGGATCGCCCAGCTGGAGCAGCGGATCCGACAGCTGGAAGCAGAACGAGCCGAAGCGCCGGAACCCGATTGTCCCGAGCCCGCACCGCAAGCCGTCGCAAAAGCCGAGGCGCCACCCGATCAGGATTCCCAACCGGCGACCAAGGTCGCCATCGGTGAGACCGCCAAGTTGCCCGACTACGCACTGACCGCTTCGGACGTGCAGGAGTGCAAGGTTCCCAAGTACTTCAAGCCGAAGCCGGGAAACATCAAGCTCGGGGTTCGAATCCACATCGAGGCCACGGGTAGCCGCCAAGTCCCGGTCAACCCGTTCTACGCCAAGGTCACGGACTCCAGTGGCTACACCTACTCGAGCGTGTTCGGCGGCTGCACCCCAGACCTCAAATCTCTTCGCCTCTCGTCGGGCGAGAAGGCAGAGGGGTTCGTCACGTTCGAGATCCCGACTACCGCAAAGGGACTCACGCTCACCTACATGCCGCTCATCGTGAAGTCGCAGAGTCAGACGGTGGTGGTCGACCTGGGGCGCTGAGCGCTACGGCGCGGAAACTCCGGGCAGCGCCACCCCGCTCGGCGCAGGCACTGCCAATAGCGCCGCAATCGTGGCCGCGGTGCTGAGCGCGTCCTGCGTCTCGTGGCTGACGCTCTTTTCGACGCCGGCACCGAAGAACAGCACGGGCACCTCGCGGTCCGTTGCCCACGGCCCACCGTGGCTCGTGCCCTGCCCCACTGCCAGGTCCGGATCCACCACGAAACCGGGGCTCGGCACCAGGTACACGTCGCCCGGCGGGCGGGCGTCGATGGACAGCCCCACGGCGCGCTCGATGGGATCACGGCTCTGACGCAGCGGTGCGGCGTCGAGCACGTCGAAGGCACCGTACACTCCCGGCAGCGCCCGCGCGGCTTCCACCACGGCTTCGACCACCTCGGAGCGACGCTTCTCGGCAGCCGGCGCCAGAGTCACGAACGGCGCCACGAACGCAGTCACCCACTCGCCGGCACCCAGGCGATCCGACACCGCGGCGTTCAGCGAAGCCACGAGCTCCTTCGGCATCAAGCGCCCACCAGGTCGACCCTCCGCCAGCGACGTCTCCGGCAGGGGCGTCACGCCGTGATCGGAGGTGATCAGCACCGACACGCGCGCGCGTCGCTGAAAGTGGCGAATCAAGCGCCCCACCGCGCGGTCGGCTCGAACCAGATTGTCGACGTACTCCCAAGACTCGGGGCCGAACACGTGCCCGGCGTAGTCCGTTCCGGAAATGCTGAGGGCGAGCAGGTCCGGCACGTCGTCCTTGCCGAGACCCATGTCGTCCGCGCAGGTGCTCGCCAGCTCCACCATCCAATCTGTCATCGCGGGGGTGGCCTTGATCACCGAGTAAGGCGCGCTGGACTCTCGGGGGTCGTGGGGAAAGCTCGCTGTCCAGCCCTTCCAGGAGCCTTCGCCCTCCTGCGCGTCGAGCCCTGAAACGTTCTTCGGTGCGGTCCAGGGTGCGAGCAACGTATCGAGGGGCTGGGCGCGCTCGGACTGCGTCACGCAGGGCGGACGCTCTTTCGCGTAGTACTTCGAGGTGGTGAAGCCCGGAATGCTCGAGTCGTAGAACAGCGCCAGATCCGCGTGCTTGCCGCCGCTCAGCACCGCCGCGCGGTCCTTCAAGGAGACGGACAGCACCAGTGCGCGTCCTGCCGTGGCGGTCTTCAATGCGTCCCCCACGGTGGGAACGGCGAGGACCCGCGGGCTCGCGGAGTGCTTCTCGTCTCCCAAGAGCGGATAGGCAGCGTCGTCCACCCAGGCCACCTCGCCCCGCTCCGGGTCGAAGCGCTCGTTGGACAGGATCTCGCTCTGGTAGGGCGCGGCTCCGGTATGGATTGCTGCATGACCCGGCGCCGTGTAGGTGGACGCGTACGGATACGCCACGCGGTGGTGGTACGTACCCTGAGCAATGGCGGTGCGGATCGCCCCGTCCGCGTCCAGCCGCGACAGGTGCCGGTCCAGCACCCAGCTGCCCAGTTGGTCGATGGTCACCGCGATCACGATCTGAGGCTTGTCGGCTGGCCGCGGCACCTCGCGCTTCGGACTCACCACGGGATCCGTGCTCGACAGGGACGCGCAACCCACCGTCGCGATCGCAACCAGCGCGAGAGCTCTTCGAATCGACATGTCCGCTCTCGTAGCGTCCACGCGTGACGACGGTGTGATGCATGGAGAACGTCGCCGTCACGCATCGGTGACGATGCTGCACGCCACGCACACGTCACTCGCAAGTTGCGCCGGCGACGCTTTCCAGAGCGATCCTCGACACATGGACGTGTGAGCTTTTGCACTCGTGAAGACACGAACAGCGAGAGCACCGAGAGTCGTCCTTCGCGCGCTGCTGCTGACGAGCCTGATGGCTTGGACCAGCTGCGCGAACAACCGCACACGAGCTTCCGCTCACCCGACGAGCAGCGGCGCCGCGAAGCTGGGCCTTTTGCAGGATAGGGAGGACGGCCGCGAGTCCACCGTGGTGGTGATGGCCATCGACGGCGTGCGCTGGGAGGACGTGTTTCTCGGCGTGGAGCGCGACTTGGCCGCAGAGAAGGGCCTGTCCGAGAGCGAGATCCTCGCCCCTCGGGAGCTGATGCCGAACCTCCACACCATCATCGATGGAGGCGGCGCGGCCATCACCAACATCTACGCCAGCGGGCCGAACTTCGTGTCCCTCCCCGGCTACATGGAGATGCTCTCCGGCGTGCGCCCGACGGGCTGCACGAACAACGACTGCTCGCGAACCAAGTGGCACACGGTGGCGGACGACATCGCTTCTCTGCCCGGCGTCGCTCCGGAGCAGGTGGCCGTGATCTCCTCCTGGCAGGGCATCAACCACGCGGCCGCAACCCACCCGGAAAAGCTCATCGTGTCCACCGGCAGGACGCGCGGTGAAAATCGCGAGCTGCTGGAGTACGACGTCAAGAGCGCGGAGCTTTTGGACGCGGGAGAAATGGCTGGCCCCTCCCCCGGCCATGCGGACTTCCGCCGTGACCGCGCCACCGCGGCGATCGCCCTCCGCTATCTGAAACAGAAGAAGCCGCGCTTCATGTTCCTGGGTCTCGGTGAGACCGACGAGTACGCGCACAAAGACGACTACCGTAGCTACCTGCGAGCGCTCAGCTACGCGGACTCCGTGGTCGGTGAGCTTGCCACCATTCTCGACGAGCTCGGAGGTGAAGGACGCCGCACCACGTTGTTCGTTACGACGGACCACGGTCGGGCCGCGGAGTTCATTCGCCACGGCGAGGACGCTCCGGAGTCGTCCCGAGTGTGGCTGGTCGCCGCCGGCTACGGCATTCGAGCGCGTGGCCGGGTCAGCCCTCCCGTGCCCCGACACCTGGCGGACATCGCGGCAACGGTGCGGGAAATCCAAGGGATCCCACCGGCCAGCGAGAGTGCGTCCGCGCTGGGGGAGCTGTTCACGCCCGACGAACAGCGGGTGGCGGTGACAGTTCCGTGATCTCCGCGTGACATCGCGATGGAGCCGGGCTTCCGGCGTTGTTCCGTGTGGCGTGCTCTGGTAGCGGCGCTCGTGATGCGCGCGCTGCCGGTGCTCCTCGCCCTTGCGCTGTTTGGCTGCAGCGAGCGAGCGGACGATGCCCGCAAGGCCGAGCTGGCCAGCGTGTTCAGCCGCGCGGACCAGCCGCTGATCCGCGCTCGCCCCGCGCTGGTGGCCGGCAAGTACGCGCGCATGGCCGCCAGCACCTACTCCTACCAGCGCGGCAACTTGCCGATGTTCCTGCACGACTGGCAGACCGGCTCGGAGCTGTCGGGCTCTCGCTTCTCGTTGGTGTCGCCGCTGGTGCTCGGGACCGGCGACCCCCACCCCGAGAACTACGGCGTGCTCATCGCCGGCGACGGCACCCTGGCAGTGGAGCCCAACGACTTCGACAGCGCCGACCACGTCCCCTACCTGTGGGATCTCCGACGCCTGGTGGTCGGTATGCTGATCGGAACGCGCGTCTCGAACCCCAGCGACGAGAGCGCGCGCCTGGTGGCTGTGGCTGCCCAGGAAGACATCGCCCGGGCCACGGTGGAAGGCTACGCCAGCACCATCCAGGCCCTCGCCAACGGAGCGCCGGCCACGCGCCTCGACGACAGCCAGGCGGGCGCCATTGCTGCGGATCTGCTGAAGCGATCTGCGAAGGACGTCGCATCACGGGACGAGCTGCCTCAGCTCACCGAGCTCACCGGAACGAAGCGACGGCTGCTTCGGGGCAACCTCGATCCCGCGGATCCCGGCGACATTCTGGGAGACCTGCCGGCGTTCGTGCTCGACGCCCTGCCGGACACGCTGGCGGAGTATCGGAAGAGTCTCGCGACTCCTCCGGACGCGGCGTACTTCACGGTGCTCGATGCCGTTCGCCGTTACGGACAAGGCGTCGCCAGTTGGCCCCGCGTCCGCCTGCTGCTCTTGGTGCGCGGTCCGACGGACGCGCCGGAGGACGACGTCATCCTCGAGCTTCGCGAGCTGACGGATTCCTTCGTCGGCGGCTGGACGCCGCCCGGCGTGTACTACGACACGCCGGCCCAGCGTATCCTCGCGACCTCCCGCGCGGCCTGGGCCCGCCCCGACGCCTCTCCGCTGTGGGGCGTGAGCACGCTGAGCGGCATGCCGTGTCAGATCCGCCTCGAGAGCGAAGGGCAGAAGACCTTTCGCACGCGTCGTTTCGAGGACGATCTCGGAACGCCGCAAGCCATCGCGGAGCTCGGCGGACAGCTCGGCGCGCTGCAAGCGCGGATTCACTCCGGCGCGGCGGTGGACGTCGCCAACGTGATCGCGGCGGACCAACAAGAATTCGTCAATGAGCAGGTTCGGGTGTCCCTGGCCTATGCCGATCGCGTCGAGCACGACGCGAAGCTGTTCGGCGAGGTCCTGGCAGACCTCGGACCGCGCCTCGGAATGCCTGCGTCGGAAAGCGACCAGGTTCCTCAGGACATGGCGGCGTTGATCGGAACGCCGCCGGAGATCTCCCCGTGAAGCGATCCCTCGTTGCTGCGCTGCTGCTCTCGTCGACCTCGGCCTTGGCGCAGGAAGAGCCCAATTTCGTGGGGACGGCGGCCCCGGCGACGTCGGCCGCCACCACGCCCCTCACGCTGCAGGTGAAGCCCGGCCTGGAAGTGTTCGCCCAGTACGCCTACCGGCGCACGCTGGATGAAAGCGGCAGGAGTCAGTGGTTTCATCAGTTCGACGTGCCTCGAGTGCACCTGGCGCTGGACGCCGAAGCCGAAGACGCCCACGGCCGCGTGTTGATCGAGGCGGTGCGATCGGCGAGCGAGGGCGCGCTGATCGGCGTGGCGGGGGACAGCTGGGTGATGCGGCTGCGAGAAGCGTATGCGGGCTACTCCAAGTACGGCTTCGAGGGTCGCGCCGGCGTGGTGCCGCTGCTCACCATCCCGGAGCTGGAGGGAACGTGGATGCTCCGGGCGGTGGCGCCGGATCCGCGGGAGAGCAGCGGCCTGCTCACGCCCGCGGACGTGGGCGCGAACGTCCGTTACACGCTGCCCAAAGACTACGCTTGGGTGGGCGTGGGCGCGCAGAATGGCGAAGGCTATACGAACCGCGAGCTGAACCGCGGCAAGAACGCGGAGGCCGCCGCGTCGATCCATCCACTGCCGGCCGGTCCGCTGAAACCGCTGGCGGTGTTCGTCGGCTATCAGCTCGGCTCCTCCGGCACCGGGCTCGCACGGGCGGACCGCGCCACGGGCGCGCTCTTGTGGCAGGGCGACATGATCCGCGCCGGCGCTTCGGCCACCTACGCCTGGGGCACGAAGGACGACGGCTCGCAGCGGTCGTGGATCGCCGACGGCTTCATCCGGGCAGAGCCCATCGAGCACTTGCTGTTCGGCGTGCGGGGTTCCTTCTGGGTGCGCGACACCCGGAAAGACCCCGCCGGCAAGGACACCGTGGCGATGGTGACCGGCGCCGCGGGCTACGAAATCGCCACGCCGCTCACGGCATTTGCGGCGTTCACTCGCTCGCTTCCGACGGATCGCGCTCGCACGGCGGTTCCGGAGAGCGACTACTGGGAAGCGCGGCTCATCAGCCGCATCGTTTTCTGACGAGGACTCGACCATGAACAAGATGCTCTTCACTTCCATGCTCTGCTTGATTGCCGCCTGCGCTTGCTCCGAGAGCAACAGCGCCTCGCCGAACAGCGGCGGCTCGTCGGGCAGCGGCAACACCGGCGGCGGCGCGACGGGTGGCGCGGGCGGCAGCGGCAACACCGGCGGCAGCGGCGCGACCGGTGGCAGCGCCGGAAGCAACACCGGCGGCAGCGCAGGGCAGACCAGTGACGGCGGCGCAGGCGCGTGCGGCTACGCGGACGGCACCGCCACCTCGAACCTCGCGATCAACGAGATCTCCGCCAAGGGCGACGACTTCGTCGAGATCGTCAACCTGGGCTCGGTGTCGGCGGACTTGAGCGGCATGGTGCTGGCGGACCAGGACGACACGGGCTGTCCGAAGCTCACCGAAGCGCTGACGTTCCCCTCCGGCACGTCACTCGCGGCCGGCGAGCGCTTGCTCATCGTCGCAGGTCAAACGGGCGCCAGCAACGACCCGCAGACGGACTGCCTCAACGGACCGGCCAGCTGCTTTCACGTCGGCTTTGGCATCAGCGCCTCCAACGGTGATGGCGTGTTCCTGATCAGCACCACTACCATCGTGGCGTCGGCGGCCTTGCCCATCGACGCAGTGACGGACGGCCAGACGTGGTGCCGCCTTCCCGACGGTACCGGGGATTTCGCAGTGTGCGCGCCCACCCCCGGGGCGGCGAACGCGGCGCCTTGAGCCAAATTGTTTCGCGATGGACGCGGGTCCTTCGCGGGACGTCTCTAGCCTGTGGCCCACATGCTCGAAGAGATCCTCGGGCGGCAGGCCCTGTGCGTCGCGTTCCAACCGATCTTCGACCTCGCCAGCGGTGAGGTCTACGCCCACGAGGTGCTCGGGCGCGCCGACCCGGAGCTTCTCGGAGCGCCCGCTCCGGGACCTCTCGAGCTCGTGGATCTCGCGGTGGCCAGCGACAAGCTGCTCGACCTCGAGCACGGCTGGCGGACGGCTGCGGTGGATGCCATCGCACGCTACTCGCCGCAGGGCGACAGTCGCTTCTTCCTGAACGTCGACACGCGCATTCTCTCGGACGCGCGCTTCGTTCCCGGAACGACGCGCAGTTTGCTCGACGCGCGCGATCTCAATCCGCGTCGCTTCGTGTTCGAGCTCACGGAGCGCGATCCTCACCTGGGCGCGCGGCGCCTGGCGGAGCTCCTGCCCCACTACTCGTGCCAAGGCTTCGGCATCGCGCTGGACGACCTGGGCGCGGGGCACGCCTCCCTGCACGTGATGGTCCAACTGCGCCCGGAGATCGTGAAGCTGGATCGCGAGATGTGTCAGGACGTCAGCGTGGACCCGTGGCGCAAGCACCTGATCCACGCGCTCTCGCGCTTCTGCTTCCAGACGGGCATCGCCCTGGTGGCCGAGGGCATCGAGACGCCCGCGGACCTCGAGACGTTGCGCAGCATCGGCGTGCGCTACGGCCAAGGCTTCTTGCTGGGCATGCCCCGGCCGGAGCCGCTGCCCACGCGACGACGCCTGACCATGGCCAAAGCGCCGCCGCTGCGCCTGGTCGGGAGCTAACCGCCCGCGCCGGCCATGCCGCCCGCGCCGGCCATGGCGCCCATGCCGCCCGCGCCGGCCATGGCGCCCATGCCGCCCATGCCGCCGTCGAACCCCGGCGCGGCGTTGCAGGTCGACACGCAGGTGTCCTTCTGAGCAGCGCAGTCGGTGTCCACGCCTTCGTGGGCCAGCATGTGACAGTCGTGAACGTCGCCGGGCGTGCCGTCGTCCTTGGGCATGCAGACGTCCATGATCGCCCCACAGTTCACGGCGGAGCCGCCACCAGAGCCACCGGACCCGCTGGTCCCGCCCGACCCACTGCTGCTGTCGTCCGAAGAACACCCGCCGCTGAGCGCGGCCATCGCCAAGAGCACCAAAACCTTACGCATCTGAGCTCCTCCCATCGCTCCGCTGGTTCTAGCAGCGCGGAGCAGGGCGATCCCTGCGGCTTATCGTCGCAGGCTGCGGCATACTCGGAACATGGGGACGCGGAGCTGGATCCTGATCTTTGCAGTCCTGGCATCGGCGTGCGGCGGCAGCGACGACGACGGCGGCGGCACCGGCGGAGGCAACTCCGCAGCGCTCAGTAGCGCCTGCTACGCGATGTGCGATCAGCAAGAGAAGGGCGACAATTGCATCGCCGACTACACCAAGATCTGCAAGGGCGGGTGTGACTCGGTCACACCCAGTTTCGCCAGCAAGTGCCCTGACGTCGCCAAGGCCTACTACGACTGCAACGCCGGCATCGACTACCAGTGCACCCTCGCGCTTCCCAGCGCCAAGGACCCGACCGCGTGCAAGGCCGAGAACGACGCAATGAGCGCCTGCACGAAGTGACTCACGGTAGCGCGTGGCGCTGGAACACTTCCCACATCACGTCGTTGGCGCTCATGTCCTGAGTCGTCTTGCCGAAACCCAGGCTCGAGAGATCCAAGCCTCCGGGCCAGGTGTGTCCGCCGCCTTCCACGGTGCACAGCACGATCTCCGCGCCGTCCTTGCAGCCGGTCCAGGTGTTGCAGCTGCTGTCTCCGTTCTTGAACGTCTCCTTGGGCGTGGCATCGCAGCCAAGGCGGCTCACCCAGTCGGCGTTGGAAGGCACGGCCTGGTTGTAGGGCACCAGCGGATCCGTCGTGCCGTTGAAGGACACCAGCGTGATGCCGCGCGCGGGATCGCATGTCGTCATGCCATTGAAGGCAGCGACGGGCGCCACCGCCGCGTAGCGCTCGGACTTCTCGCAGGCAAGGCGATGCGACATGAAGCCACCGTTGGATAGCCCGGCCGCGTATATCCGAGCGGTGTCCAGACAGAACTCCGCTTCCACTTCGTCGAGGATCGCGTCGGCAAAGCCGACGTCGTCGCGGGTCTTGTCCTCGGCGCAACAGAGCCCCGCGTTCCAGGTCTGATAGCCGTCCGAGTCGGTGATGCCCTGGGGGTTGATCACGAAGAACCCTTCGGCATCTCCCTTCTCGTTCAGCTTGCTCACGGCCTCCTGCGCGGGAGCCGCGGGGCCGAAGGAGCTCGCCGTGCGCCCGTGGAAGTTCATCACCAACGGAGCCGGCTTCGTCGGGTCGTAGCTGGTGGGGACGTGCAGCTCGTAACTGCGGTCCACTCCGCCAAAGCTCAGCGTCCGGGTGCCGCTGCCGGTACCCGGCGCCCCACCGAGAGTGCAGCCGTTGCTGGGCTTCGCTGGCAAGCTGCTCACGCCGCCGCCGCTCCCTGCGGCCCCCGCCACGCCGCCGCCGCCTGCGGCTCCCGCCATGCCTGCGGTGCCGCCGCTACCCCCAGCGCCGCCGCTGCCGCCGGAGCTCGGCGAGCCGCTTTCGTCACTGCCACCACACCCCGCCAACAGGAGACCCAAGAAAAGCACCGCTTCGCTCCGCATGACGTGGAGCGTACACCGGAGCGCGGCTATCGTGACGCCCAGCGGAAATGGTGAGCTACCTCGAGCTCTGGTTTCGGGCATTTTTGGTTACCGTCGGCGCGGAAGCTCTCGTTGCGGTCCCCCTGCTCGGCAAGGTGGAGCGCGGCTACCCGCGGCGCGTCGCGGCGCTCTTGCTCGTCAATGTCGCCAGCCATCCGGCGGTGTGGTTCGTCTTCCCGGAGCTCGGCCAAGGACGCTGGAGCTGGGGCGTCACCTTCCTGCTGAGTGAGGCCTGGGCGGTGCTCCTGGAGATGGGGGGCTACCAGTTGATCTTCCCGCGCCTCGGGTGGCTGAAGGCGTTCTCCATCTCCGCGCTCGCCAACGGGTTTTCCGTCGCCGCAGGGCTCGCCCTGCGCTGGCTCGGGTTCACCCTTTGACTTGATCGTTCGCAGTGTCGTTGCGCGACGACGCGAGTCAGGCGAAGATCCGAGCCATGAAGAATACCCGTCGGTTCCTGTCTGCCACTGCTTTCGTCTTCGCTCTCGCCATCCCCTCGCTGGCACTGGCCGACGTGCCGGCACTGGATTCCGGACTTGGAGGCGGGGCGGGCGCGGCTGGCGCCGCGGGTGCGGCCGGCGCCGCGGGCGGCAGCAGCACGGGTGGATCCGCCGGCAGCACCGGAACCGGCGGAACGGCCTCCAAGAGCGGCGGGTCCAGCGACGACGGCGGCTGCAGCCTCAGCGGCGCGCCGGGCCAAGGGGCCGTCGCGTTTGGGATGTTGATGCTCGGTCTCGGCGCCATGGCGCTGGGCCGCCGCCGCCAGCGCTGAGCCACCGTGACGGCAGCCGCGGTTCTCGAGC
The DNA here is from genome assembly GCA_020633235.1 of Polyangiaceae bacterium. Lineage (NCBI taxonomy): Bacteria > Pseudomonadati > Myxococcota > Polyangiales > Polyangiaceae > Polyangiaceae bacterium. Next base: position 709,892 of record JACKEA010000006.1, on the reverse strand, counting down.
GCGCGACCGCCCCGTTGGATCGGGTGCGTCGCGCGCTCATGCGCGTCATGCTGCCGATGCCCTTTGTGGGCACTGCTCTCGGCAAGCGGGACAGCCGCGTCGCTCTGTGGGCGGGGGCGCACGCGCTGGTGGCCTTCACGCTCGCGTCCACCGTCCCGATGTTGCTGTTCATCCTCGGGCCGGTGCTCCTCGGCGTGGCGCACGTGGCGGCGGACATCCGCTACCTCGTGATCCGTCGACAGCTTCCTGGGTGGTGGAAGAACGTCGTCTGGCTGGGCTGTGGCACCTTGCTCCTGGTCCGCATCGCCGACGAGGCCGGCGTTCACGCGCTGATGACCGAACAGCTCCTGGTCTGCGGCTGGATGGCGCTCGCGCTGCTCGCGGGAGCATGGAGCGGCGGCGGGCGTGGGCGCGCTGCCGCGGCGCTTCCGGTGCTGGGCGCCCTCGCGTGGGTCACGGTGGTCGATCCCCGCATGGTGCGCCTGGTGTTCGTCCACGTGCACAATCTCGTCGCGGTGGTGCTGTGGCTGGCACTGTTTCGAAGCCGGCTCCGCTCGGTGCTCGTCCCCCTCACCTTGATGGCAGCCGCGACGGCTTTTTTCTTCACGGCCCAGCCCTTCCACTGGGCCCAGGCCACCGGTGGTCTCCAGGCGTTCGGGCTGCACTTGCTGGTCGCGGCGGACTGGGTGGCCCCCGGCCTCTCGCCCAAGAACGCCGTGGGCCTCACCATGGCCTACGTGTTCTTGCAGTCCGTGCACTACTCGGCGTGGCTCCTGCTCATTCCCCAGGAAGACCTGCGCAGCGAAGGCACCACCACCTTTCGCATGTCGGCGCGTTCGCTCCTCGCGGACTTCGGGACCAAAGGCGTGGTGGCCATCGCTCTGACCGCCATCGCGGTGATCGCCTTCGCGTTCGTGAACGTACACAAGACCCGGTCCATGTACCTGAGCCTGGCGATGTTCCACGGCTACCTGGAGCTCACGCTGCTCTGCTACTTCTGGGCGCGCGGCAAGCGGCCCGCGGGCGAGCGCCGACAGCTCGCGCGAGCATGAGATGCTGCTGAACCGGATCAGCGACCCGTACAGCTCGCTCGAGAGCTTCGTCTACGATCGCTTCATCGCGCCGGGAGTCACGGCGCTCTCCTGGGTGTTGGAAGACGAGCTCGAAGCGGCGCTGCCTCGTGGGGGCACGCTGTTGGACGTCGGCTCGGGCGGCGGCCAGAACGCGATGTACGCGGCCAAGCTCCGACCCGACGCTCGGATCACGGGGCTGGACCTGTCGCGAGATCAGGTGCGCAGAGCCCGCAAGCGGGTGGCCGCCGCGGGGCTCGCCATCGAGTTCACGCAGGGTTCTGCCCTGGACCTTCCTTTCGAGGACGACAGCTTCGACGCGGTCATGAGCATCGCCTCCATCAAACACTGGCCGGATCAACGCCGCGGCGTGTCCGAGTGCGTGCGCGTCCTGACTCCCGGCGGGCACCTGCTGATCGCGGAGGCGGATCGCGGCTGTCGTCTGGAGGACGTCCACGCTTTCGTACGCGAGCTGCCCATGCCCGTGCCGATGCGCTGGGCCATGGTGCCGGTGTTCCGAACCTGGGTCGCAGGGCAGGCCTTGGACCTGGAAGATGCCCGAGCGCTGCTCCACGACCTGCCGTTGGCAGAGTCCGAGGTGCGGCGCATCGACGGCCTACCGGCCTTGATGCTCCGCGGCATCAAGGCCCGTTGATCCGTCAGCCTTCGGGGGGCGTTTCGGCGAAGCGGTAGCCCACGCCGCGCACGGTTTCGACGTAGTCCCGAGCGTCCCCGAGCTTCTCTCGCAGGCGCTTGACGTGCGCGTCCACGGTGCGTGTGCTGATGCGCGCGTCCATCCCCCACACGCTGTCCAGCAGAGTGCTGCGAGATTGAACGCGGTTTCGGCGCTCGTACAACGTCACCAGAAGTTTGAACTCCAGCGCCGTGAGCTCGATCTCCTCGGTCTGCACCCAGACGCGGTGGGCCTCGCGATCCACGCGCAAGCAGCCGAACTCGATGCTGGCACCGGATGCGGGCGCAGACTCGCTCCGCCGCAGGATCGCGCGAATGCGCAACAGCAGCTCGCGGACACTGAAGGGCTTGGTGACGTAGTCGTCGGCGCCCAGCTCGAAGCCCACCACACGGTCGATTTCCGCGTCCCGTGCGGTGAGCATGACGACAGGTGTCGAACGCGTGGCGGGGTCTTCCTTGAGCGCCCGACAAACTTCCGTACCCGGAACGTCGGGCAACATCAGATCCAGGAGCACGAGGTCCGGATGTTGCTCACGTGCCAGGCGCAGCCCGTCCTTGCCGTGGGTCGCCGTCAGCACGTCGTGCCCGGCTTGTTTCAGGTTGTAGTCGAGGACAGCCTGGATGTCGGTCTCGTCCTCGATGACCAAGATGGCGGCCATCTGTGCTCGATTACCTGTCCCGTGTGACCAGTCCGTGACGACGTCGTGCCAGGATGCCGAAAACGTTTCCGCAGCAACTGTGACGATTTCCGCAGCAAACGTGCGTTTCTCGCGACGAAACGGAGACCAATCCCTTCACGGCCAATTTTCGGTGATGCCACATGCTCGTCACCGTTCGCGCGCAAGCTCCCGCCGCGTTCGACATGGACTTCACCGCCTGGACGACATCCGGAAGAGATCCGGTACGGCAGAAACGACTCGCCTTTGGCTACGCCATCGGTGCCATCGGAGCAGTGGCCGTCGGTGTCATCGTTGCCACCACGGCCAGCCAGGTCGTAATGCAGAGCGAAGAAGAGCCGCTCACGGTCGCGCTCGCCACCACACCGGAACCCGAACCCGAGCCGGAACCGGAACCGGAGCCCGCGCCCGAGCCGGAGCCCGAGACCCCGAAGGTCCAGAACGCCGGACCCCGACTCCCGAGCCTCAAGCCGCCGGACGAGGTTCCCGACGACAAGCCCGCGGAGACGGAGCCCACCGACTCCGACAACCCCTACGGCGATGGTGATCCCTACGCCCTCGGCGGTGGCAGTGGTGGCGCCCGCAAGGCCGTGGTCGAGCCCACGCCGGCGCCTCCACCTCCGCCGCCCCCCAAGCCCAAGCCGCGGCCCCGCGGTCCGATCCGCGTGAGCGAGAACGTCACGCCGCCGAGCTGCAGCATCGGCGCGCCAGCGTACCCCGAGTCCGCGCGGAGCTCCGGCATCCAAGGAACCGTGATCGTGAAGTACGTGGTCACCGAGAGCGGTGCCATCACCAACGTGCAGGTGGTTCGTGGCCCGGCGGAGCTCCGCTCCGTGAGCGCCGCCGCCGTCCAGGGAGCGCGCTGCACTCCCGCCCGCCTCGATGGGCAGCCCGTGAGCGTGTACCGCATCGCGCGCTTCCCCTTCCGCCTCAAGACCTGAGTCACAGGAGAATCGAAGATGACGTTCGACCTCGGCCATATCTGGGCCTCGATGGGCCTCGCCGGCAAGCTGATCGCCGGCGTGCTCTTGATGATGGGCATCGCCAGCATCGGTGTGGTGGTGGAGCGCTTCATCGCGCTGTCTCGCTCCGCCAAGGAGTCGCGCCTCTTCGTCCAAAAGGCAGGACCGCTGATCGACTCCTGGCAGATCGAGGAGATCTTGCCCGTGGCGGAGCAGCACAAGGCGTCCGCCCTGGCACGGCTCTTTGGCGCCATCGTGCAGCGCTACCTGCGCGGCTACGAAGACTTGGACGGCGGCCTCACTCCCGTGGAGAAGGCGCGCAACGAAGCAGAGCGCAAGCGCGACGCGCTGGGGCAAGAGCTCCGCCGCGGCATGAGCGTGCTCGCCTCCGTCGGCTCCGTGGCTCCCTTCGTGGGCCTCTTGGGCACCGTCGTCGGCATCATCGCGGCGTTCCAAGGCATCGCCTCCACCGGTTCGGGTGGCTTGGGCGCGGTCAGCTCGGGCATTGCAGAAGCTCTCATCGAGACTGCTTTTGGTTTGACCGTCGCGATTCCGTCGGTGCTCTTCTTCAACTACCTCACCGGCCGGGTGAACACGGTGGAAGCCGCGCTCACTCGCAGCGCTGGCGAGCTGCTCGACGAAATGGAGAATCAGTATGGGCGCAAGCCTGCAGAGCTCCGGACGAAGCAAGCAGCCTGAGCCGGAGATCAACGTCACGCCCCTGGTGGACGTGGTGTTGGTGCTGCTGATCATCTTCATGGTGATCGCGCCGGCGCTGAACCAGGGCGAGCACGTGGAGCTTCCGGCCATCTTGCAGCCGGACGCCAAGCCCAAGGACATGAACCCGATCGAGGTCACGCTGGCCTTGAACGGCAACGTGCTGCTGGACAAGGAACGGGTGGATCCAAGCGAGCTCGAAGCCAAGGTCCGGGAGCTCCACAAGGAAGACCCGGACCGCGCGCTGATGCTGCTGACGGACGAAGCCATGCCCTACAAGAAGGTGCGCACCGTCTTCGCCAAGCTTCAGGGCATGGGCTTCAAGGGACTGAGCCTGAAGGTCACGGAGAAGAAGAAGGCCGGCGCCAGCTGAGCCGAGGGTTTTGCCATGGGAATGAACGTCAGCTCCGGAGGCGGCGGCAAGCGGCCTCAGCCCGTACCGGTCGTCAACGTCACGCCGTTGGTCGACATCGCTCTGGTGGTGCTGATCATCTTCATGGTCGTTACCCCGCTCATGACCAAGACTTTTTGGCTGAACCTTCCTCCCGAAGACAAAGAGAAGAAGGACACGCCGCCGCCCAAGGACGCGAACAAGCCTCTGGTCATGACGGTGGACAAGGCCGGCGTCATTCGCATCAACAAGACGGTGCTCGCCAAGAACGAGATCGCCGAGCGCTTGCCGCGCATGCTCGCGGCCAAGAAGCAGAAGGTCCTCTACTTCGATGCCCACGATGAAGCGCCCTACGGCAGCGCCGTGGAGGCCATGGATCTCTCGCGCGCCGCTGGCGCCCGTTCAATCGCGATTCTGACCGAAACCGTCGTGAAGTAGTGAAGCCCGAGAGGGTTCGTCCCGGCGTCCGCGAGCGGGCGCTGGGCGAAGATCTAGCCAGAGCCCGGAGGAACATGCGCTCCCGAAACGTCGTTCACACCGCCATCGCCCTCACGGCGTTCGTCGTGCTCCCGCGTCTGGCTCGCGCCCAAGACGAAGCTCCGCCGGCCGGCGATGCCACCGCCGACGCTTCGGGCGACGAGGACTACGGCGAAGGACCGGACCCCTCGCGCCCGCCGCCCAAGGGCAAGGGCGTGGTGTGGGGCGTGCTCACGGACACCAAGCTCGGCGAGCCGTTGATCGAAGCGCAGGTCACGGTGGTGGGCACCAAATACAAGACCATCACGGACTTGGACGGCCGCTATCGGCTGGAGCTGCCGCCCGGCAGCTACAACCTCCGCTTCTTCTACGAGCTGCACCGCCCCGGCCGTCTCGACGGCGTGCAGGTGACGGCGGGCAACGTGTCGAAGGCGGACTTCCAGCTGGTGCCCGACGAGAAGGCCGAGGACGTGGTGGAGGTCGAAGCCGAGGTCGACCGCACCGGCGTGGAAGGCCAGAACCTGGCGCGCAAGCAGGCCGCCGCCGTGGGCGACGCCGTGGGCCGCGCCGAGATCGCGAAGACCCCCGACAAGACCGCCGCGGAGGCCGCCAAGCGCGTGGTCGGCGCCACCATCGTCGACAACCGCTTCGTGTACGTCCGCGGCCTCGGCGAACGCTACACGAACTCGCTCCTGAACGGCGCGCCGCTCCCGAGCCCCGAGCCCGACCGGCAAACCGTTCCGCTCGATCTGTTTCCGGCCCTGGTGCTCGACAACATCACCATCGCCAAGACCTTCACGCCGGACATGCCCGGCGACTTCGCCGGCGGCTCGGTACGCATCCAAACCCGCGAGCTGCCCCGCGAAACCCTGCTGCAAGCGTCCGCGTCGATGGGCTACAACACCAAGTCCACCTTCCGCGATCGCCTGAGCTACCGCGGCGGCCGCATGGACTGGCTGGGAATCGACGACGGCACGCGCGCACTCCCCGGCGGATTGCCAAGCTACAAGCTGTCCAAGGGCGTCGTGAAGCCGAACGGTGACTTCGTGCTGGACCCGGAGCTTCACACCTGGGGACAGAAGTTCAACAGCTACATGTCCACCCAGCGCGCGTTCACGCCACCGAACTTTGGCGCCAGTGTGGTGGTCGGAGACAGCTTTCGCACCGGTAAGCGTAGCGCGCTGGGAACGATGCTCGCCGTGAGTTACGGCCGGAGCTTTCAGATCATCGATGACGAGCGCTTGGGCAAGTTCGCCTTCAACCCAAACGGCGGCATCAAGAATCTCCTCCCCTTGCGCTCGGAACGAGGCATCGACTCCGTCAAGTGGGGTGCCTTCGGAAGCGTGAGCTACAAGTTCGACGAAAACAACCAGCTCTCCTTGGTTGGCCTCCACAGTCGGGCGAGTGACGACACCGCTCGCGAGCTCGAAGGCCGCGACGAGAACCGAGGCGCGGACATCCACGTCACCCGCCTCCAGTTCGCGAGCCGGGCCCTCTACTTCGGCCAGCTGCGTGGCGAGCATACGTTCGTCGACCTCGACAAGGCCCAGCTCGACTGGAACCTGGCGTTGTCCCGCGCCACTCGCGACGAGCCTGACACCCGGGACGTGGCCTACACCAAAGACAGCAGCCTTGGCGGTTGGACCTACCGCGATGGTGCGGAGAGTGGCTCGCACTTCTTCGCAAAGCAGCACGAGAACACAGTCGGCGGTGGGCTGGACTTCACTCAGCCATTGGACAAGTCCACGAACCCCACCAAGCTCAAGCTTGGCGGACTCGTGAATCTGCGCAGCCGCGAGTTCGAGGCGCGTCGCTACGCGTTCCGGACGACCTCGGGCACGGATCAGAACACCTATTTCTGCTCTGGGCTGGAGTACGACACTTCCTGCCCAGATCGCTTGTTTACTCCGGGGAACGTGGATAGCGGGGCCATCCTGCTCGACGAAAGCACCCGCGGAACCGACAAGTTCACCAGCAATCTGAACGTCTATGCCGGCTACCTGATGACGGACGCCAAGATCACGCGTGATCTGCGCGCGATCGTGGGCGAGCGCTTGGAGGTTACGCGGCAATCCATCGACACGCACACGGTGGACGGTCTGACGGAAGTCAGCCCGCGACTGCGGAGCACGGACATGCTGCCCTCCGCTTCCCTCGTCTTCGCGGCGACCAAGGATTCCAACCTTCGCATCGGCGTTTCTCGAACCGTTGCGCGCCCACAGCTCAAGGAAATCGCACCGGTGCGCACGTCGCCCTACTACGGGGCATTGCCGGAGGAAGGCAACCCGGACCTGAAGATGAGCAAGATCGCGAATGGCGATCTGCGCTTCGAGTACTTCCCGACCCTCCGCGAGGTCATGGCGATGAGCTTCTTCGTCAAGGACTTCGACAAACCCATCGAACGCGTCGTCAAGTCTTCCGGTTCGGGTGACGGCGTCATCACCTACCAGAACGCCGACGGTGCGACGCTGATCGGGTTGGAGCTCGAGGCGCGTAAGAACCTCGAGTTCTTGACCAAGGCTCTTTCCGACTTCGACGTCATCGCGAACTTCACCGCGGCGCGGTCCAGGGTGCAGCTCGACAAGAACGACCAGGTTGGCTTCGTCACCAACACGTCTCGCCCTCTGGCCAATCAGTCTCCTTGGGTCATCAACGTCGCCCTCGACTACGAGAACCACGACAGCAGCACGAGCGGTCGCATCCTGTACAACGTGTTCGGTCCCCGCATCTCTGCGGTGGGCACGCAGGGCCTTCCCGACGTCTACGAGCAACCTCGCCATCAGCTCGACTTCAGCGCCGGCCAGGGCATCGGCAAGCACTTCGAGGTCAAGTTCACCGCGACAAACCTGCTGAACGCGCCCTACAACTTCACTCAAGGCAAAGACGCGCGGGACGACAACATCGTCCAGAAGTACACCATCGGCTCCACGTTCTCCCTGGGCGCGAGCTACACGTACTGACCGCGCTGAGATCTATCCCCCGGCAGATGTTCGTAAGAAGATCATCGACGGGGGATGGAGGATGTTCGCCTGGGGAACATCGGGAGGGGCATGGATTTGTTGGTGCGGAGCGAATCCGTCGTCGAGCCCCATGTCTTCGAGAGTTTGTTGGCTCGCCGCGGAAACGTCGCTCAGCGCCGGCGCGGCGCGCACTGCCGCGGGAACGTCGCGCAGTGCTGGCACGACGCTTCCGCGGCGCCGCGACAAAATCAGTAGAGCGAGCGCCATTCGAGTCGCTCCTGCGGATCTCCGTTGGAGACGTTGAACAGTGGTGTCGCAACTACCGGAATCCGCTCGCAGCTTTCGCGGCGTGTCGCCGATCGCGTGCTCTCGTCGTGGCGAGACCGCACTCGATTCGCAACGCGTTCGCCACAATCCACAGGGAGCTGACACTCAATAGTTACGAACCGTGAACCTCGCGGTCACGGACCGCCGGCACAGTCCCGCTCGCCAAGGAGGTTCATCCCGATGCGTTTTTCCAACGTCTTTTTTGCGGCCGCACTGGCCGCTCTTCCCTTGATGGCGGCTGCCTGCGGAAGCGATTCCAGCAGCGATAGCCCCGGCGGCAGCGGCAGCGGCGGCAGCGGTGCGACGGGTGGTGGCAACACCGGCGGCGCGTCCGGCAGTGGCACCGGCGGGCAGGCCGGTGGCAGCACCGGCGGCGCAGCCGGCAGCGGCGGCGGCACGAGCTGCGATCTGACCACCGACAAGACCGAGGCCATTCTCGAAGGCGATCTCAACGCCGACATGACGCTCACCGCGGACAAGACCTGGTTGCTCAAGGGCACCGTGCGCGTGAACGACGGCGCCACCCTGAAGATCGAGCCCTGCACCAAGATCAAGGGCGACAAGGCCAGCCTGGGCACCATCGTGGTGGAGCGCGGCGGCAAGATCGACGCCGTGGGCACCAAGGACGAGCCCATCCTGTTCACCAGCGCTCTGCCCGCGGGCTCCCGTTCCGCCGGCGACTGGGGCGGCATCATCCTGCTCGGCAAGGCGCCCAACAACGAGGCGGATTTCCCGAGCATCGAGGGTCTCACCACCAACGAGGCCTACGGCGGCACCGAGCCGGCCGACAGCTCCGGCAAGATGAGCTACGTGCGCATCGAGTACTCCGGCGTGGAAATCGGTGACGGCAACGAGATCAACGGCCTCACCTTCGGTAGCGTCGGCTCCGGTACCCAGATCGACCACATCATGGTCTCCAACACCCTGGACGATTGCTTCGAGTTCTTCGGCGGCACCGTCAGCGCCACCTACCTGGTGTGCAACAACGGCGGCGACGACATGTTCGACGGCGACCAGGGCTTCCAGGGCAAGCTGCAGTTCATCTTCGGCATCCAGCGGACGCCCATCTCGGACGACCCCAATGGCTTCGAGATGGACAACGACAAGACCAACCCCACGGTCGCGCCGGTCAGCAACCCGACGATCTACAACGCCACTCTGTGCGGCGTGAACAAGGACATCCCGAACCAGCAGTACGGCGCGGTGTTCCGTCGCGGCTTCACCGGCACCTTCGGCAACGTGATCCTCACCGGCTTCGAGGGCGGCGTGGACTTCCGCGACGTGCCCCCGACCAGCGTGGACATGATGAGCTCGGTGTTCTTCGGCAACAGCCCGGCCAACGTCGCCTACGCCGAGGACGGCTCCAACACCGACACCCAGGCGGACGACGACGGCGCTTTCGACGAGATCGCTTGGTTCAACACCGCCGGCAAGAACAACTCGGAGACGGATCCGGCGCTGTCGGATTGCTTCGCGGCGATCCCCAAGCCCCAGCCCGCCACCGAGATCGCCGGTGCCACGCCGCCCGCCGGCTTCGACACCAGCGCCACCTACGTCGGTGCGTTCAAGGACGCGAACGACGACTGGATGACCGGCGCCTGGATCGACTGGGCACCGAACTGATTCTGTACGCGCCGGGAACACTCTCGGCGCGCTCGGATACCGCTTAGCTTCAAACGCATCCCAAGCAAGCACCCCCGTCGCGGGGCGACTCCGCCGAGTCGTCCCGCGACGACTTTTGTGGCAGAAATGGCGGGGCTCACGGACTTGACTCCCCGGCCTCGCTCCGCGAAGTTCCGAGGTCCTGAAATCACGCTGGGGACTTTCACCCCGGGAGGAATTCGCAGTGACCAAGCGCTTGATCGCCCTGCTTCTTGCCGTGTTCACCGTAGCCGGCTGCGGCTACTCGGAGGACGAGTGGCAAGCCCAGCTCGATAAGTACAACAAGCTCAACCAGAAGTACGACGCCGAGACCGCGGCCCACGCTCAAACCCGTCAGGAGCTGGCGGACGCGAAGGAGCGGATCAAGAACCTGACGGACGAGCTCAAGAAGATGGGCGTCAATCTGGATACCCTCAATCAGCAGCTGCAGCAGACCGGCACCGAGAAGGAGCAGCTGGCGGCGAACCTCGAGCAGCTGAAGACCGCTCTGGAGGAGTACAAGCAGCGCGCCGCGGCCCTCGAGCGCATCAAGGCCCGCTTCGAGCTCCTGCGCAACAAGCTCCAGAAGCTCACGAACCTCGGCCTCAAGGTCGAAATTCGCCGCAATCGCATGGTCATTCGCCTGCCTGGAGACGTGCTCTTCGCCTCCGGCAAGGACGACCTCAAGAAGGAAGGCAAGGACGTGCTGGCGGCGGTGGCGGAGGTCATCCGCAACGACAAGCAGCTGTCGCAGCGCTACTACCAGATCGCCGGGCACACGGATAACAAGCCCCTCAAGGGCGGCCGTTTCGGCGACAACTGGGGCCTGTCGGTGATGCGCGCCCGCCAGGTGCTGCTGTTCCTGGTCAATCCCATCGACGCCAAGGGCGGTGGCGGTGGCCTGGACCCGATCCGGCTGCACGCTGCGGGCTACGGAGACACGGACCCCGTGGCGTCCAACGACACCCCCGAAGGCCGCCAGCAAAACCGCCGCGTCGAGCTCGTGATCATGCCCGATGTCGAGGAAATGCTGGACCTGAAGTCCCTGATCTGAGGCCGAACCAGCCCGCCGAAACCCCCGCCCCCCGACCTGCGTAGGTTGGGGGGTGGACCTGGCGCTCTGGCTAACCCCCGCCGAGGTCGGCGTGGGTGCTAGCGCCGGCGGCGGGCTGCCCTTTACCGTACCGGCCGTGGCCTCCGATAGCTCTTCCAGCCCGAGCCTCGAGGCCCTGATGGAGCGCTACGTTGACGGCGACGCCCGCGCTTTCGACGAGCTGTACCCCCTCGTCGCACCCAAGCTCTACGGCTACCTACTGCGCCTCACGCGACATCGGGAACGAGCCGAAGACCTGCTGCAGATCACCTTCACGAAGGTGCATCGCGCCCGCGCTAGCTATCTACGGGGCGCCCCGCTGTTGCCCTGGATCCTGGCCATCGCGCGCCGCTCCTTCTACGACGAACGGCGCGCCGCAAAGAGTCGCAGCGAGGACTTGAGTCGCGACGGAAACCTGCCGGAGCCGGAGAGCGAGAGCTCCGGAGTGCCCACGGACGTCTCCGCGGCCCTCGAGCGCGCCTTGGACGCCATGCCGGAAGCCTACCGGGAGGCCATCCAGCTCACGAAGATCACCGGCCTGTCCGTGGCGGAAGCCGCGGAAGTGCTTGGAACCACGCCCACGGCCGTCAAACTCCGCGTCCACCGCGGCTACAACCACCTCCGGCGAGAGCTCGAGGCCTTCAACCGAAACCCATGAGCGACCTGCCTCGAGACGACGCCCTGAGCGAGCTGCAGTGGCCGGAGCCCCCGGCCCCGCCGGATCGCCTGTCGGCGTCCATCCGCAAGGAGTGCACACAAAACCTGAAGGCGCGGCGCGGGCTGACCGCAACCCAACGCGTCTTGCTCTCGGTGCTACTCTCCGCGCTCGTGGTCGGCGTGCTCACGTATCTGAGCGCGGGTCGCTCGCGTCCCGACGGCGCGCTCCGGGCCGCTCTGTTCGGCGCCGCCGGTTGGGGTCTGGTGCAGGCCGCCGTGCTCGGCGTTGGCCTGGCGCGGCCCCCGGGCAAGCGCGTCTCGCGAAGCTTCCGCCTGATCGTGGCGGTGGCCGTACCGGTGCTGTTCCTCGCCTACCTCGCCTTGGCCGCCAGCACACGCTTGCCGCTGGGCGAGTTCTTCCATGGTCACCACGCCGGCGGCGCCGTCGGCTGCGGCCTGCACGCACTGCTCTTCGGCGCCATCGCGGCGGGCGGCACGTTGTTCGTGTGGCGTGGAACGGATCCCCTCACCCCCGGGCTCTCCGGCGCGCTCGCCGGGCTCGTCGGCGGCCTCGCCGGCGCCGCGGCCATTGGCGTCGCCTGCCCCAGCGGTGAAACCTGGCACCTGTGGATCGGTCACGGCGTCGCCGTGCTGCTCTTGGTGCTGGCCGGCTTTCTGGTAGGACGAAAATGGCTGGCACCGTAAGAGAGCGCCGCGAAGAAGGCAGCGGCCGTTTCCTGCGCTACGCCCTGCTCCTGGTCTTGGCCTTGGGCGCCGCGCTGTTCATCTCCCGCGGCCGCTCCGGCCCCAAGACGGGCACCCAAGCCGAAGCCTTCGATCTGCCCGTCGTCGCCGGCAATCGCGAACGCTTTCGCCTCGCCGACCAAAAGGGCACCCCCGTCGTGGTGGAGGTGTTCGCCTCCTGGTGTGGCGTGTGTCGTCGCACCGCTCCCATGCTCTCCGACGCCGCCCGCGCGCCGCGCAAGAACCCCGTGCGCTTCATCGGCGTCAGCGTGGATCAAGACGCCATCGCGGCGAAGAGCGCCAAAGATCAGTGGAACCTCGCCTACGACGTGGCCCTCGACGACGGCCGCTTCTCCAAGGCGTACGGCATCACGGTGCTGCCCACCTTGATCCTGATCGACGGCGAAGGCCGCGTGCGCCACGTGTCGGCCGGCGCACCACGCTCCTCCGAGCTCGAAGACTGGCTCGAAGACGTCGGCGCCGCCCGCCTCTAACCCACCGCCTTTTGTTTGTCGGTCCGCCGCGAGCCCACCCGCGGCCCGCGATGGGGTTCGCGTCGAACCAACAGGAAGCGCTACACTCGTAGGCGAGGTGTCCGATGCGGGAATGGGGTGTCATCGCGCTGTTGCTGTTGACGGGAGGCTGCGGCTCCGACGGGAGCTCCGGTGCCGCGGGCGGCGGCAGCGGCGGCGTGAGCGTCGGGGGTAGCGGCGGCGGCGGCAGCGGAGGGACGGGCGGCGGCTCTGGAGGCACGAGCAGCGGCGGTCAAGCGGGAACGAGCACGGGCGGCAGCAGCGGCAGCGGCAGTGGCGGGCTGCCCGAAGGAGACAACGGCATCGCCGCACAGCACCCTGGGGATCAAGGGATCGAGACCGATCCCGACGTGATCTTCGCCGACGACTTCGAGAGCTACGCAAAGGCTTCGGATCTGAACAGCCGCTGGGACGCGGTGTATCAGAATCAATACGTGGCCCTGACGACGGACGCGCCGAACGTGTACGCTGGCCAGCAAGCGCTGGAGCTCAGCTTGCCGCAGCAGAACGCGGAGCTCAGCGATGCCACGGACAAGCTCGTGAGCCCGGAACAGGACGCGCTGTTCCTGCGCTACTACTCGAAGTTCGATCCGCCCTTCGACGTCGTCGGCTCGAGCCACAATGGCGCCAGCGTCTCGGCGCACTATTTCGTGAACGGACAGGCAACGCCCGGCGTACCCGCGGACGGCACCAACAAATTCCTGGTGAACCTGGAGAGCTGGCGCGGCGAAGCCGCCACGCCGTCCCCGGGCGATCTCAACGTGTACGTGTACCACCCGGAGCAACGCAGTCAGTGGGGAGACCACTTCTTCCCCACCGGCATGGTGCTTCCCAATTCCAGCGAGCCCTTCGACTTCGGCGCCGATTTCGTGAGCCGTCCGGACATCATCCCCGAGCTCGGCAAGTGGTACTGCTACGAGTACATGGTGCGGGCGAACACGCCGGGGCAGAAGGATGGCCGCATCGCCATCTGGCTCGACGGCAAGCTGGTGGCGGACTTCGGCAACCTGCGCCTCAGGGACGTGGCGGCGCTGAAGATCGACCGCTTCGGCCTGTCGTTCCACATCGGATCGAACCCGAACGGGAAGGCGACGAAGTGGTACGACAACGTCGTGGCGGCAAAATCGTACATCGGCCCGCTGAAGTAGCCCTGCTTGCATCTTCTGCGGTTCGGCAGGACGCTCGGCCCTCCGATGAAACGCAGGTGGACAACCCTCGTCGCTGGTACGCTCTTTCTCTCGGCGTGCGGCATCGTCAAGCTCGCTCCTCCCAAGCAGCGCGGGCGCACGCACTACGACAGCGCGGAGTGCCACAAGCGCACGTGGCGCAAGGAGACCGAAGTCGACAGCGTGCTGATGCACACCTGCGACAACCTTTCGGAGGTTCCAGACGAGTCCACCAGCCTGGCCGCCATGTTGCGACGTCACCAGAGCTTCGAGGATCGCCGTCCCGACTCGCTCGACGTCGCCCTGAACCTGGTGGAGTGCGCCCAGCACTGCGGGAATGACCCGATGGCCATCGCCATCGGCAACTACTACGCAGGCATCTTCGATCGCACGGCGCTCGGAGAGCGCCTGCGGGGCATCGAGCTTTCAGAGCCCGCCCGTGCGGTCTTCGCCAACAAGGCTTCGGATGCGAAAGACGCCGTCGCCGCGGCGGCCAGTCGCTTGGACGCGCGCCGGAAGCACATCTACTTGGAGTCCTTCGCGGAGGCGGTGCGCAATCGCAAGGAGTACTTCGCGAAGTACTCCGAGCAGTACCAGGCCCTCGATACCCTGGAAGAAAAGGTGGACGCCGCCCGAAAGGCCGGCGAGGCACCGAAGGACCTGGTCGACGGCCTCTCCGCGTTGCGCGCGAAGTACGTGAGCCAGTGCCAGGACGACGGCTGTCGATTCGATCCCTACGTCGTCGAGGTCACCCGCCAGTTGGTCCTGCTCCACGCTGCGGCCGGCAACGCTCTGGACGCGCGCGCCGAGAACGCGTTGCTCATGGAGAAGGCGGCGGGCCGACGTTGGTTCAGCGTGGAAGCGGGCACGGCGGTGTATCAGTCGCAGGTGGAAGAACATCGCATCCGAGAACAGTACGTGAGCGCCCAGAACGCCGGCATGGACGCACGCACGTTGAAGGAGCGTTTCGGCTACACCACGCCGCTTCAGATCGAGCCCGTGGCGGAGTACCTCCAGCCCGACGTGAGACCGGATCTCACCTCCACCGTGGACGGCTTCGACACCGGCTCGGCGATCAAGCGCCGGGGCGGATTGCTCGCGGAAATCGCCCCCGGAGGCGAAGGACGGACTCGCGTCGTCCTGGCTCCCGCGGCGGGCCTTCAGCTGTGCGCCGAGACCGGCCGCGTCGCCGACGTCCACTTCGAGGAGAACTTCGCCACGCTGGAGTTCGAGACGACGTGCGAGGCCGATCCGAACCAGGTCACGGCCACCACCACCGTGCTGCTGCCGAGCCCCGAAGCGTCGCAGCTTCGGCCCGGGGAATACGCCGAGCTGGTGGCGGACGACCACCAGCAAGGTCGCGTCGTGCGTGCCTGGGCCGCAAACCCCAAGGCCCCCAAGCAGCTGGACCGCGTCGCGCAGCTCCGGGACGCGCGCTTCGAAACCCGGTGATTGGGCTTACTTTCCGGCTTCGCTGGTGACCTTCCACACGGAGCCGGACTGCTCGACCTCGTAGACGGCAGTCTTGTCACCGGTGGCACCGCCGCTGGTGGTGACGCGGACCTTGGCCTTGCTGCCCTCGCGGCTCAGCAGCACCGCCGTGGCCAGGACCTTGCCTTCGGCGTCCTGCTTCTTCTTTTCACAGCCCTTCTCGTCCTTCGCACACTCGAGGTGCGCGGCTTCGAGCTGCTTGGCGAGCTCCCCGCCCGCAAGCTCCTGCGCGCCGGTGAAGTCGTAGCTCGCCCAACGCTGGGCCATCTCCAGAGCGGCATCCTTTGGATCTCGCGCCAGCTCCTGAGTCGTCACGTCCCGGGGCTTGCGGGTCTGGGTGGGGTGAGCGTTGCAGGCAAAACGCGCGCTCCCCCACATCACCAGCGTGGCGAGAGCCATGGCTCCGAGCATGCCCAGGGTCTGGAGCCGCGGGGAGTTGATCTCCCTCTCGGTCTTGACCACGGGTCGCCCGGCGGGGGGACGCCGGCGCCGAGACTTCTCCCGCGACGCGCGACGGGGGGGAGGCGCCGCCTCCTCTTCGTCGTCGTCTTCGTCGTCTTCGTCGTCTTCGTCGTCTTCGTCGTCTTCGTCGTCTTCGTCGTCTTCGCCTTCGTCATCGGACGACGCACGACGGCCGCTCTCGGACTCCTCCTCCTCGGTTTCTTCTTCGTCTTCCTCTTCTTCGTCGAGCTCGTCGCGCTCGTCGGAGGGGTCCCGGTCCTGCGGCATGGGCGGGAGCATCCTCGCAGGCGGCCCCTCGTGCAACCGGGTTCCCGCCTCTCCGAGCAAATTTGCTCGGATTTTTCGGGAAACTGGCCGCGCTGCGGCCCGAAACGCCCCCATGCGCATGCTGGCCGGCCTCGCCCTCGTGTTCCTCGCCCTCAGCACCGTGGCCTGCAAGGGCTCGGCGCCCTTGCCCGCCAAGGCCGTGGACTTGAACGCCCAAGGCGTGGAAGCACTGGAACGCGGGGATCTGGAGACCGCCGACGCCCGTTTCGAGCTGGCCCTCGAGTACAACCCACGCTTCACCGAAGCGCTCACCAACCAAGGCCTGGTGGAGCTCCAACGCGGCAACATGAAGCGTGCCCGCAAGCTCCTCAGCCGCGCCCGCAGCATCAACCCCGACGTGGCCCAGCCCCACCACGCGCTGGGCGTGCTGGAAGAAAAGCTCGGCCGGCCGGATCGCGCATCGAAGCACTATCAGGAAGCGCTGCGCATCGACCCGGGGTTCGCCGCCGCTCGCGCCAACCTCGCGCGCCTCGCCTACGAAGCCGGGATGTACGAGCACGCGCGGGAGCAGTTCAAGCGCCTGGTGGAGGTCGCTCCGGAGGAGCCCAGCGGCTACGTGGGCCTGGGCGCATCTCTGGTCAAGCTCGGACGCTGGGACGAAGCGGACGCCATCGTGTCCGAGGGGCGCGAGCGCTTCCCGGAAAATGCAGAGCTGGCCATCGCGGAAGGCCGCAGCTTGATCCGCCGCGGGCAGCTGAGTGAGGCCGTGCAGCTACTCCGCCCAATGGCGCAGGGTCGGGACGACATCGCCGTCGCCGCTCTGGGATGGTTGGCCACGGCGGAGCTGGCGCAGGGCGCCGCCCGTTCGGCCGCGAGCCATGCTCGCCGCGCCCTCGCCCTCAGCCCCGACGACGCCGTAGCGACCTTCGTGCTGGCTCAGCTGGAAAAGTGACCTCGGTGTCCCGATTCGGCGCGCTCGGAGCTATGCTGCCCCCCGCGTGACCAGCGCCAGTCCCAGTGCCGCGCTCTCGCCAGCGCCCGCGCCCCGTCCCTCGAGGAGGATCCGTCGCTCGGCCCTCGTTCGCCTGCTCGATCGAGGCCTGCGCGGCCACTTTGCCGCCCAAGCGGCGCGCGCGGTGGCCGTGCTGCTGGGCCTCACCTACGCCGGTCTGGTGTTGGCGGTCGCCCTGGTCGGCTCCGGTAGCTCCGCCGACGTCGTCGTCCAAAATGCGCTGTTCTGGCTGTCTTGGCTGGGCGGTGGCGGTGTCGCCCTGGCAGCCGCCGGTCCTGGACGGAAGCCCGAGGATCACGCCGTGCGCGCCCTCGCCGCCCAACGCGGCTTCTCGCTTCGGGATCTGGCCATGGCGCGGGCCATCGCCACCGTCCGCCGCGTGCTCCGCGTCGTCGGCCTCCCGGCCCTCGTCGTCGCCCTGCTGGCCCTGGCCGCAAGTGGCTCCTTCCGCTTGCTGCTGCCGCGAGTGCTGCTGGTGGTCGGTGTCACGGGCTACGTCGTTCTCCTCGCCGTCGTCATCAGCCTGCTGGTCGAGCTCGCGCGGGCGCTCAGTCCACGCCACACGCGTTCCACGCTCGCCTTCCTGATCGTCGTTCCTCACCTGCTCAGGGTGCTGTGGCCGCACGTGCCCAGCGTGCCCGCGCTGTTCGGCTTGCTGCTCGATCAGCTCGCTCGCCTCGGAGGCGCGGCGTGACCACGCTGTCCCTCGACAAGATCTTCGCCGCGGAGCTCGTCGGCGCCAGCGTGGCGTTGGAAGCCGGCGTGCACGTGGTCCTCGGCTCGCCCAGCGACGGCACCGCCGCTCTGGTTTCGCTGGTTGCTGGTACGGCGCGGAAAAAGCGCGGCACGCTCACCCTGAACGGCGAGGATCCCTTACGCACGCCGGGACTGCGCCGGCGCGTGGGCGCGCTGCTCGCGGAAGAGCCCGCCGTCGAGGACGCCACGGTGGCGCGGCACGTGGCCGCCGCCCTTGCACTGCGGGGTGACGCGCAGAATGCGGACGGCGTGCTCGCGGCCTTCGGGCTACAGACGATGGCGGCGCGCCGTCCCGCGCGGCTCTCCGCTGGGGAACGCCGCGCCGTGGCCCTGGCGCTGGCGCTGAGCCACGCCCAGCCTCTCGCCCTCGCACTGCACGAGCCCTTGGCGAACGTCGCGATCATCCCGCGGCGCACGGTCGTCGAGGCCATCGCCAGCGCGGCCGCCCGCGGCGCGGTCGTGCTGTGCGCCACGGCGAGCCCGCGGGACGCCGCGGAGCTCGGCGGCGGCGTGGTGCTCCTCGATCGCGGTCGCTTCGTGCGGCGTCCCGGATTGCCCCTGGCGGCGGAGCTCGCGCCCGGCGCGGGCCTCACCCTGGCCCTCCGCACCGAATCGCCGCGACCGCTCGCGGCCGCCCTGTCCAACGAGGACGCCGTGGCCGGCGTCGAGCTGGACGAGCACGCGCATCCCGGACAGCTGCGGGCGAGCGGCCCCGACGCCGACGCCCTCGCCCTCGCCGTGCTTCGCGCGGCACAAAGCTCCGGCGCGGTGATCGACGCCATCGAGCCCGTGCTCCCGAGCGTAGACGACGCCCGCGCCGCCACCGCCGCGCTGTGGCGCGCCGCCTACGAAAACGCCTACCGCGCCGCGCGCGCTCCCAAAGCGGAAGGCGGCGCGGCGTGAGCGCCACGGCATTTGGAGCCGAACTCGCGTGGCGCCGCGTCGCGCGACGCTCGAGTATCGCGGCCGCAGCCAGCGCCGTCGTCGCCGTCATCGTCGTCGCACTGCTGGAGCGACGCATCGCCATCGAGCTGGCGGCGGACCGCTCGCTGGCCGGCATCGCCCTGGGCGTGGTGTTGCCGCTGTCGAGCTACGGCCTCGTGACCCGCGCCGTTGGCAGCGCACGGCTGGACGACGCCGTCCTCGCCGCCGCGCGCCACGGCGCCAGCCGCCGCGCCACCGTGCTCGGGCTGTTCGCCGTCGTTCTGCCTCTGAGCGCCGTCGTGGGCCTCGTGCTTGCCGCCCTCGCGGTGCTTATCACCCGGCTGCCGGCGGATCCCAAGCTGGTGTCGGACTTGCTGACCAGCGCGTGGATCGGTGCCCTCGCCGGCATCGCTTACGGCGCGTGGTTCTTGGCGGCGTCTACCTTCGGCGAGCGCGGAAGCGGACGACTGTGGGCGTTGATCCTCGACTGGGTGCTCGGCGCGAGCGCCACCGCCGTCGCGTTGCCGTTTCCCCGCGGGCACGTTCGAAATCTGCTCGGTGCCACGCCGGTGATGCACCTGCCGCAGTGGAGCTCGAGCGTCGCGCTCATGCTGTTGACCCTCGCGTGCACGCTCTGGGCCACCCGTCGCTGCCCGCCGTAACGGCAAAAGTCCCCTAAAAACGATGGATTCCGCTAACTGGTAAGCCTGGGCCCCGCGCGCTAGGCTCCCCCGTCCGTGCGCGGCATCCTGTACACCTTCGAGAGCTTCGAAGCGCTCGCACTACTGATGGAAGCTGGCGGTGACGAGCAAGAGCTCGAGCTTCCATTTACCGATGGTCTGCGCGACGGCGAGTGGGTGACGGCCACCTTCTCCGTGGGGGAGGACGCCACCGCCGTCGCCGCCTGCGCCGTGGACCGCGGCTATGGCCTGCGTCTCGCCTTCACGGATCGCGATTGGTCCATGCTGTGGCAGTTCGCCAACTCCATCGAGCCGCCCACCATCCCGCCACCCAGCATGGCGGCACCGTCGTTCAACATCCGCGCGCCTCTCGATACCCACGTATTGGTCGTCGACGACGATCCGGATCTGCTCAACGTGGTCAGCGCCATGCTCCGGAGCGCCGGGTTCCACACCGCAGGCGTGGGCAGCGCGGAAGAAGCCTTCGACGCGCTGCGAGATGCGCCCATGGACTTGGTCGTCCTCGACTGGAACCTGCCGGGCATGAGCGGCATCGACTTCTGCCAGCGACTGCGGAAAGAAGACCGCTTCGCGCGTCTACCGATCTTGTTCCTCACCGCGCATTCGTCCACGGCGGACGTGGTCACGGCGTTCAAGGCGGGCGCCGACGACTTCGTGAGCAAGCCGTTTCGCGGACCCGAGCTCGCCGCCCGAGTGCTGTCGTTGGTGCGCCGCTCCCAGCTGCCGCCGCCGTCCGCACGCCGTCCCTGACGCCGCCGTCTCCACGCCGTCCCTGACGCCGCCGTCTCCGCGCCGTCCCGGACGCCGCCGTCCGCACGCCGTCCCTGACGCCGCCGTCTCCGCGCCGTCCCGGACGCCGCCGGCCGTGAAGCGGCGCTTCCGTGTCGCTGTTCGTGACACTGTTGGTTCAACGCGGAACCGCGCCGTCCGGCCCGCGGGGTTCCGCGGCGGTTCGACAAAATCAATGCCATGCCCGGCCAGGGCCCGGACGGCAGGTGGTGGCTATTGTTGCTCGCGGAACGCCTCGGCGGGGCGAAGCCGCGCGGCGTACATGGCCGGCCACACGGTGGCCACCAGGCACACCACGATGGCGAACACTCCGACCATGGCGAACTCCACCGGGCGCACCTGCACCGGCAGCCGCGAGATGAAATACACCTTGGGATCGAGCGGGAAGCCGTAGACCAGGAGACCGCGGCACACCGCGATGCCCAGCCCCAGGCCGATGGCGGTACCGAGCACGCCGATGATGGCGCCCTGGTACAGGAAGGCGCGGAGGACGGCGGAGTTCTTGGCGCCCATCGCCTTGAGCACCGCGATCTCCTTCTTCTTGTCGAGCACCACCATGATCAGCGTGGCGATCACGGTGAAGGCCGCCACCACGATGATCAGAGCCAGCACCAGGCTCATCAATATCTGCTGAATGCGCAGGGCGGTGAACAGCCCGTGGTTCAGCTCTTCCCAGTCCATCGTGTGATAGATGCCGTCACCCAGGCGGTTGTCGATGTCGCGCGCGATGTCCCGCGCCTGATCGATGTCGGCGACCTTCATCTCGATACCGGTGACGCTGTCGCCGGAATCCCCGAAGCCCTCCGCCTCGTAAAGGTCGGTGTACACCAGCTTGGAGTCGTACTGGTCGAAGCCCGCATCGAACACGGCAATCACGCGGAACTGCTTGGCCACCGGAGCGTGGATCGAGCCCCGGGAATAGGTGAACCCGATGGTCGGGCTGGTGACCTGCACGCAATCCCCGAGCTTCACGCCCAGGTTTTCCTTGAGGGTCTTGCCCACCACGATGCCCGGCAGCTTGCTGATAGCGTCGGGATTGGCGCACGGATCCGGATCGACGTCGGGCGGTAGCTCGTCGTCTTCGGGCAGCTCGGACTGGTAGCCACCGTCGGGGACGATGTCACCCACGGGGGCGTTGTCGTCGACGGTCCATTCCTGGCCGGCATCCACCCCCGCGTCCAGATCCGCGGCGGCGGGCGCACCGGCATCCGCACTCGCGATCTCCCTCTCGATCTCGCGCAGCACGGGGTTCTTGCTGGGCAGGTCCGTCGCTCCCGCCTTCTTCTTCTTCTTGGGAGCCAACGGCTCGTCCGGCAGATCATCCAGGAAGGACTTGCGGCGTCGCTCCGGTGGCTTGGCCCCGGGCAACCGCAGGCCGTTCAGGCTGCCCTCCACGATGTGCTTCGGTAGATCCAAGACCTCCGGCATGCGCTGGGGATCGACACCCTTGAGCAGCACACCCGTCGCGGTCTTGTCCCCGTGAGTCACCATCATGGGATCGATGACGAAGGGCGCGATACCGACCACGCCGGGGACTTCCTTCATCTGCTCCATCACCTTCCGGTACTCGCGGAAGTCCGTCGAGTACTTGAGGATCAGGACGTGGGCGTTGACCCCGAGGACCTTCTTGCGAAACTCCGCGCGGAAGCCACCGGTCACGCTCATCACCGTCGCCAGGGCAGCGACGCCGAGAGACACGCCGATGACCGCGAACATGGTGCCCACGGACACGAACCCGCTCTTCTTGGAGCGCATGTAGCGGACGGCGAGATCGAGGGGAAAGCCCACGAGGCGGGGATGTAGCAGAGCCTGGGACATCGAGGCGACCCCGGCGGCACTTTTCCAGAAGAAGGGCGCCGCGACCCCGGTCTACGCAAGGATTTCACAGCCCGCCGCGTCCACCGGTTGACACTTGCCCGGGAAATGCCAGGAAACGCCGCGTGCGCGCTGGGCCCGCCCCTTGCTAGAAATCCCGAGCACGCACCCGGGCCAGGTGAACCCATGGCCAGTGCCGCAGATCCCTTGCGGGAATCGCACGTAAAACTGGTGAAAGAGACGAGCCCTGCGTAAATTTCTTTGGATCCTCCATGCCTGAGGACAATGCCAAGGCCGGTGGCGCGGAGCAGCGCGCCGTGAGCGCGGCGACGAATCCCGCCGGCGGCCCGGGTGTATCTCGAGACAGCGAGCTGAAGCTCGTCACGGTGGTGCCCTCCGCGTCGCTCGTGGACATCTCCGAGATCAGCCAGATCACGGGGCCCGACGGCGAAGCCGTCATGCCGAAGAAGGACCCGTACCTCGGCTGCACCATCGACGGCCGCTACAAGGTGGAGACGGTCCTGGGCGAGGGCGGCATGGGCGTCGTCTACCAATGTCGCCACACCATCATCGGCAAGAAGGTGGCGATGAAGGTCCTGCGCTCGGATCTGGCGCGGGACAAGGAAGTCACCGAGCGGTTTCTGAACGAGGCCAAGGCCGCCAGCGCCATCGGCAACCCCCACATCATCGACATCAGCGACTTCGGCCAGTTTCCGGACGGCTCCACCTACTTCGTGATGGAGCACCTGGACGGCATTCCGCTGACCAAGATCGTGGACGACGGCAAGGCCGTGCCCGTGCCCCGCATCTTGGAGGTGGCGCGGCAGCTGGCCGAGGGCTTGGCGGCCGCTCACGAAGCCGGGATCGTCCATCGCGATCTGAAACCCGACAACATCTTTTTGGTGGAGCGCGGCACCAGCAAAGACTTCGTGAAGATCCTGGACTTCGGCATCGCCAAGGTTTCCACCAGCGGCGAAGGCAAGCTGACGCGAGCGGGCGCGGTGTTCGGCACGCCGCACTACATGTCGCCGGAGCAGGCGGCGGGCGCGCCGGTGGACCACCGCGGCGACATCTACTCATTTGGCGTCATCCTGTACGAGCTGGCCAGCGGCAAGGTGCCCTTCGACGCCGACAACTTCATGGGCATCCTGACGCAGCACATGTACAAGGCGCCAGTTCCGATCCGCGCCCTGGTGCCTGCGCCCCAGGAGGTCCCGCCGGGCCTGGAAGCCATCGTGCTCAAGTGCCTGTCGAAGCGCCCGGAGCAGCGTTACCAGACGATGGCGGAGCTGGTCGCCGATCTGGACAAGGTCAAGGACGGCGCCATCCCCAGCGCCGTGCCGGAGATGATGAACCGCTCCGGCGGCTTCAACGTCCCGGCGGACTACTTCAAGAAGGGGCAGAGCGGCGGCATGCCCGCGCCGATGCCCGCGTCCCCCGTCGGGCGCGTGGCCCTGCGCACACGCTGGCCGCTGTTCGCGGGCATCGCCGGCGTGGTCACCGCCATGGTGATCGTGATCGCGATCTTCGCCAAGAGCTCCGACAGCCCGGCGGCGCCCACGGCGAAGGTGCCCAGCGCTGCGCCCGCCCCCGTCGCGCCACCGACTCCGCCTTCTGCCGCCGCCGCGCCCGCAGCGCCGGAAAAGCACGAGGTGGTGATGGCCATCGAGCCCCTCGACGCCCACGTGTTCGTCGGGGAAGACGACAAGGGCGCCAGCCCCGTGGTGCTCGAGGTCGGAGACGGCGAGACTCTGGAAATCCAGATCCGGCGGGAGGGCTACGAGACCAAGACGCTGTCGGTGGACGCGAGCGAAGCGCGCCGCAGCGTCAAGCTGGACAAGCTCCCGGGCGCGAAGCCACCGCGGTTCGTGAAGAAGCCGCCCGCCACCAAGAAGCCGCCTGCCACCAAGAAGCCGCCCGCTACCAAGACCAAGCCGGGCTTCGGCGATCCGGGAATCGTCAATCCCTGGAACGATTGAGTGCGGCCCGCGCGGGCCGCGGGTAAAACGTCCGGGTGAGTGAGACGCTTCTCTTGAAGAGCGAGGTCCCGGCGGACGTGCGGGGCCTGTGCACCCGGCTGGCCGAAGCGGGATTCCGAGCCTGGGTAGTGGGCGGCTGTGTGCGCGACCACGTGCTGATGCACCTTCGGGGCGGCAAGAGCGCGATTCGCAACGACTGGGACGTGGCCACGGACGCGCGCCCGGAGCAGGTGCAGAAGCTGTTCCGAAAGGTGATCCCGACCGGCATCAAGCACGGCACGGTGACGGTGCTCCTGAGCGGCGTGGGTTACGAAGTGACCACGCTCCGCGGGGAGACGACCTACTCCGACGGGCGCCGGCCGGACGCCGTGTACTTCGTGGACGACATCGCGGCGGATCTCGCGCGGCGCGATTTCACCATCAACGCCATGGCCTACGATCCGCTGTCGGACATGCTCATCGATCCCTTCGGTGGGGTGAGCGACCTCGGCGCGGGCGTGCTGCGCGCCGTGGGCGACCCGGCCGAGCGCTTCGCCGAGGACGGCCTGCGGGTGCTGCGGGCTGCGCGCTTCGCGGCCACGCTGGAGATGGACATCGAGCCCGGTACGGCCCGGGCCATCGAGCCGTCTCTCGCCAGCTACCGCAAGGTGAGCCCCGAGCGCATCCGCGACGAATGGCTGAAGACGATGAAGGCTCGCGAGCCGAGCCGCGCCTTCGAGGTCATGAAGAACCACGGCATGCTCGCGATCTCCGCACCGGAGCTGCTCGAGTCCGTGGGCTGCGAGCAGAACCGCTACCACGCCTTCGACGTGTGGGGGCACGCCATGCAGTGCATGGACAATTGCGTGCCTTCGGCAGTGCTACGCGTGGCGGGGCTGTTGCACGACGTGGGCAAGCCGCGTTCCCGCGCTTTCAGCGACAAGACCGAGGACTACACCTTCTACGAGCACGAGCGGATCGGCGCGGAGATGGCGGATCCGATGCTAGCGCGGCTTCGTTTCTCCAACGACGAACGCAAGCGCATCGTAGAGCTCGTGCGCCACCACCTGATTTGCTACGACGACTCCTGGTCCGACAGCGCCGTGCGCCGTTGGGTGCGGCGCGTGACCCCCGAGCTGCTGGAAGACCTGTATGCCCTGAGCCGGGCGGACGTCAGCGCCAAGGGTCGGGACGCGTCCGAGGATCTCCGGCGCCTGTCCGCCCTGGAGGGTCGCGTGCAAGTGATCCTGGAGGCCGGCAATGCGCTCTCCGTGCGCGACCTCGCCGTCAACGGCCACGACCTCATGAGCGAAGTGGGCGTGGCGCCGGGGCCCAAGCTCGGCTCGATCCTGACCACATTGCTGGAAGAAGTCGTGGAAGATCCGTCGCGAAACGAACGGGAGACCTTGCTGGCGCGAGCGCGTCAACTCTCGGAGGAAGCTTGATGCGCGTTCGATACCTCGGTGTGCTGCTCGCCGCCGTGCTGCTCAGCGGCTGCGGGGATGACGAGAAAGCGGAGCCGACGCTGCCCCCGCTGGACATACCCGAAGGCTGCAACCCCATCGCGTCGGAGTGGGACTGCCTGCTGCCATTTCCTTCGGATCAGTTCTTGAAGGACGACGCGACGCTGCCGGCGGGCAAGCGCTTCGAAGTACCGGAGGCGGCACAGGTCCACGACAAGGACGGCGCGGCGGTGAACCTCGGCGCGCTGTTTCCCGCCGACGGATTTTCGCCCGGGACGCAGATCCTCGCGCTGTTTCCCAGCGGCGTGGACGACACCGAGCTCGTGTTCCACACGGACGACGTGAAAAAAAGTCTGGGGGACAGCGCCACGGTGCTGCTGGATGCGGACACCGGGGAGCGCGTGTTGCACTTCGCCGAGGTGGATCCTCGCGCGGAGGACGACGCCCGACGCGGGCTCGTGGTGCGCCCCCTGGTGCGGCTCTCGAACGAGCATCACTACGTGGTCGCGCTACGGCGGCTGCACGACCCCGCCGGCGCGCTCATCGAGCCGCCGGAAGGCTTCCGGCGGCTCCGGGACAAGCAGACGCGCGGCGATCCGGTGCTGGCGCCGCTCGCCCAGCACTTCGAGAAGGACGTCTTCGCGCCGCTCGCGGAAGCCGGCGTGGCGCGCTCGGAGCTACAGCTGGCCTGGGACTTCTCCACCCGCAGCGAGGAAAACCAAGTGGGCGATCTGCTCGCGGTCCGGAAAGACTTGCTGGACCGTCTGGCCAAGGCCGAGCCGAGCTTCGCCATCACGAGCGTAGAAAAGGACGTGAACGACCACGTGGCGATCAAGATCCAAGCCACCGTGAAGGTCCCCAAGTACGTCGAGAAGGACGCGCCGATGACCCCGCTGCTCCGGGACGCCGACGGCAACGTCGCCCCTTCCGGAGAGCTCGACGTGCCTTTCAGCATCATGATCCCGAAGAGCGTGGCGAACCGCAAGGCCGGCGATCCACCGGCGCGCCTGATGCAATACGGCCACGGGTTCTTCGGATCACGTTCCGAGGCGGAAGACCTGCCCTCGGAGGTCGCGGACAAGCTCGGCTTCGTCGTGGTCGCCGCCAACTGGGTGGGCATGTCCGACGAAGACCGCATCCCGGTCGTGAATCACATCGTGGACGACGCGGCGACCACGCTCATGTTCACGGATCGCGTGCACCAAGCGATGGCCAACTTCATCAGCGTGGCCGCCGTGGCTCGAGGCAAGCTGGCGCAAGCGCCGGAGCTCTCGGTGCAGGGTACGCCCGCCTACGATGCGAGCGCCCTGTACTTCTGGGGCAACAGCATGGGCCACATCTTGGGCGGCACCTACGTGGCGCTGTCTCCGAGCATCGAGCGGGTGGCGTTGGGGGTGGGCGGCGCGGACTTCTCCTACATCATGTTCCGCTCCCAGCCATTCAACGCGTTCCTGCTGTTCGTGGGCATCCAATTCCCCGACGCATTGGACCAGCAGAAGTTCGCCGTGCTCACCCAGATGAGCTTCGATCGCATCGACCCATTGTCGGTGGCCCCTCACGTGGTCACGGACACCTATCCGGGGTCACCCGCAGCGCGACACGTGCTGATGCACAGCGGCTTGGGCGATGCCGCCGTCAACCCCCTCGCCGCCGAGCTGCACGCCCGCGCGCTGGGCATTCCGTATCTCACCCCGGCGCCGCGGGAGATCGCTGGGCTGTCGTCGGTTGGCGCGCCGACGGACTCCGCGCTGGTGGAATTCGACTTTGGCATCGATCCGCCGCCGGGCCTGAAGGCGATCCCCCCGGTGGACGGCACGCCCGTCCACGAAGCCGTGCGTCGGTTGGACGCGACCCAGGCCCAGCTGGACGCGTTCTTTCGCCCCGACGGCAGTGTGATTCAGACCTGCGACGGGGTTTGCGATCCGGAGTGAGGCTCAGCCCGGTGCGGGCTTCGGCGCGCCGAAGATGCTCGCCGGGCGCTTCTTCTCTTTTTGCTGCTGAGTGCGCTTGTCGCTCCAGCTCGGGATCACGACCTTGTCCCGGGCCGGCAGCTCGCGCCCGTCCACTGCCGCCTTGATCTCCTCGGAGTCGAGCGTTTCGCGCTCGAGCAGGGCCTCGGCCAGGCGATCCAGCTTGTCGCGGTTGCCCGTCAGCACCTGGCGACAGACCTGGTACTGCCGCTCCACGATGCTGCGGACCTCTTCGTCGATCTTCTGGGCGGTGTTCTCGGAGTAGTCCTCCCGACGAGAGGTCATCTCCCGGCCCAGGAACACGCTCTCCTCGTTCTCACCGTAGGCGATCGGACCGAGCTTCTCGCTCATGCCCAGCTCGCACACCATGGCGCGGGCGAGGCGGGTGGCGCGCTTGATGTCGTCCTGGGCGCCGGTGGTCTGCTCGTCGAACACGACCTCTTCCGCCACGCGGCCGCCGAGGGCCATGGCGATGCGCGCCAGGGTCTGCTTGCGCGTCATCAGGTGGCGGTCTTCCGTGGGCAGGAACTGGGTGACGCCGAGGGCCGCACCGCGGGGGATGATGCTCACCTTGTGGACGGAGTCGTTACCTTCCACCAGCATGCCCACCAGGGTGTGACCCGCCTCGTGCCAAGCAGCGGTGCGGCGCTCTTCTTCGCTCATCACCATGCTGCGGCGTTCGCTGCCCATCAGGACCTTGTCCTTGGCCAGCTCGAAGTCCGTCATGCCCACGCTGTCCTTGTCCTGACGGGCAGCGAGCAGCGCGGCTTCGTTCACCAGGTTTTCCAGATCCGCCCCCACGAAGCCGGGGGTACCCGCGGCGAGGATGGCGAGATCCACGTCCTGACCGAGCGGAACCTTCTTGGTGTGCACGCCCAGGATGCCCTCGCGACCGCGCACGTCCGGTCGGGGCACGACGATGCGACGGTCGAAACGACCAGGCCGCAGGATGGCAGGATCCAGGACGTCCGGCCGGTTGGTGGCGGCGATGATGATCACGCCTTCGTTGGACTCGAAGCCGTCCATCTCCACCAGCAGCTGGTTCAGGGTCTGCTCGCGCTCGTCGTGACCGCCGCCGAGGCCGGCTCCGCGGTGACGACCCACGGCGTCGATCTCGTCGATGAAGATGATGCAGGGCGCGTGCTTCTTGCCCTGTTCGAACAGGTCACGGACGCGGCTGGCGCCCACACCCACGAACATCTCGACGAAATCCGAACCGGAGATGCTGAAGAACGGCACGCCGGCCTCTCCAGCAATGGCGCGCGCCAAGAGCGTCTTGCCAGTGCCGGGCGGGCCCATCATGAGCACGCCCTTCGGAATGCGACCGCCGAGCTTCTGGAACTTCTTTGGGTCCTTGAGGAAGGCGATGATCTCTTCGACCTCGTCCTTCGCTTCGTCGATGCCGGCGACGTCCGCGAACGTGATCTTGTTCTGCGCTTCGTTCAACAGCCGCGCGCGACTCTTGCCAAAGCTCATGGCCTTGCCGCCACCGGCCTGCAGCTGCCTCATGAAGAGGTAGAACAGCACCAGCAAGAACAGCATCGGCAACAGGATGGTGAGCGTCGTGGTGAGGAACGGGTTGGCCTCGTCCTTCTGGAAGCTCACCTTCACGTCGTTCTTGAGCAGCTCCGTGACGATGTCGTCGCTCTCCGGACCTACGGTGATGCCACGCTCCGGCGGCCCCTTGCTGGCCGGGTTCTTGATCTGGAACGCGTACTCGCGATCCTTGATCTCCACCGTATCGACGTGTCGCTGTTCCTTCGGTGCCTTCACCAGCGCCATGAACTCCGAGAACGGCATGGGCTGACGCTGCGGTCCATCTGGGCTCAGGAACTGCCAGATGGCCAGGAAAGCGACGATCAATACGACCCACAGGAGCAGGGTCTTGTGCGGTTGCTTCACTTAGAACCTCGAATCACCAATCGATGCGCCAGAGCGGCTTTCCAATCATGCCATCCGAAACCGGGCCCGTCGATTCACTGGGCTTTGGCACACTTAATCACTTTTGCCCGGCTTGGCACCCCTGCCCCGTGGCCGGCCCCGCCGGGCCGGGGCTGGGGCATCTTCCACCACCGGCTTCCCGCCGGAATCGAGGCGCAGGACGCGGCTGTCCGACAGCCGCACGTGGGCCTTGGCAGACCCCGACGCGACGAGCTGGCGCAGCGCTTCGACCTGGGCGCGGCCCAGATCCACGGGGCGGCCCTGATCGTCGAGCAGGCGTGGAACAGGGCCTGAGGCTAACTGATCCGCCAACGCGTTCAGGTGGGACACGATCTCCGGGGACATGCTCTCGAGCAAGGGCATGAGCTCGTGGCGAACGCGCACGCGCAAAAATCGCCGGTCCAAGTTGGACGGATCCCTGGCGAATTCGATGTGATGACGCGCGAGATGCGCGACCACCGCTGCGCGGGGGACGTGAATCAAAGGGCGGAGCAGGTCACCATCCCGGGCGGGCAACACGGCCAGACCGCGCGGGCCCGCGCCTCGCAGCAGTCGGAGCAAGACCGTCTCCGCCCGGTCGTCGGCGTGGTGGGCCGTGGCGATCAGGCCCGCGCCCACGTCCGCGGCGGCTTGGCGCAGAGCCTGGTAGCGGGCTCGCCGGGCGCGGTGCATCAGATTCGCGCCTGGGCGGACGGACAGCTGGCTGCGACCGAAGGCGACGCCGAGATCCCCAGCCAGCTCTTGCGCCATGTCGAGCTCCGCGGAGGCCTCGGGACGCAGGCCGTGGTCCACGCCGTGGGCCGACAGCACCAAGCCGAGCTTGGGCGCGAGCCGAGCGAGAGCGTGCAGCAGGCTCTGGGAGTCCCCGCCCCCGGACACCGCCACCAGGATGTGGTCGCCTCGCTGAACGCTGCACCCCCGCCGCAGGGTGGCGGACAGCGTCGTGAGCAGCGTCGGCGGGTGACTGCGGGCCACCTCAGGCCAGCTCGAAGTCTTTGCAGAACAAGAGCTCTTGGACGCAGGCCAGGTCCACCGAGCGATGCGGCTCCGTCGGGTAGCCGTTGCCACACGCCAAGGCGTCCGGATCGAAGTTTTGGCAGCTGTCACAAGTGAAGCGGAGCGAGAACTCCCGCGCCTCACCTCGCAGCTGCTCGTCCACCACGCTTTTCACGTCAATCGGAGCACCGGAGCAGCGCCCAGCCACCGGTGGGATCCCCCGCCGACAGGGTGCCACGGGTCAACCACACCACCGCGACGCGGCTGCGAGCCGCGGCCATGGCCACGTGGTTGCCGTCGAAGTTGGAGAGCTGCACGGTGCCGATCTTGTCCGGCAGCGCGACGTCGTCCGAGGACGACGAGGCCAGCGTGCCCTCCACGCCGGTCACGCGATGCACCGTCAGGTTGCTGGCCGCGCTGGTCAGGATGAAGAGATTGTCCCGCAGCGTGGCCATGGCGCCGCCCTTCACGGCGCCGGAGCCGATGGTTCCGGAAGCCACGTCCGAGAGGGTGGTGCCGCCCAGAGCCACGGCTTTCATGGACACACCCGCCACGGAAGGAACGATGGCCGCGACGGTGTCGTCCCACGCGGTGATGGCGCCCCAAGATGCGTCCGGCAGCATCACCTCGCCCGTTATGTTGAACGGGTCGGATGCATTGGGGCCCATTTGCAAGACCATTCCTGACTTGCTCGGCACCGGCGCCATGTAGGCACGCACTTTCGGACTGGTGGCTACCATCGCGAATGGAACATCTTCGGTACCGAACGGCTCAACAATGGGCACCTCCTTGAAGGGAGAATTCGTAGGTGTGGGGTTCGTTGTAACTACGGCCCTTTGGATTTCAGGCGTCGAGAGGACCACGCGAAACACGAAATCGTAGTCCCCAACAGCCGCGCCCGCCGCGAGGCCATTGCTGGCCACAGTCAACTCCTGAAACGTAGAGTTCTTCGGCCCTTTGGCATCTCCCACGACGCCCAGCGAGTCGAACGGGACGAACACCGCGCCGGCGCCCGTGCCGCCGCAGTTCGGCAGGCTGGTGGCGGCAAGGCCGCCGTTGCCGGAATACGCGATACCGATGCCGTCCTTCATTTCCACGCCGGTGCAACCGCCGAGGTTGAACTTGGACGGCGGCTTCAGGGTGCCGTTGTCGGACAGACCCATGACGTTGGCACTGAGCGTGGTGCCCGCCGCGTCCTGCTCGCGATAGGCGATCACGTAGCCATCCGGGGTGGCCACGATGGCGGGGCCCGTGAGGCGCGCCGTAGCCGTTGCGGGCTCCGGCAAAGCGCCGCCCGCCACCACGGTCAAATCGCAGCTCGGAGCGTCTTCTTCGATGCAACGGCCGGCGGAGCATGTCTTCGGAGGATCGCAGCCGGGACCCGAGAGCGGCGTGCACAGATCGCACTGCGAGTCGGTGCACGGGTTGGTCCAAGCGCGTACCGCGACGCGTACCTCGCGAATGGTGTCCATGTCGGCTTCGGTGCAGCCGAACCCGATCACGCTGCAGTTCTCGTCCCGCATCAACGCGGCGAAGCCGTACTTGCCCTTGCCGAGATCGCCCACCTCCGGCAGCTTGCCGTCCGCCGCGACGGTGGACTTGTAGACGGCGCCGTCCGTCTTGCCGGCGGCGAGCGTCTCGTCGGTGGGGCAGCGGTTCTTGTACACCACGAACTCGGCGTAGGACGCTGCCTCGCGGAACGACTGTCCGCTGTCCGCGCAGGGGTCGAGCAGGACGATTTTCACCTCCGGCTTCGATGCGCAGGACGAAAACAGGGCCCCGGCCGCACACAGGCCGAGTGCCAAAGAAAGCGCTCGCTTCATGGGGACATCTTCACGCGACGAGCGGTCGTCTGACCAGAAACGATCGTCACGCTTATCGACTTCTTCACGCCTTGACTTCTGAGACCCACACCGTGCGTGCCCGGCGGCAGCGCAGCGCGAACCACTGGGGAAGGACCTAGACTTCTACCGCCGGCGGTGACGCTGTCACAGAACGGGTCACACACCACGGTCAGGAAGCCGGGCTCCTTGCTGGGAGCCGGAGTGCTGGTGGCGGCCGGCACGGGCTTGTAGCCACCGCCAACGGCCTTCGGTGTCGTCGTCTTCGGCTTGTCCGACGTCTCTTTCGGCAGCGAGCTCGGGTCCACCGGTTTGTCGTTCGTGGCCGCCGTCGCAGTCGGCGTGACGGGAGTACCCGTCGCGATCACCGGCGACGGTTGGGCCGTGGGAGTCGGCGCCGGCGTGGGCGTCGGCGCGGGAGGCGCAGTGACCGTAGCGACGGGGGCAGGTTGCGGCTTCTCCGTGATCTTGAGGACCACCAGTGCGGTGAGCGTGAGGGCAATCAGCGTGGTGGCCGCCGCAATCACGGCGATGAGGATGGAAGACTTGCCCTCTCGCTGTTGCGGCTGGGCCGTGGAGTAAGGCGCCGGACCATACATCCCCGCCTGCTGGGGGGCGACGGTCTGCATGGTGCCCTCCGGGGGCATCATGAGCGTCGGCGCGACGACGATCGCGTCGTCCGGTTCTTGCGCCGCCGGCCGATACGGCTTGGGCGGTTCGTGGACGGTGCTGATCGTTTGCGCTTCTTCGGCTTCCGAGGGAGGCGCCATCACAGTCGTGACGGCGTCCTCGTCTTCGGAACCGTAGTCGTGCATCTCCGGAGGTGCCGCCGGCGCGGGAGGCGGCCCCAAACCGAGGGCCGTAGACTTTCGTGGATCGCGTTGCATTGGCATTTGCGGCATTCCGGTTACCCGGGTCTTCGCCAAATCGTCGTCTTCCTCCGGCTCCAAGAGATCCTCGGTGCCAGTGTTTCCGGTTCCTTCGAAGCTTGGCAGCGGACGCGCCGGCGCGCCCGCTGCGGGCCGAGGTGCCGACATCGGCGCCGTCATGGGCCGCGAGCGAGAGACGGGCGGAGACGCGCTGCTCGCCGTTCGGGAAGGCGTAGGACGTACGGGTACAGAAGGCGCCACCGGGGGGGGTGGACCCGGAGCGGCGGGCGCAGTTCGCGGGACCTGCTGGACATCCGATCGATAGCTCAACAGAGATACCTCGTCGTCCGTTTCGCTTCCTCCCTCGAGCTGATCGAGAGAGATGGTTTGTGTCACTTCTGCGGCCCACTGCAAGTGGGCCTCGCGGCGCTGGAAGCGATCGCTGAGCACGTGCTTGACGTAGCTGCCAATCTCCTCCGAGCCCACGAACGAGGCGGACTTCATCAAATATTGCTGTAAGGCGCGGGAAATCTCTCGCGCCGTGGGGTAGCGGCGATTGAGATCCTTTGCCAGTGCGCGCATCACGATCGATTCGAGCTCGACCGGGTAGTTCTCGACGATGCTCGACGGCGGTGGCACGACGCAGGCCTGCACGCGCTCGAGAGTTTCGAGGTCGCTCTCCATCCGAAACAGGCGACGACCCGTAGTCAGCTCCCAGAGCACCACACCCAAGGCGAAGATGTCCGTGCGGCGATCGATGGCGCTGCCGCGAACCTGCTCTGGGCTCATGTACGCGAGCTTGCCCTTGAGCGTACCCGCCCGGGTGTTGGCCAAACGCCCCGTGACCTTGGCGATGCCGAAATCCACGACCTTTACGGCACCGTCGTAGGTGAGGAACAAGTTGTGCGGCGTGACGTCGCGATGCACGAGATTCAGGAGCTTGCCGTCCTTGTCCCGAAGCTCGTGGGCGGCGTGCAACCCCTCCGCCGCGTCGGCTACGATGCGTGCCGCGAGCTGGGGGCTCATGGGTGGCGCGCCACCCTCCTCCACGGCCCGCATGATCTCGCGCAGCGGTTCGCCGTGGAGGTACTCCATGGCGATCCAGTAGGTGTCCCGGTGCTTGCCGAGGTCGAACACCTGCGCGACGTTTGGATGCGAGATGCGGGCGGCGATGCGCGCCTCGTCCAAGAACATGCGGATGAACGTCTCGTCT
The DNA here is from genome assembly GCA_020633235.1 of Polyangiaceae bacterium. NCBI lineage: Bacteria > Pseudomonadati > Myxococcota > Polyangiales > Polyangiaceae > Polyangiaceae bacterium. The sequence goes on along the minus strand of JACKEA010000006.1, from coordinate 675,316 downwards.
TCCGCGAGATGGCGATGGATGCGCTTGATGGCCACCCACTTCTGGAAGCCGCCGGGTCCGTCCGCTCGCGCCAGGTGCACGCTCGCCATGCCGCCAACGCCGATCTCGTCGACGATACGGTAGCGACCGAGGAAATAGGTGCCACCCCCGGGAAGCGAGTCGCTGCCCTCGGCGATTCGCCGCTCGCGATCACTGGGCGAGGACCCAGTGACGCTGGGGCGCGGCGGCCCTCCGGGTGCAGCGTCGTTTGCCATTACTGCCAGGCTGGCGCCCCCACGGTGACGTCGTCCGGCGGCCGAGTGGCGGCGTACAGGATGATGCCGCCCACTACCAATGCGCCGCCCACGATCCAGGGGATCGGACCGCTGAAGAAGTCCTCTCCGCCCTTCTTGTCCTTCTTTGGCGTCTCACCGACGGGCTCGTCGCTGATGGCGGTGAGCTCTCGTGTACCTTCGACCTTGATCTTCGTTTCCCCCACCGTCCACGCGTTGTTCTGAGAGTCGACGGCCGCGGCACGCACCTTCAGACGCGCGCCGCGAATGGCCACCCGCTTGGGGAACTCGAACTTCACCTTCGGGTCGGACGCATGCTTTCGTCGCCAGCGCTTGCCAGTCACCGGGTCTTCCACAGTGACCACGACCTCGGCGACGAGCACCGCAAACCCTTCGGGGATTTCCGTTTCGATGGTAAACGGCCGCTGCGCCGGGATGGTGTCTGCTGCCTTCACTGCGATGGACAGCCGCTGCCCACCCAACGCCTCCGCCTCTTTGTGTGCTCGTGCGTACAGCTTCTTGGCCACGGGCCCGCTGTCGGCCGGCAGCTCGAAGTCGGGATCGATGGCGGCCGCGATCCGGAAAGCACTCAGGGCGCCGTTCGTGTCCTTGAGCGCGGCCTTCACGGTTCCGATGCGAGAGTGGGCGATCACGACTTCGTTGGGCTCGAGCCCACCCTCGCCGAGCGCATCCTCATAGAGCTTCATCGCCTTGTCGAGCTCGCCCGTGTGCCACGCAGTGTCAGCCTGACCGAACGCCTTGGGGGTGGCAGAAGCGGGCAGCGCCAGACACAGGATGGCGAGTAGCAGCCCAGCGACAGAGCGAACTCCTCGACCTGCAAAAGTCATGAAAATCTCTGAAGAAGCGTAGCGGCGCTCGGGCTTGGAATCAACCCGACGAGCCCTTCCCGTGCGGGTGGGTTGCGCTCCCACACGGGACCTGCGAAGCGCACTTCGCGCAGGGCGTCACTGGAACGGCTGCGCTGGCTGCCCGCGCTCGAAAAAGAAGCGAAACCACCCGGTCACGGTGCTCATCCGTTCGGGGTCCACCGTGAGATCGGGCTGGAGGTGGCGGGGGTCGGCGAAGCTCGCCTCGAACTTGGCGTCGGTCAGCCGATCGTCCGCATTACCCTCGTTCAAGTCACCGCTGAACAGCGACTTGAAGGTGATGGTCCCGTCGAGGGAGTACAGCGTACCGTTCTGCTTGTGACAGGTATCGTGGAGGTACAGGGAGAGACTCACCAGCGGAGGTTCGGGGTCATAGACCACCGGCACTCCCGGGGGGGTCACGCCGGGAGGCAACCCCACCTTGAGCGGTTGGTTCAACCGCGCTCCGCGGATCCCCGAGACATCATTCACGACTACGATGAGGCCATCGGAAACCTCTTCGATGTTGTCACCGCGCTGCACCCGAATCGTGAGGGTGTTGAGGTAAGGGTTCGCCCCGAAGAAGGTCGGCTTGAGGTCGAAGGGGCCATTCCAGCAGTCCTCCACGTAGAGCTTGTCGCTCTTGACCTCACCGTCTCCCTCCCCCGTCGTACAGCCGAGCAGCAGCAGCGCGGCGAGCAGCAGCACCCAGCGGCTCATGATGCCTCCGTGGCTTGGATCACACCGCCGCCGAGCACTTCCTCGCCGCGATAGAACACGGCATATTGGCCTGGAACCACCGCGGGGACGCTCTCCCGCAGCTCCAACCGTACCCCACCCTCCACCGGAGTGAGGAGGGCGGGAACCGGTCGCGCCCGATAGCGCACCGCGACCTCGCACTCGAGGGGTAGGCTCTCGTCCCCACGCAGAGAGACGTCCGCCAGGCGTGCGGCTCGCGCTCCCAACGCCTCGCGGGGTCCCACCGTCACCCGGCCGGTCTGCGCCTGGATGTCGAGAACGTAGGCGCGATACCCGAGCGAGACGCCGAGGTTCTTCCGCTGACCTCGGGTGAAGCGGTGGATCCCGTCGTGCTCGCCAACCACACGGCCGGAAGCATCCACGATGGGACCAGGACGAACGCGACTGTCGGCCCTTTCCGTCACGAAAGCATCGTACCGCCCCGTTGGAACGAAGCACAGCTCTTGGCTCTCGCCTTTGCTCGCGCCAGGCAGGCCCAGCTGCTCGGCCTCGGCGCGAACCTCCGCCTTCGTCGCAGCACCGAGAGGGAAACGCAAGCGACCCAACACATCGGGGCTCAGCATGTGCAGGAAGTAGCTCTGGTCCTTGTCGCCATCCACGGCGCGCAGGAGAGTCGGGCACTCTGGCGGCCCACCGATGCGTGCGTAGTGGCCGGTCGCGACGCTGGCGGCCTCCAGGCGCTGCGCCAGCGTCAGGAGCTCCCGGATCTTCACCCCTCGATTGCACCGCACACAGGGGCTCGGGGTCTCACCCTCCAGGTAGCTCTCGACGAAGGGGTCGATCACTTCCTTCTGGAACAGTCCGCGCCGATCGAAGGAGTAGTGGGGGATACCCAGGAAATCCGCGACCCTGCGCGCGTCATGGACGTCTTCCGGCGCGCAGCAGCGTCCCTTCACCGTACCGTCGTCGGGGTAGTCCCACAGGTGCAGGGTGACCCCGACCACATCGAAACCCTGCTTCACCAGGCGCGCCGCCGCGACGGAGGAATCGACACCTCCGCTCATTGCAACCAGGACGCGCTCCGGCATGGGGTGGAGGATAGCACCCCCGACGGTTCAGCCGCCGGACCCCTGCAGCGTGGTGCGGACGGCCGAGCCCGCACGATCCACCAGCTTGGAGCACAGCTCCACGGCCTCGGTGTAGCGATAAATCCCGGCTTGCAGCGCGATGAGGCCGCGGGCGTCCATGTGCCCGCCGCCGTGCACCGCTCGATTCACGATGCCTTCGCCCCGGTCCACCTCGTGACCAAGACGCTCGAGGACCTTGCCGAAAGACGGCCCGGTTCGTTCCGCCGGCGCGGCAGGGGCGGCGGACTGCGCCGAATCCGCGGCGTCCGTGACGATTTGCATACGAGCTTCGGCGCCAGCGGCACCGGAAATGGGAGCGGACATGGGCCTCGAGTCGGCACCCTCCCCACCGAGTTGCGAAGAAAGGCGCCGTCAGCCGTTCACACCACGGAGGCGCTTGCTGAGACGACCGATGGCGCGGGTGTGGAGCCGACTGGCCCAGGACTTCGACAGCCCGAGGTCCTTCGCCACGTGGTCGAAACGCTCGCCTTCGAGGTAGTGGCGTCGCACCAGCTCTGCCTCTTGGTCGGGGAGCGTGTCGATGGCCTCCCGCACGACGGACAAGAGCTCGACCGTCGCCACGGCATCCTCGGGATTTGCGGTGGTGGCGACTCCGACGTGTTCCCCCTCTTCGCCCCGTCCGGGATGCGCCACCAAGCCGATGGCCATGGCCGCGGCCATCCCCGCCAGGTGATCCGACAGGGCTTGCTCGGCATTGCTCTTAGCCGCCGCGGCGAAAGTGTCCTCGGCCGCACCCTCCGAGTAGCGCGACGCGGCCTCCAACGCCGAAAGGCGCTCGTGAACGCGCCGCGGCAGGTGCGACATGGCCCGGATGCCATCGATGATGGCTCCCTTGACGCGATAATTCGCGTACGCACGGAACGGAACGCCACGCTCTGGTTCGAAACGCCGCGCAGCATCCAAGAGCCCTTCGCGACCATAGCTGATCAGGTCTGAAAGGTCGGCCATGCGGCCCACGCTGCGGCCCACCTGCCGAGCGATGATCTCGACGAGCTCGAGGGTCTGATGGAACCGCTCCAATACCTCGGGCGGGTCTTCCGGCGTGGCCACGTCGGAACAATATCAGGGTTCGACCGAACGCGAAGCCCCGACGGGCAGATGCGCCGCGGACCCATGCATGCCATAGTCTTGGCGATGTTCCGCTGGGGCCGGTTCGCTGCCGCTTACGCCATCTTGGGCGCGGCTTCGAGCCTCATCGCCGTGGTGTGGCGATCGGGATCTCCGCTCGTCCATCCGGACCCCTGGCTAATGCTCGGCGACCCTGGTCGTCACATCTACAGCGCGATGTTGGGAGCTGCCCTCGGCGGCTTGATTGTGATGTCGACGCGGCTGTTCGTCACCCGCTTCTCGTGGGCGCGGCGGCTCCATGCGGAGTTGCGTCCGCTCGCGCGGGGCATGTCACTGAGCGGGATCATCGCCCTGGCGGCTCTCAGCGCCGTTGGGGAAGAGCTCTTGTTTCGAGGATTACTGGCGCCCTGGCTCGGCCTCGTGCCCCAAGCGCTGCTGTTCGGGCTGGTGCACCAGATCCGTGGGCCGAGCCGCTGGGTGTGGGTGGCGTGGGCGACGCTGGTCGGGCTCCTGCTCGGAGGCGTCTTCCAACTCAGCGGCTCGCTGGCCGGCCCGCTGGTGGCCCACGCCCTCGTGAATGGGTTGAACCTGCACTACCTGAAAGCCCACGATCCGGAGCCGCCGCGTCGCTCGCTGGGTGGGCTTCTGGGTCAACGCAGCTGACGGCGGCGGCTCGACAGCTCACCGGTTTCGGCGCTAGACGCAGGCCCAGCCGCGGATAGTCGAGTCCGCCGGAAAACTTCTGTTACGATCACTCCCCCACGAACTGGATGGCTGCCTCGAACGAAGCCCCCTTGGACGAGCGCCCGCGTGTGCTCGTCGTCGACGACGAGAAATTCATTCGCGACATCCTCGCGGACTTCCTCGGCATGGAGGGCTACGTAGTCCGCACCGCCGAAGATGGCGCCAGTGCGATCTCGGAGCTCGCGCGAGCCCAGTACGACTTGGTCATCAGCGACCTCAAGATGCCGAAGATGGGCGGCCTCGAGCTACTGAAGGAAGTCTCCCACACTCACCCCGACACGATCACCGTGATCATGACGGGCTTTGGCACCGTGGAAACCGCGATCGACGCCATGAAGCGCGGTGCGTACGACTACATCCTCAAACCGTTCAAGGTCGAGGAGATCGTGCACATCGTGCAGCGCGGGCTCGAGAAGCGGCGCTTAGCCGCGGAGAACCTTCGTCTGCGCGAGGCGGTGTCGCTATACAAGGTGAGCGAAGCGATCAGCGCCAGCTTGTCCCTCGACGAGGTAGTCGCCACGCTCCTGGATAGCGCTTTGGGGGAGGTCCGTGCCGACGTCGCCTCGACTTGGCTGGAGGACGGCGAGGGTAGCTACTTCGAGCGCCACGTGGAGCGTGGGGCGAGTGTCTCCGAGACGGAGAACGTCGGGCAGCTGGACGTGGAGAAGATCGTGACGCGCCTGTCGTCCGGCGATCCCCTCGTGGAGCAGGGCAACCGGGCTCAGGATCTGTTCGCGAAGCTACCGGGTCCCCCGGTCTCCAGCATCGCGGTGGTCCCGCTCAAGATGCGGGACCGTTTGATTGGGTGGCTTTCGGCCGTCTCTCTCACCCCTAGCAAGCGCTTCGACGAGGGGCAGCGTAAGCTGCTGAGCATCATCGCCTCCCGCGCCGCCGCGGCCATCGAAAACGCACGGCTGTACGAGGATTTGCAGGCAACCTTCAACCAGACCATCCAGGGTCTGGCGCAGACCATCGACAAGATGGACCGCTACACCGCAGGACACTCCGAGCGGGTCGCCCTGTACGCGGTCGCCCTCGCTCGCTGGCTCGGGTTGTCCGACGCCATGATCGAGGTCGTGCGGCATTCGGCCTTGATGCACGACATCGGCAAGGTCGGCTGCGTCATGAACCTGAACAAGCCGGGCAAGCTGACCCAAGAAGAGTACGAGATCTTCAAGAAGCACCCGGTGTACGGGCGGGAGATCCTCGACCCCATCAAGTTCTTGGAACCGGTCATTCCCGGCGTCCACTTGCACCACGAGCGCTGGGATGGCCGGGGCTATCCCCTGGGCCTCTCGCGAGTCGAGATCCCGCTCATTGCTCGCATCATCTCCATCGCGGACACCTACGACGCGATGACCAGCGATCGTGCCTATCGCCGTGCGTTGCCCCACGAGGTCACCGTGAACGAGATCACGCGCTGCTCCGGCTCGCAGTTCGATCCGGATCTCGCTGGCACGTTCACCGATCGGATTGACGAGCTGCGCGAGCAACTGCAAGCCGACGGCAAGCACGTTCCGGAATGAAGAAGCGTCGTCTCCACGGCGTGTGGCTCGGACGGCAGCGCTACGCCCCAGTTCACGAGCTGATGCAGCGCTATCACGAAGAGCGGCGCGCGGGTTCCCGTTCCGACACCGTGTTGTTCGTGGAGCACGAGCCCGTGATCACCATGGGGCGTGGCGCGGCCGCCGAGCACGTGCTCCTGCCTCGCGAGCTGTTGAGTGCTCGCGGAGTGGATCTGATCGACACTGGACGAGGAGGCGACGTGACGCTCCACGCCCCCGGGCAGCTCGTCTGTTATCCGATCCTGGACCTTTCTCCCGACCGCCAGGACGTCCGCAGGTACGTGGGGGACCTGACGGAAACCATGCGGCGATTGGCGGCATCGTTCGGCGTGGATGCCGGCGCGATCCCCGACGACAAGGCCCTGATCGGGCTATGGGTGGACGCCACCGAGCCCAGTCGCTGGCCCGGTGCGAAGGACGCTCGCCGCCTGGCCAAGCTCGGTGCCATCGGGGTGCGCATCAGTCGCTGGATCACGATGCACGGCTTTGCCCTGAATCTGTCGACGGATCTCGAGCTCTTCGGACTCATCGTGCCCTGCGGCATCAGCCAGCACGGCGTGACGTCGGTTCAGGCGCTCACGGGTGCGGCCCCCACCGTGGCCTCCATGGTGGCGCCAGCGCTCGAGACGCTGGCCGAGGTGCTCGACGCCGAAGTCGCCGAGCTCTCGAGCTGAGCCGGGCGCTCCGCGACCACCAGGCGGTTGCCCAAAAGCCCCCCGGCGCTCTGTACACGCACGGCGAACCCTGCCTTCGCCAGTCGAGCGACGATGTCCGCGATGGGCCGCGCGGTGATGCGCTCGCCGGAGTTCAACCGCGCTCGCACGGCCATGCGCTCGAACAGGAGCGCCAAGCGTCCACCGCGCGTCGCCCCGTCGAGCTCGCGGATGAGAACGCGCCCCCCGGGACGCACACTGGCGACGGCCCGCTCGAGCACCAAGTCCTGCTCCTCGACGCCGAGATAGTGCAGCGCATCCAGCAACAGCAGCGTGTCCACTTCCGGAAGCTCCACGTTGCGAAGGTCGGCTACGGAGAGCTCGATGTCGCCTTCCGCAGCGGCCGTAGCCACTTCTATCTTGGTGGCGTCCCAATCGAAGCCCACGACGCGCTTCGCGGCTCCGAGCTCGAACAGTAACAGGGCGAACTGCCCGCGGCCACACGCGGCGTCCGCGACCTCACCGAGATCCGCGAGCTTGGCCAGCCGTCCCGTCAGCGGATCGCTCTCCAGCTTGAGGGCGACATAGAACCGATGGGCGCGGGGCGCGTCGGCGTAGCGCTGGACCGTCCGTTCCACGGCCCCGCGCAGCGCGCGACTCTCGGCCGTGGGCTCTCGGACCAAGCGACGCGTGACCACGCCCCCCACCAGCGCCAGAGCCGCGCCCACCACCACCGATCCGACGGCAAGCTGGAGCACGAAGCCACCCACGCCCAGCGCGCGCGCCTGTTCTACCGTGAACTCCACGAAGCCGCCGCTGGTGACCAGCGCCCCGACCTCCACCTCGGCCGTGACCAGGAAGGGCGCGAACAGCGGGTTCGACACGTTGGCTGCCAAGTACGCCGTCACCGCGTCGAGCCGGAGCGGGACGCAGACCAGCAAACACAGCGGCAAATGCAACCCGTACAGCGGCAGTGAGCCGACGAAGAGCCCCACCGCCACGGAAGCGCTGGCGCGCTTGGGCGAGAGCTCGCCGCCGCGGAGCCGCGTCCACAGCCGGCGCCAGCGACTCGGCTTCTTGCGTGGGCTCACGAGGTCGGAGCGTCGCCGCCACTCGGCGGCCGGCTGCTCTTTTCGCGCTGGGCGCTCACGATCCGCAAATATGTGGCTGCGCTCTTGTTGTCCGGATCTTGGGCGACCACGGCTTCGAACTCCGCCTGCGCGGCGTCGTTCTCTCCGGCGCTGAGCAGCAGGACGCCGAGCAGCACGCGGGCCTGCAGGTACTTGGGGTTGGCTTGCTTCGCGGCTTCGAACTGCTCGCGGGCGTGCACCTTGTCACCCGTGTCGCGATACAAGACGCCGAGACGGGTGCGCAGATCCGCGAAGGTGGGGCACAAGGCGGTCGCCTTCTCGAGCTCGCGGATGGCATCCAAGGTCATGCCGATGTCCTGATAGGCCTGCGACAGCTCCGCGTGCATGTTCGCGATCTTGCCCTTCGCAAAGGGGTCCGGCTGGCGCTCGTGCCCCTCACCGCGGTCGCGGATCTTGGCGTAGATCTCCCGGGCAGCCTCGTACTTCCCGAGGTCGTTGTAGGTGACCATCAGGTTCAGCGCGGCTTCCGTGTAGTTTGGGTTCAGCTCGACCGCCCGCTCGAAGTGCTGCTCCGCCTGAGCGAAGTCCCCCCGGCTGTGGGTGATTACCCCCAACATGTGGTGGACGTCAGCGTATTGGTCGTTCTTTTCCGCCACCTGGCGCAGCAGATATTCCGCCTTGTCGTACTCGCGCTTCTGGTAGTGCTCGCGTCCGAGGACCAGAAGCTGCTTCAGGTGGTCGTCCATGAATCGGCAGTGTGGTTGAAACCGGGCCGCGGGAAAAGTCCCGGGGTCGGGGAGCATGCCAAACCCGGCCGCCGGCGACCACGGCTTGCCGCTGGGCCAGGCCGCTGCTAGGCCCCGCCTCGTGGCGTCCCAACCTGGACCGGGCGGCGCACGACACGTCGGTCGCATCGTCGACCCGCTGGCCCGTGACGATGGTGAGACCGAGCCGGAGCTCCAGCTCGATGCCGAGGTGTCCCCGGAATCCACCACCAGCGGCGCGGCGGATCCCGAAAATTCCGCTCCGATAGCCGCAGAAGAGCCCGCCGAGGTAGAGGAGCCCCCGGTCTTGGAGGCGCCTCCCGAACCGGGCCAACACCCCATCAAGGCGCGGCTCCTCGCCCGAGCGGCAGCGGCGCGGCAAGCGCGGTCGCCCCAGAGCAGCACCGATCCCGACCCGCCGGCTCGTGCCCGGAGCGGTCTGGACGAGCTCGACGCCGAGGTCTCGGGGCCGATCTCCCATCGACCGCCATCTGCCCCCGCCATCGGCCGAGGACGTCCGCAGCTTTCCCCCACCCTGGTTGCGCTGTTCGGGACGCTGTTGGGCTTGGCGACGGTGGCGTCCCTGGTCGCGTTGGTCATGGGGCTCGAGCCTCGGCCGTGGCAGCTGAACGGCGCCGAGCCGGAGCCCGCCGAGTCCGCCGCCGCAACCCCCGTCGCCAGCGCCGTGGCGCCACCGCCCGTCCGTCCGAAGCGCCAGAAGGTCCAGGGTCCGTGGCGAGTGAAGGACGGCAAGGACGAGCCCGGGATGCGTTTCATCGAGGGCACCATCGGGCTTTCTCCGTTCTTGCGTGCCGTCCAGGACGCGGGTCTGGAGAAGGCTCAGGCCTACCGGGTGCTGACGGCCTTGAAGGACCTGAAGAACCTCGACAAGTGCGACAAGACCGACAAGTTCGCTGCTCTCGTCGAGCGTTCCACCAAGAAGGTGAAGGCCTTCGAGTACATCGTGAGCGCCGAAGAGATCTACCAAGCGCGCGAGGGCAAGGACGGCCTGCTCGACGGCAAGAAGCTCGACTTGAAGGTGGAGCACGAGCAGATCAAGGCCGCCTTCGTGATCGACGGCAGCGTGGATGACTCGGCGCAAAAGGCCGGGCTCGATCCCGGGATCTCCGCGGTGCTCGCCAAAGCCCTGGACGGCCACATGGATCTCGAGGAGCTGAAGCGCGGTGACGTGATCCGCGTCGTGGCTCAGGGCATCACCGTGCTGGGTGAGTGGTCGCGCTACGCGGGAGTGGAAGCGCTGGAGCTCAGGCCCGCAGATGCCTCGGCCAAGCCTCTGCGAGTGTACTTCTACCGAGGGCCTCAGACCCGCGCCTACTACGACGCCAACGGGCGCTCTCCCTACGAGGGAGGCTGGCGCAAGCCGGTGAAAGACGCCCCCATCACCTCGCATTTCAACCCGAAACGCATGCACCCGATCCTGCACAAGATCGTGGCGCATACGGGCACGGACTTCGGAGCGGCGGCCGGCACGCCGGTCGGCGCATCCACCTACGGCACCATCAGTTTCATCGGCCCCGCCGGCCCCAGCGGCAACCTCGTGAAGATCCAGCACGCCGGTGGCATCGAGACGGGCTACGCGCACCTGTCGCGCTTCGCCGAAGGGCTCAAGGTCGGGGATCACGTCACACGCCTGCAGACCATCGGCTACGTGGGTTCGACGGGCCGCTCCACCGGGCCGCACCTCCACTTCACGGCCAAACGCGACGGCAAGTTCTTCGATGCCGAGACGCTGAACCTCGACGGCATGCGCGTGCTGCCGCCGAGCCAGCGCGATGACTTCGCAAAGGTGAAGGCGAAGTACGACGCGCTGCTCGACTCGATTCCCGCGCCGCAGCCGCTGGCCGCGCCGCCCACCGAGCCGGCGTCCGCAACGACGGAAAGTGCGCCGCCCGACGAAGGGCCGGACGAGCCGGACGAGCCGGAGCCCGCCGCCGCACCGGAGACGCCTCGAGCCGCCGCGCCGGAGCCGACCCCCGCTGCTCCGGCGCCCCAAAACGGCAATCCGATCTACCTGACCGACAAGGACCTGCAGAAGCTGCAGTCGACCAGCGACGACGGCGAAGTCGCTCCCTGAGACGCGACGGGTATCGCGCCGCCCCGACATGATGCGGAATCAGAGCGCACGGAGCATGCGGATGGCACCGTACACCATCGGTCCCCAAGCGAGGACGTAGTGCCCGCCCCCGGACGCAGCTGAGAACGTCACCAGCGTGAGCAGCAGTCCGCCGGCGAACCAGAGGCCGCCGACCAGCAGGTGCTTCTGACGCTCGCCGTCGCGAACGGCCCGCGCGTCTTCCACAGCCAGCTCCGCTTCGTCCCGATCCCGCTGCACCCGACTGCGCGCGCGTGTCATGACCTGCTCGATCTGGCGCTCGGAAAGGCCCTTCCGCGTGAGGAAAGCCACGCAGGTGCGCTCCGGTTCGCCCAAAGCGAGGGCCTCGGCGATGCTCTTGACGTACTGGCTGGCGCCGCTCTTCCTCTTCTTCTTCGGTGGCGCCGCCGAAGCGACGTGTTCTTCGGTTTCTCGGTGCTGGTTCTCTGAAGATGGGTTTGTCGGTTCGGCGCGGTACCTCGGGTCACGCCGTCGCTTCTCGCGCGGAAAACGCGGGGCGCGACGACGGATCTCCAAGTCGAATGGTGAGCACGAAAGCACTGCCGTGCGGCGCCACCGCTTCCACCCAGGCTCGGCCACCATGGGCTTCGGCGATGTGCTTGACCAGCGCGAGGCCAATCCCGCTACCCCGCACCTGCTTGTTCAGAGCGGTCTTGCCGCGCACGAAGCGCTCGAAGATGCGCTTGCGGTCCTCCGCGGCGATGCCCGGACCACGATCCGTAACGCGGATCTCCGCGAAACCTTCACTCTCGCGAGCGCTGATCACGACGCGGTCGCTATCGGGCGCGTACTTGAGGGCGTTGTCGACCAGGTTGATGATCGCGATCTCGATCGCGCGCTCGTCGAGCTCTGCGTTGGGGATGCCCTCGGAGACGTCGAGCACCAGATCCACCTTGTCCCGCTGGGAACGGACGCGACAGGCCTCCACGGCGCGCGCCACCACGTCCCCCACATCCGCGGTGGTGAAGTCATAGGCGGCCTTGCCTCGCTCTACCTTGGCGAAATCCAACACATTTTCGATGAGCACGCCGAGACGTTCGCTCTCTGAAACGATGATCTCCAGGTACTGCTGCCGCTTCTCGTTGCTGTCCACCCGGCCGCTCTGGAGCAGCTCGCCGAACATGCGCACCAACGAAAGCGGTGTCTTCAGCTCGTGGGAGACGTTGGCGACGAAGTCGCTCTTCAGGTTGGAGAGCTTGCGCTCGCGCCCCGCGGCCACGAGCACCACGGTGAGCCCCGCGATCACCACCAGCCACGACAGCCCCACGAGGGCCAGCTCCAGCGCGCGGCGCCGCGCTACCGCGGCCGTGAGCTCCTCGGCGGAGATCAGGGTGACGTTGAGACGCCACTTGTAGAGGGTCGTCTCGAACCGACGCCCGATGGTGAAGCCACCGCGGCTCAGCGGCGGTCCGTACACGATGCGCCCTTCGGTATCCACCACGTTCACGCGGCTGTGGCGATCGCGCTCGGAGTAGAGCGTGGGGAACAAGTCGTGCACGATGCGCGGTACGTCGTGCCACGCCACCAGCAAGTAGCGACGACCGCTCACCTCGCGCTGCCAGTAGCTGAGCAAGTAGCTCTGGCCGCCGTAGCTCTTGTGCAGGTGGCGGAGCTGGCTGCGCGGCTCGGTGCCGAGCTCCAGATCCGGCACCACGGAGCCGACCAGCAGTCGCCGAAAGGCCTCCGCCTCCGGCGCCGGTGCGCGGGACGCGAAGGCTACGACGTCATGCGCGGGTGTGGACATGTCGAGCAACAGCACACCGCGCACGGTGGGCGTCTGGCGCGCGGCGACCGCCAGCCAGTCGGTCCCGAAGCGGAAACGATCGTCGAGATCCACGAGCGACAAGACGGCGTTGTCTTGTTCGATGATGCGTTTGTCGAGGCGATCCGACTTCTCGTTAGCGAGCGTCAACGTGGCTTCCACCACGGACTGCTCCCGGAGCTTCTCGAGCTGGAAGCTGTTGCGGAAAGTGACCACGAGCAGCACCACGACCGCCACCACGATGATGGGGACGAGGAGGAACGTGAGCAGGCGCTCGCGTCGCGTCCGATCGCTCATGACGCCCCCAAGATAGCGCGCGGGCGGGCGCCTCGGTGCTCAGGATTTGGGCAGGACCACTTCGGGGTCCAAGATGATGGGACGATTGACCAAAAACTCGGCGAGCTGCTCGCAGATGTAGTCGAGGGCGTGGGCCTCGTGCTCCGAGTAGGGCGCGCCGCCCTCGGGGTTCGCGAGCTCGATGGCACCCAGGTAGCGGCCACCGAGCTGCACGGAACCGAAGAGCGCGGCCTTCGGCTGCACACCGATGGCCGTCCAACGGCCGTCCGCATAGCGCGTGTCGTCGGAAGCGTCCTCCACCCGCGTGGCGCGGGTGCGACGCATGGCGACGGCGAACAGCGGATGGGTATCGGGGGTGCGGTGGAGCAGGACCTTTTCGACGCTGCCACCATCCGCGCGAACGACGACGAAGTTGCGAGCGTTGATGTCGAAGACGTGGACCAGCGCCGCCTCGCTGGGCAGCGTGGCGCGCAGGGTCTCCAGGACGAACTCCACGCCGCCGACCATGTCGGGGATGAAGTGCAGATCGTGCATGGACTCGAACAGCTCACCGATCAGGTCTTCGCCTGCGCGACGGCGCCCCTTGTGAGCGGGCTTGTCGTCGGCGGGCGCCGCTTCGACGACCGGTGCGGGCGCCGCTTCGACGACCGGTTGGGGCGCCGCTGAGGGCGCAGGTACTGGTTCCGACGCGGCGGGCGGTGCCGACGCGGCGGGCGGTGCCGACGCGGCGGGCGGTGCCGACGCGGCGGGCGGTGCCGACGCGGCAGGCGGTGCCGACGCGGCAGGCGGTGCCGACGCGGCAGGCGCGGGTGTTGGTGCGGCAGGCGGTGCCGACGCGGCAGGCGCGGGTGTTGATGCGGCAGGCGGTGCTGACGCGGCAGGCGATGCCGGCGCGGGTGCCGACGCAGCGGGTGGTGCGGATACCGGACCCGAAGGGCTCGGCCGGGGTGGAGCGGAGGATGTTGCGGATCGTGGCGCGGCCGGCGCTGACTTGCGATTCGGGAAGCTGAGGACGGGCTCGCCCCGCCAGTCCTTCCACGCCAAGGTCGCGATGGGCGCACGCTCCGGGCGACGCTCGAAGATGTGGTCGAACACCGCCAGCTGAACGAACTTCCGCGCGGTCTCGTTTTGGAGCGCCGCGTCGAGCTCCCGAAAGCGCATCCACAGCAGCACCTCCGCGGCCACTTCGGAGGTGCCCTCGGCGACGGCGTAGGCGTACTCGCGGTACGCGATGGGAGAGCTCTCCGAAGGATCTTCTTCGCGCTTGCGGATGACGGAGAAGTCCGGCGCGCGCGCCGGTTCCAGGCTTCGCTGCGTGGGATGAGCGGAAACCCGTGCCGCGCTGGCGGGTTGCTTGGTGGGCGGCGGAGGCACCGCGTCCTCCGGCACGACGATATTCGGGTGCGACGCCTTCTTGGGCGGGGTGCTCTCGGCTGGCTTCGCAGGCTCCGAAGACATGGCAGGACCGTTTAGCATCCGCTCCGTGGTGGGCGGCTTGGAGGCCGCGGGGTCCGTCAGCGGCGCGGCCTCGGGATCCGTGGGTGCCGCCATGTCCACGTCCACGTCCACCTCGATCTCCTCGCTGACGGGCTGGGGCGACGCCATGGGCTGAGTCTTGGGAGGTGGCTCGGCGATGAACTTCTTGGCGGCGGAGGGGTCGACGAGGGGCGCGTCCGAAGGCGCCTTCTTCACGAGGTAGCGGACGCGCTGACCGGGATCCACGGCGCGGTAGCCCTCATCCAAGAGCTCGATGGAGAACTTGGAGAGAGGTCCCGAGTCACCGCGCCGGCGCCGTGCTTCTTGCAACGCCGCCTGCCATTGCTTCGCTTCGAGGCAATGGTTCTCGGGCTTTGAATCCTCGCCAACGCGAGAGACTTCGATGTACCAACGCATCCTGTAAGGAGCTCCGCGTAACGAGCGGGAGGGCTAGTAGAGCGCCTCCGCCGGGTTCTAGCAAGCCTGGAATCAGGTCCCCCCCACCCCTGCCACAAATCGGTCCGAGGGCCACCCAGAGCTGCTGGCCGTGGTAGATCGGCGACCTTCGACCATGGACGGCGACGGACGGAGCCCGAGCCCCGCCGCGCGGTCGCCCAGGCTCTTTCTGGGAGCCCGCGCGGAACGCTGGCTATACGCCCTCGTCGCAGGAGCGGCGACGCTCTGGGTCGCGTGTTTGTTCTATGCGTCGATGCGGCTGCAGACGAGCTACACGGGAACGCTTCCCTTGGCGAAACCCGGCGAGTGGTCTGCACCGCTGGACGACGTCTTCATCCATTTCGACTTCGCCCGGGCCATCGCCCGCGGCCATCCCTTCGAGTGGTCCGAGGGCAATGGCTACTCGAGCGGCGGAACCAGCCTGCTGTACCCCTTCGTGTTGGCCTTCGGCTACTGGGTCGGCTTTCGTCGCATGAACTTGATGATCTGGGCGGCGATCATCGCCTGCGTATCGGTGCTCGCCCTGCTCCTGGGCAGTCGCCGGCTGTTCCGGGATCTGCCCCGCTGGACCAGCTACTTGCTGCTCCCGGCGCTGCTCGGCGTCGGGGTGCTCGACTGGAGCTTCTTCAGCGGGATGGAGGTCGCTCTGTTCCTGGCCGTGTGGGTTGGAACGCTGATCGCGTGGGACGATCTGCTACGAGGACCACCCGACGCCGCGCCCCCCCCTCGCCCGGGGCGGATGGCGCTGCTGTTGGGCGTTTGGGGTGGCTTCTTGGTAGCCACCCGTCCCGAAGCGGCGGTGCTGGTGGCTCTCTTCTCCCTCAGCGCCGGCGCGGTGATTCGACAGCGTCACGGAACCCGAACGGCGCTGCGGGCGGTGCTGTTTTCCGCCTTGCCCGGAGCGTTCATGGTCATCGGCCATGCGGTCCTGAACAAGATCTACACCGGGGACAGCACCGCCGCCGGCGCGCTGGTGAAGCTCGAGATGTATCACCCGCACCTGAACCGTAGTCAGGTGCTCGATGCCTGGTGGTTCCACGTGAAGTACCAGTTCATGCGCATCGGCGACTACCACCTGTCGGACGTGCGTGGCGTGGGATTCATCCCCTATGTATTGGCGCTCGTTTCGCTGGTTCCCCGGACCACGCGGCGCTACGGCGCGATGCTCGTGGGGAGCACCGTGATCTGGGTGGCCATCACGGCTCTGAACGGCCAGGTGCGCTGGCAGAACGAGCGCTACGTGATGCCCGCGGTGGCTTGGATGCTGCTCGCCGCCGCCCTCGGCACGGCGGTGCTCATCGGCAAGACCTGGGCCCTGGGGCGCCGCGGCAAGGTGCTACGCGTGGCCACCACCGCCATCGCCGTGGTGGCCGTCGGTCTTTCGGCCTACCACCAACGCTCCAAGTTCCGAGACCAGGTTTGGTTCTTCGGTCGCGCCTCGCGGAACATCCGCGATCAACACATGCGCGTGGGACGATTGCTGCGCCTGCTCGAACCGCGTCCTCATCGGGTGTTGGTCGGAGATGCCGGTGCCATTCCCTACGTCTCCGATCTGCCCGCCTTGGACATCATCGGTTTGGGTGGCTACAAACGGTTGCCCTTCGATCGGGCGACGCGCCTCGGCATCGGAGCGGGCATCGAGCTATTGGAGCGCATCCCGCCCTCGGATCGCCCGGACCTGCTCGCCATCTACCCCTCCTGGTGGGGCACCTTCCCGCTGTGGTTCGGCGAGGTGCTGGCGGAAGTCCCGGTGGAGGGCAACGTGATCTGCGGCGGAGCCGCCAAGGTCCTGTACCGACCCCACTGGAGCTCCTTCGAAGGCAGCGACCGTCCCTTCGCCACGGCGCCGGGCGAGCGCGTGGCGGACGAGCTGGACTTCGCGGACATCGTGAACGAGGCCGCTCATCAGTACGTCCTCGACGGCGCGGTCGGCTATGTCGACATGAAGCTCCTGCCCAACCCGGCCTCGCCCACGAAAGACGTGTGGGACGCCGGGCGTATCGCGCCACAGGGCTCCCGGGAGCGGTTCGTTCTCCACCACCTCGCTCCCCGAAAGCCCACGCGCCTGCTGTTCCGCGGCGCCCCGGCCCAGCCTGCAGAAATCATGGTCTCCGTGAACGGTCACTCCATCGGGAAGGTGTTCCTTCCGGCGCGCGAGGGTTGGGTGGAGGTGCCCCTCATGGTCCCGGCGGACGTGGTGAAGGAAACCTCGTCCGTGGAGCTCACGGCCGAGCGAGGCGAGCACGTCTTGCATCACCTGTTCGTGCTGCAGCGCCCGTGACACCGGGGCTGAACAGCTTCGGCCTGCCCCCCGATGGCCCCGCCTGGGCGGCCCTCGCTGTCGCTGCGGGCGCAGTGCTCGTGGCGCTACTGCCCCAGGCCACACGAGAGCGACTGCTCCGCCCCCTGCTGGCGCACCCGCGCCGCGCCGTCTTACTGCTGGCGCTGACGGCCGCCCTCCTCTCCTGGGGTTACGTCCTGCATTACCTCCGCGGCGGTCCTCGGATCATCGATGCCACCAGCTACTTCTTGGAAGCGCGGGCAATGGCCGAGGGCAAGCTGGTGTTCTCCACTCCGCTGCCCTCCGGCTCCTTTCGCGGACGCTTCCTCGTGACGCCACCGGGTAGCACGGCCCTTGGCGTTCTCTTCCCCCCCGGCTACCCCGCGGTGCTGGCCCTGGGTTTCCTGTTCGGCGCCCCCCTCGCCATCGGTCCCGTGTTGGCAGCAGCGTTGGTCGTCGTCACCTACGCCCTGACGCTGCGACTGTTCCAGCGTCCAAAGCTCGCTTTGCTCGCCGCGGCGCTGTCGGTGTCCTGCGCCGCCCTGCGCTACCACACGGCGGACACCATGGCGCACGGGCTGTCGGCGTTGTTGCTCGCCGCCGCGTTGCTCTTCGCGCTTCAGGGCAATCGCTGGCTGCTGCTCGCCGGGCTATCTGCGGGGTGGCTCTGTGCCACGCGACCCGTGACCGGCGGCGTGGCGCTGGTGTTGGTGACGGGGATCGTGTTGCGGGATCGCCAACTGCGACGGCTGCCCTGGGTACTGCTGGGAAGCAGCGTCGGCCTGCTGCTGCTGCTGGCCCATCAGCACGCCACCACGGGGCAGCTCCTGGGCTCGAGCCAGCTGCGCTACTACTCCCTGTCCGACGGACCCCCCGGCTGTTTTCGCTACGGATTCGGGGCCGGCGTCGGCTGCCTGTTCGAGCATGGGGATTTCGTGCGAGCGCGGCTACCCCAGGGTTTCGATCTGCTCGCTGCACTGGGGACGACGGGGCGGCGACTGCTGCACCATGGCCTGGATGTGGCCAACGCCGAGCCTCTGGCGCTGATGGTCCCCTTCGCCGTCGCGCGCGCGCTGCGGGACGCGCGGTTGCGCATTCCCGTCGCCGGTGTCGTCCTGGTGTTGCTGGCGTACGTCCCGTTCTACTTCGACGCCACCTACCCAGGTGGTGGTGCGCGGCTGTACGCCGACGCGCTGCCGCTCGAGCATGCGTTGGTGGCTTGGGGGGTGTACGAGCTGTCCCTGGCGCGCTTCGCGCTACCGCTGGCCTTGGCCGGCTTTGCCCTACGGGGCAGCTACGCCCACGTGGCCCTCGCCGAGCGCGAAGGTGGACGGCCGATGTTCGAGCCCGAGGTGCTGGCCCGAGCGGGTGTCGACCAGGGCCTGGTTTTCGTGCACACCGACCACGGCTTCAATCTGGGGTTCGATCCCGACGCCCGCCGCCTTCAGGTCGCGCGCCGTCGGGACGATGCCCACGACTGGGTGCTGTGGGAGTCGCTAGGGCGCCCGCCGGTGTACCGCTACGATTTCGACCCCTTCACCCCGAGCTCCAACCCGCGCATCGAGCCCCTCACCCTGCGGCCCCCCGCCACCCCCCGCTTCGAGGCCGAAGCCGAGTGGCCTCCGCTGGCGGTGTCCAAGGGTTGGGCGATGCCCGTCTTCGCCGGCTGCGCGTCGGGCGGTCGAGCCCTGAGTCTGCGCTCCAGCGGCGAGGGGTCAGCCATCACCGTGGAGCTCCCACTGCTTCGGGCGGAGCAATTCCGACTGCGCGCTGGCTGGGCGGCCGAAAGCGATACCGAGGGACGCACCATCGTGCTGGGAACCGAGACGCGAGCGCCGCACAAAAAAGGCGAATGTTGGAGCACAGAGGGGCCAACGCTGGCCCTCGGGCCGGGCAGCCACCGGGTCAGCGTCGCCACCCACTCCCCAGGCGTGGCCCTGGATTACCTGGAGGTCGTCGCCACCGGCCCACGCTGAAAAAGCGTTGACAGTTCAGGCGTTAGGGAAAACCATGAACCGTTGCCGAGGAGGCGGAGACGGGGATGACCAAGAGCGAGCTCATCGAAGCCATCGCGGCCCGTGGGGAGCTCACCAAGGCTCGCGCGGAGCAGGTCGTCAATTGCGTGTTCGACGCGATGACGGAAGCGCTCCAACGTGGCGAAGGCATTGAAATCCGTGGCTTCGGCAGCTTCACGGTGCGGCCCTACAAGCCCTACGACGGTCGCAACCCGAGGACCGGCCAGCCCGTTCCCGTGCCCGCCAAGCGCTTGCCCTTCTTCAAGGTGGGCAAGGAGCTGAAGGAGCTGGTGAACAACAGCCGCCACTCCAGCGTCCTCACGGACGATGGCGACGACGACGACGACAACGACGACTGACGGTCCGCGGGGTATAAGGCCCGCGTGATCGACCCCAAGCAGCAGATCGTCGAGCTCACTCGCGGCGTCGTTGACGTTCATCAGCGCGACGAGCTCCTCGAGCGTTTGGAGAGCGGACGGCCCCTGTGCATCAAGGCGGGCTTCGACCCCACGCGTCCGGACTTGCACATCGGCCACACGGTGCTGCTCCAAAAGATGAGACAGTTCCAGGACCTCGGGCACCGCTGCGTGTTCCTGGTGGGCGACTTCACGGCGATGGTCGGGGACCCCACGGGGGAGAACGAAATGCGACCCCGGCTGACCCGGGAGCAGGTGCTGGCTTCGGCCAAGACCTATCAGGATCAGGCCTTCAAAGTGCTGGATCGGGACAAGACCGAGGTCCGCTACAACAGCGAGTGGCTAGCCTCGATGGCACTGGATCAGGTCATCGACCTCGCCGCCAAGCGCACCGTGGCGCGTACCCTCGAGCGACGCGACTTCCGTGAGCGCATGGAGCAGCATCGGGACATCTATCTACACGAATTTCTTTACCCATTGCTCCAGGGCTATGACTCCGTCGCGCTCGATGCGGACGTGGAGCTGGGGGGTACGGATCAGCTCTTCAACCTGATGGTCGGGCGGGATCTGATGCAGCGC
The DNA here is from genome assembly GCA_020633235.1 of Polyangiaceae bacterium. Classification (NCBI taxonomy): domain Bacteria; kingdom Pseudomonadati; phylum Myxococcota; order Polyangiales; family Polyangiaceae; species Polyangiaceae bacterium. Next base: position 655,030 of record JACKEA010000006.1, on the reverse strand, counting down.
TATGGCAAGCCGCCCCAGATCGTGATGACGACCCCAATCTTGGAGGGCATCGACGCGCGCATCGAAGAAGGGCGGGTCGTGGGCAAGAAGATGAGCAAGTCCGCTGACAACTACATCGGACTCACCGAGGCGCCGGTCGAGATCTACCGCAAGTGCATGCAGATCGGGGACGACGTGATCTGGCGCTTTTACGAGCTTCTCTCGGCCAAGACGACCGCTCAGATCGCAGAGCTGCGAACGAACGAAGATCCCCTCGCCGCCAAGGCGGCGTTCGGGATCGAGATGGTCACGCGCTTCTGGAGCTCGGATGACGCAGCGGAAGCTCGACGAACCTTCGAGGCGACCTACTTGGGCCACGGCGTTCCGGATGACGTACCGGAAGTGAGCGTCGCCCCGGATGGGGACGGCATCCAGCTGGCCAAAGCCATCGCCCAGGCGGGACTGACCAAGTCCGGGGGGGAGGCTCGACGGCTGATCACCCAGGGCGGGGTGGAGGTCGAGGGCGAACGGGTGACGGACGGCTTCTACCAGCTGGCCACCGGCGGTCCGTACTTGGTGCGTATCGGCTCGAAAAAGCGACGCTTTTGCCGAATCTTGGTGAAGTGACGCGACGCTGGGGCAGAGCCGTGATCGCCGCGACGTTGCTCGCGGCGTGCGGGGCTCCCGCGCCGGCGCCCAAGACCGCCGCAGAGACGCCCAAGGCCGCCGCGCCGCTCCACGAAGGGCCGCTCACCGACTTCGTGCCCGCGGCGGGCCTGCGCTGGATGGTGGTCGTGCGGCCCGCGGAGCTATCGAGTGCCCCCTCCTTGAAGGACGCCCTGGCCCTGCTGTTGCCCGAGCCGCGCCTCGATGCCTTCGCAAAGAGCAGCGGGGTGGAGCTCCGGGAGCTGCCGGCGGGGGTCGCCGCGGGTTTCGACTACTCGACGTTGTATCTCTTCCAGCTCGACAACTCCGGTTCCGCGGTACAGCGACAATTTTCGGAACGCCTGGTAGGAGGCCCTCGCGTCGTTTCTCCCCACGAGAAGATCCGCCGCATCACCGGAGTGATCGGGCGGACCCCCGAGTCCCTGGTCTTGATTGATGGTGAGCTCGGCGCGGTATCGGTGGGTTCGGCCACCCCGGCGCGGGTCGTCGAGCTGTACGCCCTGGGCAAGCTCAAGAAGTCGCCCCCAGCCTTGTCGGGGGCAGCGCTGTCGGCACTGCCCAAATCCGTGGGGTCCGCTCCCCTGGCGTTCTACGCCCCGGGCCCGTTCGAAGGAGAGTGGGCCCGCGGCGCCCGAGGACTGCTCATCAATGCCGTCGCCATCGGTGTCTCGGTGCGGCCGCTGCCCGGCAAGAAGGTGGAGGTGACGCTGGTCTTGGCGGGGGACTGGCCGAAGCCGGACGCCACCACCCGACTGGTGGACGCCTGGGACGACTTGGCCGCCAGCAACCTCGGAAGATTGCTGGGGTTGGACCATCCCGCCGCCGCGCCCATCGTGTCGGCGCTGCCGGATCAGCTGAAGATGACGGTGGAGCTCGACGTGATGCCTCTGGCCCAGGGCCTGCGAGCTGCAGTTCTGTCGGAAGTATGGGAAATCATGGACCTTCCTCGGCCAGCTCCGGCCGGTGGAGGGTCGCCGCCGAAGGCCCCGGGAGAGCCCAAAGCACCCGGGTTGCCCGAGGAAACGCCTTGATTTTCAGTCTCTTGGATTCGGAGAAAGGCAGATTGACCCCGAGCATCGGCCGGTGGTAGGAGGCGCGGTCCGCGGCGCTGAGCCGCCAATTCGGCCGAGCCCAACGGCAGGAGACGTCAATGCAATCGTCGCAGGTCAACGAGGCGCCCCGCCTGGCTTTCAAGAATGGTGACATGGCCGTCCATCCCGCTCACGGCGTGGGCGAGGTGGTGGAAATCGAGCAGCGGGAGCTCGGCGGTCGGCCCAGCACCTGTTTCGTCCTCAAGATCATCGACTCCGGCCTCAAGGTGATGGTCCCGACGGATGCCGCGGAGCGCGTGGGCCTCCGCCCCGTGATGAAGAAGCGGGAAGCCGACAAGATCATCGACATCCTCAAGGCCCCCGAGGTCGCCGTGGACGTTCAGCCCTGGAACCGACGGTTCCGGGCCTACACGGAGATGCTGAAGAGCGGTCTCCCCGGCGAGATCGCAAAGGTTTTGCGGGACATGTACCGGCTCAAGTTCGACAAGGACCTCTCTTTCGGGGAGCGCCGCCTGCTCGACCAGGCCAAGAGCCTGCTGATCCAGGAGCTGGCCCTCGCCAAGAAGGTGAGCCGCGCCAGCATCGAGACCCAGATCCAAGAGATCTTCTCCGCCTGAGGCTCAAGCGTGCTCCGGTCCGTCCGTTCGGATCGGTAGCACCATGACTGCCGCTCGTTCGCTCCTCGCCTTCGGCCATTTCAACCGCGCCCGGCGCCACCAACTCTCGAACGTCGCTCAGGAATCGGCGTTCGAGCTGCACCTGGAGGAGGACGCCGAGAGCGCCAGTGCGTGGCTCACGGACCATCAGCCCCAGGCGATCCTGATCGACGGGGAGCGGAGCGATGCAGCTCAGATCGCCCTCGATGCTCGCATCCAGTCGAGCACCGCACGCACGCCCATCCTGTCCCGGGTGGAGGACGTCACGGACCTGGCCTTCGGGGATGCCTTTGGCTGGGGCGGAGACGACGTGGTGTCCCTGGAGCCTTCCTGGCGGTTGCTGCGCCGATTGCGGGCCCTGCCCCGGGAAGCGGCGGAAAGTCCGGTCAATGGCCGCGGCAAGGCGGTGATCGCCGATCCGGATCGACGGCGGCGCATCGCCCTCGGACGTGTTCTTCGCAATGCTGGATTCACGGTGACCTTCGCGGTGAGCGCCAACGACGCCCGCGGCTTTGCCGAGGATCCCGAGGTGCGTGTGGTGGTCGCCGGCAGTGACCTGGAGGGCGGCACCGAGGAGCTCGTGCAGGACGCCGCCGGCCGGTCCGATGCCCTGTGGCTGGTGCCGTGCCCGCCGCGGGAGCTCAAAGCCTGGCGCGAAGCGCTCGGCGAGGTGGAGCACGCCACCCCCATGGACGGCTACGCTCCTCCGGAAAACGTGCTGTTCTTGCTGAACGAGCTGTCTCATTCCTGCGAGAACAAGCGAGCCAGCGCGCGCCTGTTGTACGGCACCGCGGTGGCGTTCCGAGGCGCCGGGCGCGACGAAGACGACATCGGCTTCAGCTTCAATCTGAGCGCGGGGGGTCTGTACGTGCGGACGCTGGCGCCGCCGGAGGACGACCTGGTGTGGCTCGAGCTGACGCCACCTCGCAGTGAGCGGCGCGTGCGCCTCGTCGGTCAGGTGGCGTGGCGCCGCGGGGTCGCTCACAGCGAGACGGCCACCGTGCCCCCAGGCTTCGGCGTCCAGATCGTGGACGGTGCCAAGACCGACCTCGAGCTGTGGCGCGCGGGCTACGCTGCCTTCGCTCAGTCCGTCGGCTGACAGCTCGACGTGAGCACAGCGTGGGATGTGCTCTAATGGGTCGACATGAAGCTCTACACGCGGACGGGAGACGGCGGCTCCACGGGGCTCTTCGGTGGACAGCGCGTCGGTAAGGACGACCCTCGCGTGGAAGCCTACGGAACGGTGGACGAGACGAACGCCGTGATCGGCGCCGCGCGCGCGATTGGGCTGCCGGAGTCCGTGGATGCCGTGCTCGCACGCGTGCAAGAAGATCTGTTCACGCTCGGAGCAGAGCTCGCGTGCGCGCCGGGCAAGGAAGACAAGCTCGGGATGACGCCCGTATCCAACGAAGACGTGTCTCGCCTGGAGCGTTCCATCGATTCCGCGGAAGAGGGCCTCGCGCCGCTGACGACCTTCGTGCTTCCGGGAGGCAGCGCGGCGGCCGCAGCCTTGCACCATGCGCGCACCGTGTGTCGCCGCGCGGAACGCCGCACCCTCGCCGCTCGCCACGCGACGGCGATCCGCGACGAGGTCGTGGTCTATCTGAATCGCTTGAGCGATCTGCTGTTCGCTCTCGCGCGACGCGCGAACCACGAAGCGGGCATCCCCGACGTCCCCTGGTCGCCAAGAGGGGTTTGAATTCACCCGGCTGCGGGCTCGGTGGCGCTGGAGCTCGTTTTCTTTGTCGGTCCGCCGCGGAAACGCTTTTTCCGCGGCGAGCCAACATCAAATCGAAATGAGCGGGCTAACAGGGCAACGCTTGGACGTGCTCGGTGGGCTGTGCCGTATGGTAGCGGCCGCGATCGTCGCGAGCGAGGCGAGCGAGGGCGACCTTGGGGTCGTGAGTGAAGAACAGACGGCCGCGGCGCGCGAGGAGATCAGCGAACAGCTGCGTCTTCTCTTCGATGAGCAGCTCGGGGAAGCGGTCGTAGCCCATGGTGATGGGCAGGTGCACCCAGGCGGCGCCCGGCACCAGATCCGCGGCGAACACGATGGGACCGTCAGCGGCGGGGATCTCCGTGAGCATCAACCCCGGCGTGTGGCCGGAGGAGAAGTGAAGGCGATAGTCCGGTCCCAAAGCGCGAGAGGTGGCCCCCTCGACGACCTCGAGACGACCGCTCTCTTCGAGCAGCGGGACGAGCTCCGGGATGAACGAGGCGCGATCTCGCGGGTGGGGCGTCTTCGCGCGTTGCCAGGCTTCGGCGCCGACCACGAAGGTGGCTTTCGGAAACAGCAGCTCGAGGGAGGCATCCGGGCGCCAAGGCGCGAACAGGCCGCCGGCGTGATCGAAGTGCAGGTGCGAGAGCACGACCACGTCCACGTCCGTGTGCTCCACGCCGAGGGCGGACAGGTTCTCGAGCAGCACGTGACGCTCTTCCACCACGCCGTAGCGTTCTCGCAGCTTGGGCTCGAAGAACGCGCCGATGCCGGTCTCGAGCAGCAGCGTCTTGCCCGAGTCTTCGCGCACCAGAGCGGCGCGGCAGGCGAGCGGGATGCGGTTCTTGTCGTCCGGTTCGATCCAGCGCTGCCACAGCGGCCGCGGCGCGTTGCCGAACATCGCGCCGCCATCCAGGCGCTGGGAGTTGCCGAGTACGGACCAGAGCGTGCGCGTCACTGGCCTGGGCTACCACGTGACGCGGCGCCGCGGTGCTGTATAGATCATGGGATGAGCCTGGAGACGCTGACGGAGCTGCTCACGCGGGGGCGCTTCGTGGCGCTCACCGGCGCCGGCATCAGCACCGAGAGCGGCATTCCGGACTATCGCGGCCCAACCACGCGAGAGCGGGCGCGAAATCCCATCCAGCATCGGCAGTTCGTCGAGAGCTCCGCAGCGCGACAGCGCTACTGGGCCAGAAGCGTCGTCGGCTGGCCGAAGATGGCCGCGGCTCGGCCAAACGCCGGGCATCACGCGCTGGCGGAGCTGGAGCGGCGCGGGCACCTGAGCGGCGTCATCACCCAGAACGTCGACGGCCTGCACCACGCCGCGGGCAGCCGGACGGTGGTGGAGCTGCACGGCGCCCTCGCGCGGGTGCGCTGCTTGGGCTGCGACACCGTGGAACCGCGGAGCGAAGTGCAGGCGCGGCTGCTACAAGAAAATCCAGGGTTCTCCCCGGAGGACGCGGCGATGGCCCCGGACGGGGACGCGGAGCTGGGCGGCGTGGACGACTTCCGCGTGGTGGACTGCCGGGCCTGTGGTGGCGTGTTGAAGCCCGACGTCGTGTTCTTCGGGGGCAGCGTACCGCGGCCGGTGGTGGACGACGCCTTCGCGCTGCTCGACACCGCCGATGCGCTCTTGGTGGTCGGCTCCAGCTTGGCGGTGTTCTCCGGCTACCGCTTCGTGCGGCGCGCCCGAGAGCGGAACATCCCCGTGGCGCTGGTGAATCTTGGGCCGACGCGAGCGGACGGAGAAGCCACGCTGCGCGTCGAAGGGCGTGCCGGCGAAGTGCTGCCGGCGCTGGCGCTGGCGCTTCAGCCCTGAGATCCGGAGGTGGAGGCGTTGTCGCGACGCCAGCCCTCGATGCGGCGCGTGGGATAAGGCCGAAGATCCACCGGGATCGCTCCCTCCACGGTGTAGCCCGAAAGCGTGGGGCGAATGCGCACCGCGCGAAAGTGCACGCCGGCGGCGAGGGCGGCGCGGGCCGCCGCGGCGAAGGCCGGATCGTGCACGTCCGAGGGGCGCACGGCGCGCACGTCCGGGCGCTGCACGGTGAAGAGCACCGTAGCGCGATGCCCGGCGCGCACGACCTGGGACAGCTCCGCCAGGTGCCGCGCGGCGCGCTCGCTGCGCGAGTCCGGGAAGTAGCCGCGCCCGTCCGGGTACACCAGGTGGCAGTTCTTCACCTCCACGAAGTGCTCCTTCTGGCCCCGCCGAAGCCAGAAGTCCACGCGAGATCCCTCGCCGTAGGGATACTCCGCGCGCAGCTCGTCGTGGGCGAAGCCCCGGGGCTTCGTCTCCAGGAGGGCGCGCACGATGCGGTTCGAAACCAGAGTGTTCGCGCCGACCAAACCCCCATCGACCTCGATCAGCTCCCAGGTGTAGCGGAGCTTGCGCTTGGAATCGGCGTCCACCTCGCTGAGCCACACCGTCGCACCCGGTCGCACCAGCCCCTCCATGGCGCCGGGGTTCACGCAGTGGGCCGTGACCACACGCCCGCCAGAAAGTCGCACGTCGGAGAGGAATCGCTTGTAGCGCCGCACGAGCGTCCCGGAGATCAGCGGCCGGGGATGACGGATCTCGGTCACGGAGGCCTCGTAGCACGTGGCATGCTGAGCCCATGAGGCGCTTTGTCCTGCCCCTGGTATTGCTGTGCCTGACGCTCTTCGGCTGCGGTGACGACGAGCCCTACATCGGGGCGGAGAGCGGCGCCGTGGTGGTGCTGCTGCCGGAAGCTGCGGACCCCGCGGTGGAGCGCACCGTGAGCGCTCTCGAGAAGTACGTCGCGACGATGGTGGGGATCGCGCCCACGGTGGTACGGCTCCCCGCCAGCGCCAGCGAGGACGACGTGACGAACGCCGCCGAGCACGAGCGCGCCGGCCTGGCCATCGTCATCGACCTCGCCGAGCAGGGCGACGTGGCAGAGTTGCCGGACGGCTCCTATCGCATCGTGAGCAACGACCGCGGCACGTGGACCAATCGACTCGACCACGGCAACGGCGCCACCTTCGTGTTCCTCTCCGGCGCCTCCAAGCTGGCCGACCAGTACGCGATCTACGAGCTGCTCCGCCGGCTGGGCGCGCGCTTCTATCATCCGGAACAAGAGTGGGTGCCGCAGGTGCCCAGGGCGCAGGTCCGCGAGCGCGCGCGCACGGCGACGGTCATCGCTCAGAGAGATGCCGACGGAAAGCCGCTTCAGGACTACGTGCCGGACTTCGCGGCGCGCTCCTACACCTTCCACGGCGCGCACCCCCTGGAGCACCTGGAAGCCTTCAGTGACTCGAGCTTTCCCATCGACGAAGCGGAGCACGTGGAGGATTGGATCGTGAAGAACCGCGGAAATCGCTTCCGAGGTGCGGGTCGTGGCATCGCCAGTCAGGAATCGCGCGCCGCGCGGGCTCAGGAGCTGGACGCCCTGCGCCGGCTCATGGGCTTCCCGACCGGTCGCGGCATCACGCTCCACAATCAGCAGCAGGGCGCCACCGCCGTGGTGGATCCCAATTCCTCGGTACCGCCGCAGAAGCAGATCGAGGATTACGTGGACGCTCAGCTCGACGGCGCCGGAGACGACGTGACCGAGTTCGGCATCCACTTCGGCCCGACGGAATTCACGGTCACGCCGGATCAGGAGACGGTGCAGTGGATCGAGTGGGCGGGGCATCGCGCTCAAGCCATTCGCCCCGACCTGCGCATCGTGGTGAACGATCACACCACCGGCTCCCAGCCGACGCCGAACTACGACGACTTGGGCTGCCCACCGGGCACCAACTCCGCCGGCCGCGGCGATTACTACGATCTCGCGTTCCACACCGACCCGAGCTTCGGCACGCAGGTGCACACGGTGATGTTCTATCCGCTGGAAGGGCCGGCCCACGTCTACGATCAGGTGAGCTTCGCCCACAAGCTGTGCCTGATGCAGAAGGCCTCCGCAGCGGGGCGCCCGCTGACGTACTTCCCCGAAGGCGCGTGGTGGCTGTCTTTCGACAATCCCATCCCGGCGTACTTGCCGCTCTACATCTGGGCGCGGCACCGGGACATCGAGCTGGTTCGCCCACTGCTCGCCAAGAACGGGGGCACGCTGGAAGGCCACAAGATGTTCAACAGCGGCCAGGAGTGGGGCTACTGGCAGCAGGACTACGCCGTCGGCATCTGGCACTGGAACACCGACGTGAGCATGGACGCCGTGCTGGGCGAGATCGCCGATCCCTTCTGCACCCAGGACAGCTGGCCCGACAGCTGTAACGCTCGCGACACCGTGGTCCAGGTGATGAACGAGCTGATGGATCACCAGAAGGACTACCTGCTCGACAAGCCGCGGGTGGGCGGCAAGCCCGGCGGTCTCTACACCTACCTGGCCGGGGAAGACCCGGGAGACGAGATCGCGGCGGTGACGGGCTTCGAGTTCCGGCCCGTGCGCACGTCGTTCAACACCGTCATGGGTTGGGACAAGAGTCAGCTGTCGGATTTCCGCTTCGGAGATCAGAAGCGCCTGCTCGAGATGGTGGACGCCTACGACGATTGGCAGGCGCGGCTTGCCGCAGTGCGACCCGACGTGCCCAGCGCCGGGCTGCCGTGGTTCGACGAGATCGCCGACGGCATCGAGATCGACAAGCTGCGCGCGCAGCAGGCGGAACAGCTGTACGACGCCGTGCTCGCCTATCGTGAAGACACCTTGAAGGGCACGGGAGACCCGACCGCGCGCGCCAAGGAAAAGCTCGCGGCGGCGGCCGAAACCCTGACCCAGGCCGAGACCGTGATCCGACGTCGCGAGACCATGTACCGCTACCCGCCGGAGCAGGAATACGGCGGCGGCCTGACGCCGGAGACCGCGGTGTCGAACGGCACGACCTATCCCTATCGCGTACACACCAAGACGCACTTGCTCTGGTACTGGAAGAACCGACACGAGCAGGCATCGGACATCATCGACGGCAAGATCGGCGGTGAGAGCAGCGTGGTGCTCGATCCGGTGCTCGCGCCCCCGGGCAGCGTGGTGAACGTCAGCTGGCCCAGCATCGAGGGACTCACCGGCAGCCTGGATCTGGGCGATGGCACCACCGTCACGACCGCCGACACCAGCCACGACTACCCGAACCAGGAAGCCGTGTGGGCCGTGAGCGGCAACATCACCCTGTCCGGTGAGCCCCTGCCCTTGAAGGGCGCCGTAGTGCGCGCCAACGTCCGCGCCCAGACCGCGAAGGACGGCTTCTACCTGGTGAAGCCGGACAGCGACTTGGCGCGGAACCTCCTCGCCACGCTGGTGCCCCGCATGCACTTCGGCTGGGTGCCGGGCGCCACGCCCAAGCTCGCGCTGATTCCCGAGACGCGCGCTGACGGCAAGCTCGACTTCACCCGCGTGATGGTCGCCTCCGCGACGCCGGCTTCGGGAGCCTTCGCCACGGAGCCCTTCGACGCCAAGATCCCGATCTCCCCGCCGGGCGGTGGTGAGGTCACGCTGGAGGTACGCATCTCCGGCATGGTCGTGAGCGGCGACGTGACACCCACGGCGTTCGGCACGGAGCTCACCCTCGCAGGGCAGATGGTGCTCGACGACATCGTCAACGCGCTCATCGCCCTGGCCGGCTTCGACGAGAAGGGCGCCTACGACACCCTGAGCGGCATCCTCGGCTTCGATCCGGACAACCCGCCGGACACGGTGCCCTTCGAAGCGACCATCACGGTGGAGCCGGCCAGCTAGCGGGGCAGGACCCGCGCGGGCAAGAGCGGTAACTGCTCCGGGCTCGCGAACCCGGCTTGGCGCGCTCCCTCGAGGGCCAGCCCCGCCACGGTCAGGATCGCGAGCCACACGGCGATCGCGACGGAGGCCAGGGCCACCGGAACTGAGCTTGAGCGTCCGGGTGGAGGCCGAAGCGGAATGTCGATCAGTGTCGGTGTCAGCGGCGCGCGCCGCGGTCGCTGCAGACACAGCCGCGTCAGCTCCATCACCGCGCCGTCGGCCGTCGCGAAGCGTTGCGGCGGCTGTGGGTGCGTCGCCTTCCGAAACCAGTCGTCGAAGCCCTCGGGCAAGCTCACGCCGTAGCGCCGCGCCCGCACGCTCGCCGGTTCCGTGGGTCCACGACGAATGATGTCGGCCATCACGAAGGGGTTTTCGTTCGGCGTCCACTCGCTCGCGAAGTACTGGCGCCCTACCAGGAAGGTGAACGCCAGCATGCCCACGGCGTAGACGTCCACGCGCGGCGTCAGGCGCTCGCTTCCGAACTGCTCCGGCGCCATGTACATCGGCGTTCCCATGTTGCGGGTCGCTCCCCGCGTGGAGCGATTCTCGAGCACCTTGGCGATGCCGTAGTCGAGCACCTTCAAGAGCGGACCACCGTCGTCGCGGCTCTCGATGAACAGATTGCCGGGCTTCAGATCGCGGTGGATGATGCCCTGGGCGTGGGTGACCGACAGCGCGCTGGCGAGCTGCGTGAGGTACTGCACCACCTCCGAAAGCTCGAAGCGGCGCTTGCGCTTGAGGCGCCGGGAGAGATCTTCCCCACGCAAGAGCTCCATCACGATGTACGGCGTGTCGGAAGCGTCGTCGATGCCAGCGTCCAGCACTTGCACGATGTGCGGGCTCGAGATCTGCGCCGTCAGCCGAGATTCCCGAAAGAAGCGCTCTCGAAATTCCGGCTCCCGAGCCAGGTGCGGCAAGAGCACCTTCACCGCGCAGGGCCGCTCGGTCACCAGGTGGGTCGCGCGGTACACGCTGCCGAATCCCCCCGCCCCGATCATCCGCTCCAGGCGGTAACGCTGAGCGAGGACGCTGCCCTCGGGAAGGACCATGGCCCTGCAAAGAACAGCAACCGTCGTGCCAGCTCCAATGCTTCGGCAAAGGCGAGTCTCGAGGGTCCCGGCGTTGCACGATCGAGCAAGCCCTTGCTCGACAAGCTCGAGATTTGTTTGTTGGCCCGCCGCGGAAACGTCCTACGCTCGTCGTCGTGCATTCGGCTCTTTGGCTCGCGCTCCCGCTCGCGCTGCTCGTCCCAGCCTGCGGCGGCGACAGCACGGACACACCGGCAAAGGACGCCGGCGCTGACGCGCCGAGCTACGAGCCGATGCCGGTGGACGGCAGCACGTGCGGCGCCGTGCTCCAGCACTACCCCCTGCTGCCCTCCCCCCACGTGGCCGAGTGCTCCCTGGTGGAGTACTCGTCGAACCCTCCGACCTCGGGGCCCCACTATGGCTTCTGGGCGGAGTTCGGCATCTACGATCAGGCCATCCCGCGTGGCTTCTGGGTGCACGCGATGGAGCACGGCGCCGTGGTCGTCGCCTACAGCTGCACGGACTGCGGCAGCGAGGTGGACGCCGCGAAGACGTGGATCGCCCAACTATCCGCGGATCCGTTGTGCTTGAAAACGAGCTCGGTGAAGCGCCGGGTGATCCTGACGCCGGACCCACTTCTACCCACCCGCTGGGCGGCCGCGGCCTGGGGCGTGACGCTCCGTAGCGACTGCTTCGAGCCCGACGTGTTCTCGGACTTCTATTACGCTCACGAGGGCAAAGGCCCGGAGAACATCTGCTCCGACGGCGTGACTTTGATCAACGAGGATGGCGGCCTAGTGGTCCCGAGCGACTGCGGCGAGTCCGATGGCGGCGTGGAAGCCGGCTTCGACGGCGGCTTCATGGAAGCCGGGCTCTGATTCCATCAGCGGCGGGTCTCAAGCTTCTGCATCGATCGCCGTTCGTCGAGGTGCGGGCAATCCCGTCCTCGGGCTCATGAACGTCTCCCCCCTCTCGGTCGCCGATGCCGCCATCGCTGGAATGGCCGGCCTCCTCGCGTCCTACGAGGCGCGCTTGTACGCGCTGAGACGCCATCGCTCCGAGCACCTGTGGCTCGCGATCCTGTGCGTGGTGACCGGGGGCTACGCCACCAGCATGGCCATCCACTACGACGCCGGCGCCGAGACGGCGCTGGTGCTGTCCCGCCTCGAAGGGGTCTTGCTCGGGACGGCGGCCCACGCCGCCCTGGCCTGGGCGCTGGCGGTCTCTGCGCGCTTCACGCCGCGGCGGCGCGCCGCGCTGCTCACCTCCTGGAGCGTGAGCACGGTGCTGCTGCTCTCCCCTTGGGTCGTGACGGACGTTCAACCCTTCACCGCCATCGCCGGGGACAACCCCGTCTACCGCCGGACGCAGAACACGCTGGTGGACCTGTTCTCCGGATACGGCGTCCTGATGGCGATCCTCGCGACGGTAGTCGTCAGCCGCGCGCCCAAGTCGCGGCGTCGGGAGACACGCTACTTCTTCATCGGGCTCACCGTGTGGTGCGGCGTGGCGGCGCATACCTTCGCGATGGCGGCCCTGGGACACTGGCCCGCGTTCTCCACCGTGGAGTATGGCTTCCTGGCGCTGGCCATGAGCCTGGTCGCGCACGACGTCGGCAAGTACCTCCAGATGCTGGAGACGAGCGAGGCCGAGACCGCCGACGCCCGGCTCCAACAGCGCGCGCAGGCGCGGCTGTATCGCGACGTGGTGGCCGCCGTGGCGGACGGCGTGGTCTTGGTCGACAGCGAAGACAAGGTGCGTCTGTGGAACCGGGGCATGGCCGAGCTCACGGGGATCCCGGAGACTCGAGCGTTGAATCGAAGCTTGTGGGAGCTGCTGCCCACTGCCCGGGGGGCCCGCGACGAGTTGTTCGAAACCGACTCGCGGGTCGAGCTGCACCTGGGGAGCGACACCCTGGTGGAGCTCGGCGCAGCGGAGGTCGAGATCGACGACCAGCCCGGTTTCGTACTGGTCGCGCACGACGTGACGCAAAAGAAGGAGCTGACGGGACGACTGATGGAGGCGGACCGACTAGCGGCGGTGGGCACGCTGGCGGCGGGTATCAGCCACGAGATCAACAATCCCCTGAGCTACGTGATCTTGAACCTGGAGGAGCTCGAACGAGACGCCGCCGCCGGCCCTGGCCGCGAGCTCTTGGACGGCGCGCTGCTCGGCGCGCGGCGCATCCGCGACATCGTGCGGGCCGTGGGCGTGTTCTCGCGTTCCGAGGAAGAGCGCACGCGCCTGCGCCTTTCCGAGGTCGCCGACAGCGCCGTTGCCATGGTTCAAAGCGAGATCCGGCAACGCGCCAAGGTTCAGGTCGAGCACCGCGACCACGCCACGGCGCTCGGAAACGAGACCAAGCTCGCGCAGGTGGTCTTGAATCTGCTGGTCAACGCCCTGCACGCCATCCCGGAAGGAGATCCGAGTCACAACGTGATCGAGCTGCGCACGTTCGTCGACGGTGCCCGCGCCGTGTGCGAGGTGCGGGACTCCGGAGTGGGTATCGCGCCGGAGATCCGTGATCGCGTCTTCGATCCCTTCTTCACCACCAAGCCCGTGGGGGCGGGAACCGGATTGGGCCTCACCATCTGCCGTGAAACGGTGCGTGCCCTGGGGGGAGACATCGAGATCGACGGCGGAGCGGTCGGAGGCACCACATTTCGAGTGGTTCTGCCGGCGACCGAACCCGAATCCGAGCCCGCGAGCCGCCCGCGCCCCCGCCGCTCGATGCCTGACCGACGCTATCGGGTCCTGGTCGTGGACGACGAACCCGCGGTGCTTCGGGCGCTGGCGCGGGAGCTCCGACGCCACTACCAGGTGACGGCGTGCAGCTCGGCGACCGAAGCCCTCGAACGGCTGGACGACGGAGAGCCATTTGACGCCATCGTGACGGACGTGATGATGCCGGGAACCACGGGCATAGAGCTGTACGAGAAAATCGAACGGCGAAGCCCCCAGGTCGCCCAGCGCGTGGTGTTCACCACCGGGGGCGCCTTCACGGCGGAGACCCGCGAGTTCTGCGAGCGCATGCACGAGCGCGTGTGTGACAAGCCCGTGGACGTGGAACGCCTGCGAGAGCAGATCGCGCTGGCCGCGTCCCGTGGCAGCGACCGGCCAAGCCTCAGCGCCGGAGCTTGAAGTTGTGCAAGGACGCAGGCACCTCCGCGTCGATCTCTTCCAGTGACAGCTCGACGCGGCCCTCCAGGGCGAGCTGCGCCCGGGCCGCGTCCGTGATCAGGATGTCGCCCGCCTTGGCGCGGTCTTCTCCGAGCTTGCTCGCGGCGTTCACCTCGGCGCCCCACACGTCCTCGTCCCCCACGCGGAGGATGCGGCCGTAGCCGATGCCGGCGCACAGCAAGATCTGCTCCTCGGGTTTCCGCCGGCCGTTCACGTGCTCGCACGCCTGCATCATGGCCTGACAGCAGTCCAGAGCACGGACCGCCCGACGGAAGAGGAGCATCAAGCTGTCCCCTTCGGCTTTGACCAGGATGCCGTCGTGCTCCTCTACCAGCGGCAACAGCAGCTTCTTGTGCTCGTAGATCACCTGCAAGAAGTGGATGATCCCGAACTTTTCCACGCCGCGAGAAAAGCCAGCCAAATCGGTGAAGACCACGGCCCACTCTTCGCCAAACAAGTCCCAGATGCGCTGATCGATCGCCCCGGTGTCCGCCCCGCGCTCACAGCGCTGAGCGACGAGGTGCCAGAGCCGAGCAGCGCTGCTCGATAGCCACGAATCGTCCATACCGCCGTGAGGATACACCACACGCGGGAGCCGGTCCGGCGTGGCGCTCAGCGCACCTCGGTGCCGTCGGTCTCGATCACACCAGGCACGGCCGTCCCCCGACCGGGCAGCACCGCCGTGGCCTGGCTCTTGAAGCGCCGGAAAGCGAACAACAGTGCCGTGAGCGCCGTGACCATGGCCGCGATGTCGTCTAGCCATCCGATGACGACGATGGGATCCGGAATCAGGTCGATCGGAAAAACCACGTAGAGTGCCGCGAGCAGCACCAGGAGCTTCGACCAGAAGCCGACGCGGGGATCCACGAAGAAGCGGAGCGACGAGACCACCTCGGGCTTGGGAGCGACCGTCGTTTTCGACATACCTCGGCTCAAGGTATGTCGGAGTGCGGGCGGCGCAAGTCTCGCCGCGTCAAGGCGGACCCGCGAGGAGAATTCGAGACTCCCGTCCGCGGGACAAGTTATTGGTCCCAGCGCCCCCAGCGGCTAGGATTCGAAGCTGGTGTCCGAGTCCGAGCCCAAAGTGATTGGGCGATACGCCCTGTTCGGTGAAATCGCTTCTGGGGGTATGGCATCAGTCCACTATGGCCGGGTCGTGGGTCCAGGTGGCTTCGCGCGCACCGTCGCAATCAAGAAGCTGCACTCGCACCTGGCCAAGGAACCGGAATTCGTCGCGATGCTGCTGGACGAGGCACGCCTGACGGCCCGGATCCGTCATCCGAACGTGACCTCGGTACTCGACGTCGTGATCCACGAGAACGACGTCCTGTTGGTGATGGACTACGTGCACGGTGAATCGCTGTCGCGTCTGGTGCGCGCAGCAGCGCGAGACCGACTGCTGCCGCCGTTCGACCTGATCACGGGAATCATGGTTCCCACGCTGCACGGACTTCATGCGGCCCACACCGCGAAGGCGGAGACCGGCCGGCCCCTCCAGATCGTGCATCGCGACTTCACGCCGCAGAATCTACTGGTGGGCGAGGATGGAGTTCCCCGCATCGTGGACTTCGGAGTGGCGCGCGCCGTTGGGCGCCTGCAGGCGACTCGCGAAGGGCAACTCAAAGGCAAGCCAGCCTACATGGCACCCGAGCAAATCTTGGGAGATGACGTGGACGCCCGTACGGATCTCTTTGCGGCGGCGGTCATTCTTTGGGAGATGCTCACTCTGCGCCGCCTGTTCGCGGCGAACAACGATGCGGCCGTGGTCAATCGGGTCCTGACGCGCATCGTGGATCCGCCGTCGCGCGTGCGAAGCGACGTTCCTCCCGCGCTGGACTCGGTGGTCATGAAGGGCCTAGCCCGCAACGTCGCTGAACGTTGGCAAACCGCAGAGGAGATGGCCTACGCCCTGGAGGAAGCGTGTGCGCCCGGAAGCGCGACGGTAGTGGGGCGCTGGGTCCACGGGCTGGCGGGAAGCGTCCTCGAAGACCGAGCGGCCACGATCTCGAGCATGGAGACCGGGACACCGAGCCTGGCGACGGGGCTCCCACGACGCGCCGAAGGCACTGGAACGGCATTGACCGCGGACAGCAACCCGTCGACACGACAGCGACGGGGTCTACGCGGCGTGGGTCTGGCCGTTGGCGCCCTCGGATTGCTGGGCGCGGGGATCTTGATCGGCGGGCGGGTATTGACCGCAAGCTCGCAACCAGACGTGGCCCCCGCCGCTGAACCGAAGCTCCCGCCTCCCGCGGTCAGCACGTCCGAACCGCGGCCGGCGACCTCGATCCGCGCTCCTCGACCGGAAGCATCTGCTCCCGCCTCCGCCACGCCATCGGCGAAGCCGCCGGTACTGCGCCCCAGGTCGACCGCCAAGCCTCCCGCGTCACCGAAGGTTCCCCCAACCAGCTGCAAACCGCCCTACACCGTCGACGAACGCGGCGTAGTACACTGGAAGCGGGAATGCCTAGGTCAACGCTAGATCGGTGCGTCGCTCCGCTCCTCGCGACCGCGCTGTGCTTTGGGGCTGGACCTGCGGTAGCAGAAGAACGGTCCGTGGACGCGTGCATCGCCGCTCACGTGGCAGCGCAGGAGAAGCGTCTCGCTGGTCAGTTGCTCGAAGCACGGAAGAACCTCCGCGAGTGCGCCGCCGCCGAATGCCCCGGTGAGATCGCGAGTCAATGCACCCAGTGGCTCATGGAGCTCCGCAGCGAGATCCCGTCCGTGGTCATCGTGGTGCGTGACCAAAAGGGTCGTGATCGCTCTGACGTAGCCGTACGACTGGACGGCAATGAGCTAGGGCGATCCTGGGTGGGAGCCGCGGTCGACGTGGACCCCGGCAAGCACCGGTTGAGCGTGACCGCCACCGACGGCATCAAGGTCTCCCGAGAGTTCGTGGCAGCCCCGGGCGAGTCACGGCGCCGAGTCTCGGTCGCGCTCCGACCACGCGCCCCCGCCCGTGCCTCCAGCACCTCTCCCACGGAGCCGCCCCCGTACCTCGGCTACGCGCTGGTCGGAATTGGTGCCGTGGCTCTCGGCGCGTCAGCGGCTTTGTGGCTGAGCGCCAAGAGTGATCTGGACGGGTTCAAGGAGGACTGCGCCCCAACGTGCGATCAATCCAAGGTCGATTCCGCCAAACGAAAGGCCACATATTCGGACATCGCGTTGGCGGTGGGCGTCGTCGGTGCCGCCAGCGGATCCTACTTGGTGCTCTCCCACGGGCCGACCACCACATCGGGGCATGGATTCCTGGTGAGCGCCTCAGGGCGATTTTGAGTGTCGGGGCGAGACGATACAACCGTTCGACGCTCCCTGAGCGCGCTGCTGCCGCGGAGCGCACGCTTCATTCTGGACGTCGTGGACGGGCCAGACCAAGGCACCCGGATGGAGCTCGATCCCGCAGCACCACAACAGTTCTTGGTTGGGCAGAGCGCGACCTGCGCCCTCAGCTTGACAGACTCCCTCGTGTCTCGCCGCCACGTGGCGCTATCCGTCGAAGGCCCCGAGCTTCACTTGTTCGACCAGCGCTCCACCAATGGAACGTTCGTCAACGGGGTACGTGTGGCGGAGGCCTACTTGCGTGGTGGAGAGACCATCGGTGTGGGGGCCACTCAGATCCGAGTCAGCCAGATCGGTGACGAACCCACCCCAGGGCTCAACGGAAGCGACCGCTACGGGCCGCTCATCGGGGGTAGCCCGTGCATGCGCCGCCTGCACCCTCTCTTGGAGCGCCTGGCCGTCGCCAACGTTCCCGTGATCGTCGAAGGGGAAACCGGCACCGGGAAGGAAGTGGTGGCCGAAGCGCTTCACGAAGGGGGACCACGCTCGAAGCGCCCGTTCGCCGTGTTCGACTGCACGGCCGTCGCACCGAGCTTGGTCGAGGCCGCGCTCTTCGGACACGAGAAGGGCGCCTTTACGGGAGCTACGACATCCCGACTTGGCGTCTTCGAGCAAGCCCACGGCGGCACTCTCCTGATCGACGAAATAGGCGACCTGGACCTTTCCTTGCAGCCCAAGCTCCTGCGGGCCGTGGAGCGCTCGGAAATCCGCCGGGTCGGTGGGCAAGACTGGATACGCGTCGACGTCCGCATTCTGGCGGCCACACGTCGAGATCTGGATCTCGAGGTTCAAGTCGGTCGCTTCCGGGAGGACCTCTTCTACCGGTTGAACATTGCCCGGGTCGAGCTGCCGCCGCTCCGAGAACGCCCCGGAGACGTGGCGCTGCTCGCGCGCTACTTCTGGGACCGGCTCGGCGGACGGGCTCTTCCGATCCCCTACGACTTGTTCGAATCCTGGGAGGACTACCACTGGCCGGGAAACGTGCGCGAGCTCGAGAACGCCGTGGCTCGGCGGCTCGCCCTCGGGGAGCTGGCTCCAACGCTGCAAGAAGGAAACCGGACGCGAGCTGGCGAGCGCCTGGAAGTGCCCTTCCAAGTCGACAAGGCGCTCGCGCTGGCACGGGGCGAGGCCGTCGCGGAGTTCGAGCGGGCGTACTTGGAGCGGCTTCTGTCAGCACACTCGGGCAACGTGACCGATGCTGCGCGAGCAGCCGGCGTGGGGCGTCGCTACTTCAACATGCTGCGCGCGCGTCACGGAGTCTGAGCTCACAATCGCGCGCGCACCAAGCCGAAGTCCAGCGAGCACCAGTACAGGAAGTCGCCGACGCTCGTCACGCCGACCGGCGTGTTGGTGCTGGCAAACTCGCTCGCGCTTCCTATGCTGCCCAACCGATAGCTTTGGATGGAACCCCCCACGCCGCCTCGCGTCGCCCAGTAGAGCTCGTCGTCGAGCAGTATGATCTCCGCGCCGCTGGGCGCCGCCACACCCGTTTCGTTGCTCACCGCCGTCGTCGAGAAGCCACCAGCAGGTTTGGGCGTGGCGATCAGTGCGCCATTGGCCACGCTGGCGAACACGCGCAACTCCAAACCTGAATCGTCGTTGGGCAACTCGCGCGCGATCACGCCCCAGGCGCCCTCCAATTTCGTCGCAACCGCTTCCGGCGAGTCCGGCGGTGTGGAGGGAGACAGTGGCACGCGCCGAATGGCATCCGTGCCCGGATCGGGATTGTGCTCCGAGTAGTAGATCCAGGAACCGAGCACATCCAAGGTCGTTGGCACGCCTGACAGGTTTGGATACAAGAGCTCGCTGGTATCACCAGCTACGGGGACCCGGCCGATGGCACCGTTCTTGTCAGTGAAGTAGACGAAGGAGCCGTCTACTGCGAGCCCGAACGGACGCCTCGGCGTCGAGTCTCCGGCGTTGGGGTACACCTGCGCGGGAGTGGCGCCCGGCATGTCCACGTCGAGCTTCCACACCGCCTCCGGCGCGGCTTCGGTTGTCCAGAACAGAGTCTTGCCCGCACGTCGCAGCCACGCCGCCCCGCTTTGGCCCAACGCGACGCCGGTGACTTCACCCGTTTGCAGATCCACCTTGTAGACGCCGCCCTCCGCCTTCGAGGCCTCGGGGAGGTAGCGAGTGACGTAGACGTTGCTGCCGGTCTCGTCGACGACCACGCTATGGCAACCGTCGAGAGGGGCCAGCAAGAAGGGCTGGCACTTCGATGCCGTGCACGCGCCACCGCCGCAGTCGGTGTCACAGGCTCCGCAGTGGTTCGCGTTCGAGGTCAGATCGACGCATTCGTCGCTACACTGGGTCTCGCCGCTACCGCATGCGTTCGTTCCCCCAGCATCCGCTTTTCCGCCGGTGACCTCCGAAAAGTCCAGGAGGCGCGAGCACGCCGTGAGGCTCAGCAGTGCGGCCAATGCGAAGAGCCGAGACCGGGACACGTACCATCGTGCATAGCATGCACGACAGCCACCTGCGAAGGGCGGGGCGGCTCTGGCGGCAGCGGGAAATGCGCCTTCTCGTCTGGGAAGCGTCACTTCCCGCGCCCTTCTCGGCGAGGCAGAATGCCGGACAAACATCTTGGCACCCACCTTGCTACGCGACCGACCATGAACCGCCAGAAGCTCCGTGTACTTTGCGTCGTGGCTTTCTCCGGTCTGAGCGCGTGTGGCAGCTCGGACGATGATCCGGTCTCCGGAAGCGGCGGTTCGGCGGGGACCGGGGGCGCAGCGAGCGGCGGCGCCGGAGGGAACGCCGGCACTGCTGCAACTGGGGGAACGGCAGGTTCCGCATCCGGCGGCGCCAGTGGTGCGAGCACTGGCGGAACCGCTGGCGCGAGCGGCAACGCAGGCGCCAGCGGTGCGGGCGGCAGCGGCGGCGCGCCTCCGCTGCCCGGCTCGTCGATCACTGCCGCCCCATATGATTGCAAGTGCGACGGCAGCACGAACGCGAGCAGTTGCATCAATGCCGCGCTGGCGGACTTCGCGAACTGGAAGAATCAGACGCTGGAATTCCCGCAAGGAGCGACCTGCATCGCCGTCGCGCTCAACTGGAAGGATCCCGTCGGCACTCCGGGTGCGCCCTACGTCCTGCGCGGGAACGGAGCGACCATCAAGGCGCCGGATGGCTATCCCGTCGTCTCCGGCAACTGGCTGCTGCGCCTCGAAGGGGGACGCTACATCACGATTCAGGGCCTGAAGTTCGACGGGAACCGCGGCAACCGCACGCCAGCAGAGACGGTAGCGCACAACATCTACGTTCGCGGGAGCCAAGACGTCTTGCTCGACGGTATCCAATCGAGCGAAGCCGTGACGGACGGTCTCTATGTGGGTGCGTCGGATCAGGCGGATCCGAAGACGTATCCGCTGCGAATCACCGTGAAGGACCCCGTCATCAGCCACGCCTATCGCAACAACATCTCGATCATCAACTGCGACACGTGCGAGGTACTGGGCGATGGCAACGGCTCCCAGGCGTCGTGCCAGCTCATCGACGCCAAGGGCACCATGCCCCA
Source organism: Polyangiaceae bacterium (assembly GCA_020633235.1). Classification (NCBI taxonomy): domain Bacteria; kingdom Pseudomonadati; phylum Myxococcota; order Polyangiales; family Polyangiaceae; species Polyangiaceae bacterium. The sequence continues at coordinate 634,158 of JACKEA010000006.1, read as the reverse complement.
GGCTGGAATCGACTTCGAGCCCAATCCGGTATCCGCGTCACCGGGGATCGTGAACAGCCGGGTGGAGGGCTGCTACATCGCGCACAACGAAGGCGCCTGCGTCATGCTCACTGCGGTCGCCGGTTCGGTCGACACGATCGTGAGAAAGAACACTCTGGAAGACTGCCGCCGGAACGCCGCCACGTGCGGGAGCGGCGTCATAGTCGGACACAAGGGCGCCCTCATCGAGGACAACGTGTTCAAGAACTTCACCATCGCCTCCACTTGCCGCAGCCTGGTCGACTTCGGCGCAAACGGAAGCAGCAACGTGACGAGCGCAACCGTTCGGAACAACCAGTTCCAGAACATCACCGGTGGTCGCATCTTGTACATCCACTCCGCCAACGCCGGTGGGCATGCCTTCAAGGACAACGTGATGACGAACATTGGCGTGTCCGCGTCCGGCGACTGGTGCAACGCGGGCAACACGCCGAATCCGAACGACATCTCCGGCAACACCGTAGACGGCAAGCTCCAGTCCCCGAACCCCGGGTGCCCCTGAGAGCAAGCTTGTTGGTCCGCCGCGGAAACGGCTCAGCGCGACGGTGGCGTGCTGCGAGGTTCCGCGCCGCACCGACAAGAGACGGAAGCGATTCTCAGAAACGCATCACGCCGCCGGCCCAGGTGAACCCGGCTCCGAAGGCGGCGTACAGCACCAGAGTGTCTTCCTTGATGCGCCCATCTTTGAAGGCGACGTCAAGGGCCATCGGGATGGTGGCGGCGGTGGTGTTGCCGTACTTCTCGATGTTGTGGACGACCTTTTCCTCGTCCAGCTCCAGCCGCCAGCCCACCAACTGATTGATCCGCATGTTGGCCTGGTGCGGGACGAAGAGATCCACGTCCTTGATGCCGAGCCCGGCCTTCTCCAGCGCCTCGAGGGCGACGGCGGGCATCTTGTCCGTTGCCCAACGGAACACCTGCTTGCCCTTCATCTTGGGGAACCAGCGGCCTTCGTCGAGCATCTCTTGCGTCATGCGCGGCATGTACTTGGAGCCCGGCGCCTCGATCCATAGATCTTCGGCGCCCACGCCGTCCGCGTGGAGGCATACCGAGAGCAGGCCGTGATCGTCGTCCTTGCTCTTGCCGATGACGGCAGCGCCGGCACCGTCGCCGAAGAGCACGGCGATGTCGCGACCGCGGTCCGTGAAGTCGAGCCCGGTGGAGTGCACCTCGCTGCCCACGAGCAGCACCTTCTCGTACATGCCGGCGCGCACCCAGGCGTCCGCGATGGACAGGCCGTACAAGAAGCCGGAGCACTGATTGCGGATGTCCAGGGCGGGCACGCCGGGCAAGCCCAACTTGTGACCGAGGAGGCATCCCGAACCGGGGAAGGTGTAGTCGGGGGAGAGCGTGGCGAAGATGATCGCGTCGATCTCTTCTTTCTTCACGCCGGCGTGCTCGAGCGCACGCTCGGTGGCCGGTACGGCGAGGTCACTCGCGCCGGTGCCGGACTCGGCGATGAAGTGACGCTCCTTGATACCGGTGCGTTGCTGAATCCACTCGTCGCTGGTGTTCATCATCTGGGCGAGGTCGTCGTTGGTGACGACCTTGTCGGGAACGAAGCTGCCAACACCGAGGATCGTGGACCGTGCCATGTGCTCAACTTTCGGGGCCAACGCCCCCTTCTCTTAGCCTGGCGGCCTGCTAACATGGGCTCATGGCGATTCGCAAGATTGCCCAGATGGGACACCCGGTGCTGCGCCGTCGCGCGGAAGAGGTCCCACCAGTGGAGATTCCGTCGCCACGCGTGCAAGCGCTCATCGACGACATGATCGAGACGATGCGCGACGCCGACGGAGCGGGCATTGCGGCGCCGCAAGTGCACGAGTCGGTGCGCATCTGCGTCATCGAAGTGGGCGACAATCCTCGCTATCCGGACTTTCCCGAGGTGCCCTTGCTGATACTGGTTAATCCAGTCATTCGCGCGCTCTCGGCTCCGGAAGAAACCATCACGCTGATGGAGGGTTGCTTGTCCGTCGCCGGCATCCGTGGTCGGGTCACCCGCCCCCGCAAAGTGCACGTTACCGCTCTGGATCGAAATGGCTCCCCCCTCGACTTCATCTGGGAAGGCGTCCCTGCCGCGGTCGTGCAGCACGAAACGGATCATCTCGACGGCATCTTGTACGTGGACCGCGCCGAGCCGGGTACGCTGGCGTTCCTCACGGAGCTCCAGCGCGCCGCACGGGCCGCGGAAAAAGACGACTGACCGCACATGAGACCATCACCGGGTGACGTCGTTGGCGGCAAGTACCGCATCGTCCGCTTGATTGGCGACGGCGGTATGGGTGCCGTGTTCGAAGCGCGCCACGAGCTGCTGGGCACCAACGTCGCGCTCAAGTTCCTGCACAGCGAGCTCAGCAAGCGGCCGGGTCTGGCGTCGCGCTTCCTGCAAGAGGCTCGCGTGTCCGCGCGCATCCAGAGCCCTCACGTCACCCGCGTGACAGACGTGGACCAGACGCCGGACGGCTCTCCGTTCCTGGTCATGGAGCTGCTCACCGGGGAATCCCTGCAGCAGCTGTTGGATCGCCGCGTGAAGCTGCCGAAGGATCAGGCCATCGATTTCGCGCTGCAGATCCTGAGCGGCCTCGAAGCCGCCCACGCCCTGGGCGTGGTGCATCGCGATCTCAAGCCGGACAACGTGTTCATCACGCCCAGCACCGGCGGTCCGTTGCTCAAGCTGTTGGACTTCGGCATCGCCAAGCTGCGGGAAGCGAACGAGTACCAGAAGGGCCTGACCCGCCCCGGCGCCATCATGGGGACGCCGGAGTACATGGCGCCGGAGCAGCTGTACTCGGCGGATCGCGTGGATCACCGCGCGGACCTCTACTCCCTGGGCGTGATGCTGTACGAGATGCTCACCGGCGAGCGGCCGGCCTACGGGGACGACGCCGCGGCGATCGTGTCCCAGGTGGCGGCGGGCAAGGTGAAGCGCATCACCGAGCACGACGCGAGCCTGGGGGAGGAGCTCGCCAAGGTCGTGCATCAAGCCATCGACCCCGAGAGCAGCCGTCGCTTCGACAGCGCCCTCAGCATGCGACTGGCCCTGGCGCCGCTGTCGGGGGAGCTGTCCCACGCCGGCCGCCTCGCCGCGACGCCCGCGCCCGCCGCGGTGATCCCGAGCCCCAGCGAGCCGCCGCCCAAGCGCCAGGACAAGACGGCGGATCTTCCTCCCCTCGAGCCCAAGGCGCCGAGTGACGAAGCGCCCACCCGCGGCGGCGTGGCCCCCACGCTCCCGCCGGACGACGACGCCACGGCGCCCGCGCCCCCCGCACCGATGGCGCCGGTCCCGGTGCAGCCCGCGCCGCCCCCCGCCACCGCCGTGGGCGGAGACGAGCCGCCCAAGGGCGGCACGCAAGAGGCGAGCAAGGAGCTGATCGCCGAGCTCGCCGCCCAGGGCGCCCGCGCCCAGGCCGTGCCCGCGCCGCACCAACAACAAATGCAAAGGCCCGCTCCCCCGCAGCAGGCCCACTACGTGTCGGCGGGCTACGGCGCTGCTCCGCCGCCCATGCCCACGAGAAAGCGCGGCGGAGGCGGCGCGATCATCGCGCTGCTCTTGGGCGTGCTGGTGACCGGCGGCGCCATCGCGCTGGTCGTGGTGCTCCGGAACAACAAGACCGACGACCCCACGCCCACCAATCCGCTGGGCGAGCCCACGCCCACCACCACCATCACGGCGCAGGGTCCGGATCCCAACGCGACCACCGACGTACCTCCGTCGCCCACGCCCTCTCCCACGCCAACGCCCGTCCCCACCAAGACCAGCACCGGCGGCGGCACCCCAGTGCCCAAGAAGGACGCGGGCACGGACGCCGGCAAGGCGGACGCGGGCACCACCGCGCCCTTTCCCACCTTCCCGCTGCCGAGCGGCTTACCGCCGCTTCCTTCGGGATTGCCCCCGTTGCCGACGTTCCCGCAGATCCCCGGGTTTCCACCGCCCAACGATCAGAAGAAATGATCGCCGGAAACCCAACGGCAACGTTGTTCGCGCTAAGACACGACCCGTGGAAGCCGTGACCGAGGCCACCCTCGAATACGTCCGCGAGTTCTACGCGTCGATGCCCGCGAGCTATCGCGCGCTGTACGACGAAACCGCGGCCAAACGCCACGCGCGCATCGCGCGGGATCGCGCCGGAACCGCAGCCAAAGTGGGGTTGCTCGACGCCAGCCAGGGCGCGCAAGCGGTTCTGTGCGTGGTGGCGGAAGATCGCCCGGGCCTACTGGCGACCATCAGCGCAGCCCTGGTGCTGTCCGATTTCGACGTGATGGACGCCGAGGCGCACACCCGCAAGACGCCGGTGGGCATCGCCGAAGCCGTGGATCTGTTCTGGATCCGTCGCGCGGAGCCCGAGCGTCGCGGCGAGAGCATTCGATCGGAGGAGGCCGCGAGCTTCGAGCAGCTGCTGTTGGACCTGCTGGAAGGCAAGCTGGATCTGAAGCAAGCCCGGGAACGCGGCACGGTTCCCCCGGCCGGCGGCGAAACCGTGGTGCGCTTTCTGGAGGACGCCGACGGCCAGCTCTCCACCTTGGAAGTGGAGACCAGCGACCGCTCCGGTCTGCTCTTGGCGCTGTCTCAGGCGCTGTTCGAGCAGAAGGTGACCATCGACGAATCCGAGGTGAAGACCTTCGAGGGCAAGGTGCGGGATCGCTTTCACATCGTGGAGCTGTCCGGTGCGCCCATCAGCCCGGAGCGCCGCCTCGAGATCCAGGTTGCCGTGATCGGCGCGCTGGAGCTGCCACGGAATCCCTCCTGACAACCGGCACTTCCGCTGCCCCGCGCCCCAATTTCGTGCAGCCGACGGCCGCCGTGGTAGGTCTTGGCCCATGACCGAGTACCCGCGGCTGGTCGCCATCGAGACGACCAATCACTGCAACGCGAAGTGCGTGTTCTGCCCGAACAACGCGTTGGCGCGCGACAAGGGTCCGATGGACGACGACTTGTTCGAGAAGCTCGTGGAGGACTGTCGACAGTTCCCGCTGGAAGCCATCGAGCCGTTCATCCAGGGGGACCCCTTCTCGGATCCCAAGATTTTGCCGCGTTTGGAGACGATCCATCGCCGCCTTCCAAAAACCAAGCTGCGACTCTATTCCAATGGCCACGCGATGACGCCCAAGCGCATCGACGCGCTGGCAGAGGTGGGGCTCGATCATCTGTACATCAGCCTCAACACCTTGGACCCGGACCGCTACGAGCAGGTGATGGGACTGTCCCTCCAGCGCACGCTCGATAACCTCGAGTACCTGACGGACCGCTCCCGTCGAAAGAAGGTCGCGCGGCGCATCACGTTCCGCATGACCCGTCTGGAAGACACCTCCGTGGAGGAGCAGACGAAGTTCGTGGAGTACTGCCGGGCGCACGGCGCGCGCCCGTTCATCGTGGGCCTGTTCAACTACAAGGGTGACGTGAACAGCAACTACTATCCGGTGCCCAGCTACGGCTGTGAGCACGTGGAGCGCCTGGACATCTTGGCCAGCGGCCGTGTCACCCTGTGCTGCATGGATCAGGACGGCGACTACGGCTGGGGGGACGCGCGGGAGTCGAGCGTGCTCGAGCTGTTCAACCACCCGATGGCGAAGCGCTATCGCGACATGCACCGCACCGGCAAGCGGCGGGACATCGATCCCTGCGGTACCTGCAACAACTTCTGGCCGAGCTTCCGTTCGCTGTCGACCATCGATGCCGTGCGCACGGGCATCGAGTACTGCAGCTACGTGGCCCGTCACCGCCCCACCGGGGTGAAGCGGCCGCTGAACGGCAAGAAAGAGCGCATTCCGGTCACCTCGCTGGTCACGCTGCGACGCCGGGACGACCTCTAGACCCCTCCCGCGCCGAAATGAACGTCGTGATCGACGCGCGGAGCGCCGACAGCCCGAGGAGCGGGATCGGCAACTACACCGCGCATTTGCTCCAGGAATTCCAGACCCAGCGCGGGGACGTGGAGATCACCGCCATTCGCCGAAAGGGTCGCGTGTCGCCCTCCGTGGGCCCGCGCTTCGGCGTGGTGGAATATCCGGGAGACACCAAGAGCGCCTGGACGCTGGGGCTCGGCCGCGCCCGCGCCCGCACCTTCCAAGAGGCGGATCTGTTTCATTCACCGGCGGATCTGGTTCCCCTCGGTCTCGACTGCCCATGGGTCGTCACCATCCACGACTTGATGTGGGTGCAGACTCCCGAGCTGTGCGCCAGCGCACGCGGCGAGCGCCTGGTGAACGCGGCCTGGTATCGCTGGCACTTCGGCCGCGCCATCCGCGGAGCGCGCCGCGTGATCGCCATCTCTCGCGCCACCGCCGACGCCATCGCCCAAGAGTATCCGAGCGAGCGGGACAAGGTGCGGGTCGTGCACCATGGGGTGGATCTGGACCGCTACTCCCCGGAGCGCGCGGGACCGCGTGAGGATCTGGACACGCTGGTGCCGCGCGACGTGAGCTACAGCCTGGTGGTGGGCCAGGGCTCGCCCTACAAGAACCACGTGCGGATGATCCGCGCCTTCGTGGAGGCGACGAAAGACCGCCCTCGAGAAAAGCTGGTGCTCGTGCGCCGCTTCTCACGCTCCGACCGGGAGATGCTGGAGCTGTTTCAGCGCCCCGAGGTGAAGGCCAAGGTGATTCAAGTCTCGTTCATCTCGGACGAGCTCTTGCTCACGCTGTACCGCCACGCGAACGCCCTGTTGTTCGTATCCCACGCCGAAGGCTTCGGCATGCCCGTGCTGGAAGCGATGGCCATCGGCACGCCGGTGCTCACCTCCCGCGCCCCGGCCCTGCTGGAGGTGACGGGCACGGCGGCGCTGCACGCCTCCGCCACCGATCACGGCGAGATGGTCGAAGCCATGCGCCGCCTTTCCACGGACGCCGAGCTCCGCGAAAAGCTCCGCGCGGCCGGCCTCGAGCGGGCTCGCGAGTTTTCCTGGGCGGCCTGCGCGCGGGCCACCCTGGACGTGTACCGCGAGGCCGCGTCCTGACGCCCCCGCGCACAGCTGCTATACAGGAGCGGTAGCCATGAGCGACGGCGCCCCCAAACCCAAGACGGAAGCGCTGCCCCAAGGTGGCAAGCCCACCGCGGAGATGACGGCCGCCCCCAAGCCGAGCGTTTCCAAGACGCTCACGGACGACGGCGGCGCGCAGGCCGAGCTCGCGGACGCGCCCTGGCTCAAAGGGGGCAAGACGATGCCCGGCGAGCCGCCGCTGATGGACGTGGCGTTCCCGCCGCCGCAGCGCCCGATGCCGCCGATGGCGCCGCAGCCGCAGCCGATGATGGCGCCGGGCATGGCTCCGGGGATCGCGCTGCCCCCGCCGCCCCCGCCGGCAATGCGCAAGCGCGGCGGATCGGGGCTGCTCATTGGGTCCTTGGTGGGACTGCTCGCGCTGCTCGGCGGCATCATCGCCGTGGTGCTCATCGTGCAATCGCGCGACAGCAGCGACGAAGCTCCGCCGCAGTCGTTGGATCTGCCGGCAGGGGCCACCACCGAGGTGAAGCCGGAAGCGACGGTCGAGCAGACGGTGGACACGCCGCCCCCCGAGACCGTGGAGCAGCCCGTCGCCGTGACGCCCGCACCCAAGGCGACCACGGTGTACACCTCCAAGCCCAAGCCGACGGTCACCGCCACGCCGCAGCCCACCGTCGCGCCGCAGCCGACGACCACGACCGCGCCGCAGCCGACCAGCACCACGCCGTCCCTGCCGCAGCCCACGTCGCAACCCACGCTGCCGCCGCCGCCCACGCCGCAGCCGACGACCAAGTCCACCGGCGGCCGCCTGAAGCTGCCGAAGAAGCACTGAGCGTTTGCTTTTGTCGGGGCGGCGCGAGCCCCGTCAAAACGCCATCCGCGTCGGGACGGAACCGCGCCGAGCCAACAAACAAACGCAGCCATTGCGCGAAGCGGCGTGGGAAACGCGGCATCTGGAACGGCACGTGGCTTGCAGCGCCGGAAGCATGACCTTGGCGCGGTTTTCGGGTGTGGTGTTGGCTCTGGGTCTACTCGCGTGCTCGAGCGACCCGGAGGTGACCCAAGGGAAGTCCAAGTCCCTGGTGCTGCTGTACACCTCGGACGAGCACTCTCAGCTGTTCGCGATCTCGCCGGAGCTGGACGACTATCCGTTGGCGACCACGGAAGGGAGCGGCGAGCTGGTCGGCGGCGTCGCGCGGCGCGCGGCCCTGTTCGAGAGCGAGCGGAGCGCGGCCCAGGCCGCGGGCAAGAGCGTGCTCACGGTCAGCGCGGGGGACAACACCATGGGCACCCTCGCGGTGGTCGGCTTCCGCTCCGACGGCATCGACTACGGCACCATGGTGAAGCTCGGCTACGACGTGACGACGTTGGGCAACCACGAGTTCGACTACGGTCCGGACGCGCTGGCGGAGTCGCTGTCGGCAGCGAAGGCCGGGGGCGGCGCGCCGCCCATCGTCGCGAGCAACATCCACTTCTCCGACACGGACGCGGCGGACGACGCCCTCGCGGCGCACTTCAGCGAAGATGCGACGGACGGCGCCATGCTGCACCGCACGCGCATCGTGACCACGCCGGAAGGCGTGCGCGTCGGCTTCGTCGGCTTCGTCGGCGTGAACGCCTCCGACGTGGCGCCCAACAAGGCCCCCGTCGCGTTCTCCGAGCTCGGCGTGGAGGCGGACCAATCGAACGACCCGGACGTCGTGCTGCCCAAGCTGTACGCGGAGCTGCAGCCGCTGGTGGACGAGCTGCGGCCGAAGGTGGATCTGGTCGTCGCGCTGTCCCACGCCGGCGTGCAGAACCCGGCAGCACCGGACAACGGCGAAGACACGCTGATCGCCGAGCACGTCGCGGGCATCGACGCCATCGTCAGCGGCCACACGCACAACAGCGAGGCCGAGGCGATCATGGTGCAGGGCCCCGATCGCGAGGTCGCGATCTTGAACGGGGGGGCGCGCGGCGGAACCGTGGGGCGCGCGGAATGGAAGCTCGGAAGCGGCGGCGCCGTGTACCAGCCCGACGGCCACGCCATGGTGGGAGTCGACGATCACCTCGTTCCGTCCACGGATCTAGTGGACGTGGACGCCCTGCTCGCGTCGCTGGAGAAGGCGGGCACGTTGGACGGCAAGTCGTACCTCGAGGGCTTGCTCTCCCGCGTGGAGGGCGCAGACGTGATGGACGACCCAGCCAAGCCCGGCGACCTGTACTTCCGCCCGCTGGGCAGCACCAGCTTCGACGTGTGGGACACCCACGCCGTGCTGTTCCTGAGCGCCGACGCGCAGCTCAGGGCGATGGACGCGGTGGAGCCCGTGCAGATGGGGCTGCAGTCCGCCGGCGTGATCCGCAGCCGTCTGCGCGCAGGGAAGACCGGCGTGATCAGCGCTGCGGATGCCTTCGACGTGGTGCCGCTGGGCGCGAGCCCGCTGGACGGAACCGTGGGCTACCCGCTGGTGGTGGCGCGGCTTTCGATCTTCTACGTGCGCGGCATCTTCGAGTTCTCCGCCGCGTGGGGTCCCGAAAACAGCGACTTCGACCTCGCCCCCGCCGGGGTGATGGTCGAGTACGACTGCTCGCGCCCGAAGGTGGAGCAGGTGACGGATCTTCTCGACGCCTCCAAGGGCATCGTCGAAAAGATCTGGATCGACTCGGATCACTCGAACGGAACGGAAGACTACGATCTCCTGATCTGGGATCGTACGGATCCTTCGGTGTCTCCCAAGGAGCCCATCAGCATCGTGACGTCGAGCTACATCTGCCAGTTCGCCGACGCCGTGGGCGCCACACCGCTGGGCGCCGATGGCAAGCCCACCACCTGCGCCGACGCAATAGTGAAGGACGCCGAGAACCGCGAGATCAAGGAAGCGCAGGCTTTCATGTCCTTGCTACGCTCGTTCCCCAGCGGGATCCCCGCGCTGTATGACTCACAGTCCAGCGCGAGGACCGCGCGCTTCGGCGCCTTCCCGGCCTGTCACTGACACTTGCCGGGGTTGTCTGCAATGGCACACAAGGCGTTGCAGGGACACACGTTGGCCCCCACGCACTTCTGTCCCGCAGGACATTCCTCGTCCGCCCAGCAATAGGGGGGCTCGGACTTCTTGCACACCGAGTTTGCACACACGGCGCCCGGGCCGCAGGCCGCGCTGCTGGTGCAGCAGGCGGGGATCACGCTGGTGCACCAACCCATCTGCCCGCCGCAGGCGCACACGGCGCCGCAGGGACAAATGCACGCGCCCCCACAGGTTCCCCCGTTGCAGTCCGCATCCGTCCAGCACTGACCGGACGGAGGCACCTGCTCGCAGTTGCCCGCGACGCAGGTGAGCGGGACGTTCGGCTTCGTGGTGCAGTCCGTGTCCTTGGAGCAGCACTGCGGCGCGCCGTCGCACTTGCCCAGGGTGTCGCCCTGGTAGCAGTCCATCTCGCAGGGGCACACGCTGCCGCCGATGCAGGCCGCGCCGCCGCAGTCCTTGTCGGCCCAGCACGACCCTGGCGCCGGCACCTGCTTGCAGCTGCCGTTGATGCACTCGAGCTCGAAGCCGGGCTGATCCGCCTGCGGGCAGTCGGAGTCCGTTGCGCAACAGAACGTCGCGCCGCCGGTGCCTCCGCCGCCGACATTGCCGGTCCCCGCCATGCCTCCACCACCGACGTTGCCGGTGCCGCCCGTGCCGCCGCCGCCGACGTTACCGGTATTGCCCGTGCCGCCGACGTTGCCGGTATTGCCCGTGCCGCCGACATTGCCCGCGCCCGCACTGCCGCCCGTCTGGAAGTCGATTTTGGTGGAGCCGCCACAACCGACGAGCACGAGGCCCGCCGCGCCCAAGATCAGCCAACGCATGAGAGGGCCGCTGTGCAGCCGCCGTGCCACCCCGGTTTTCCCGCTATTTCTTGGGTGTTGGTCCGGCGCGGCCGACTCGAGGATCGGGGCTGTGCCAGTGGCACACTCAACGTTTCGACCGCGCACGCCCCAGCTCCTGCTGCACCTTGTACAGATACACGTCGCCGGGTACCGCGACCCGATAAGCGACGGACCACTTGTGGCCATTGAAGCCCACGGGCTGACGCGACGCCAAGGATCCCAAGAAGGCGTCGAGCTCGCTCTGGTAGCGCCCCGGGATGCGGTGCTTCACGGTCCCAGATTCTGGAGGTGCCACCTTGGGCGGCTCGGGCAGGGACGCGGGCCAGGGCTTGGGATCGCCCGGCGCATGCTCGTAGCCCCAGAGCATCACCTCCAGAGTTTCCGGGTGATAGGCGTGCTCACCCGAGAGCTTCAGATCTCGCAGCGCTTCACAGGCGGACTGAAAGCCGGCGGCGGCCTTGTCGCGCCCCTTCGCCCGACATCCCGGTGCCATGCCGTACACGCTCCGGAGGATCCAGCCCTTGCCCGTGTCCACCACGATGGTCGTCGTGGGTTGGTCGGTGGCTCCGTAGATGCTCTGCCGCTCCGCTACCGGCAAGAGCTCGGACGAGACCCGATCGATCCATGCCTTCGGCGCTTCCACGCGGCCCTCCCTCTGCTTCCGAATCACCGTGCCGTCGTCGTAGACGACCACCGCCGGAACCTCCGAGCCGATCACCATTGCCCATGGGTCTCGTTCGTACACCGCAATCTTGGGCTTGCGCTCGAGGCTCGGGTCTGACGCCACGACGAGGGGAGGAGCTTGCGGGACGGTGGTCACCGAAGGGGTCGGCGCAGGCTTCTTGTCGTCGCCGCTTCGGTGGCAAGCGGTCAGCGCGGCGAGCACGATCACGGGCGCAAGCTTCACGTCGCCAGGGTAGCGCGGCGGCGCGGGATGGCCGACAATCCCCAGCCATGCGCTACGGATTCGTGTGGGCGTTGGTGCTGGCGGCGTGCTCTTCCACCTCTTCCGGAGGCAGCCCCAGGAGTGGCGGAGTGACGGCGGATTCAGGCGTGGACGCCAGCAGCGGCGGGACCGCCGGGACCGCGGGCAGCGCCGGGACCGCGGGCAGCGCCGGGACCGCGGGCAGCGCCGGGACCGCGGGCAGCGCCGGGACCGCGGGCAGCGCTGGAACGGGAGGCACTGCCGGGAGCGCGGGCAGTTCGGGATCGGGTGGTGGTGGCGGAAGCGTGCCGGACGGCTGCGCGCCGGTGACCGCCAAGGCCGACGTGGATCCTTGGACCTTGCGTCTGCCCAGCCCTGGCTTCGGCGGCATCGAGACCAAGACCAGCGGTGGCCACACGGACGTGTTCCTGAAGAGTCCCACGAACCTCACCCGCATCGGATCTCGCTTGGATTGGGGCGGCACCGTGGTGTTCTTCGGCCTCAGCGCCAACGCCGGCTCCAACGTGATCGACGCGAACGACACGGGGCGTGAGCTGCAGATCGCGATCTACGATCCGACGCGCGCCCGCCAGCCGTGCGCGTGGAATGCCTCCTGTGCCTCGTCCAGCGCGAGCTGCGGCAACTCCATCACCTTCTTGGGCTGGAATCCGGTGCAGGGCGGAGACGAGTGCAATCACGGGGCAAAGGTCCTGTCCCACGGCCAATCGGGCGACGCCCTGGAGGTGGTGGTGCAGCCGCTGCAGTGGAACCCGGACTGGGACAAGAAGGACTGCACCCAGAGCTCCTGCGGAGCGAACGGCGTGCCGGTGAACGTGCAGTACCGCATGCGCTTCCGCTTCGTGTCGGAGCACGTGGTGGAGGTCGACACCGAGGTCTCGAGCCAGGAGACCATCAACCATCCGGTCACCGGCCAGGAGTTCCCCACGCTGTACGTCTCGAATGGCAAGGGCGGCCCGGACTTGCCGCTGCTGTTGAACTCCGCCGGCCAGACCGTGAGCCTGAGCACGCCCGGCAACGACGGCTTCTTCTACGACAACTTCACGTCCCCCGGGCCGTGGGTCACCTGGCAAGACTCGGGCAAGACCTACGGCGTTGCCATCGCAATGGATCAGGGGGTCAACAAGTTCCAGGGTTGGCGCGGCGGGCCTCCCAGCGCGCCGTACTTCCACAACGTGCGAGCGCAGATGCAGTTCGGTCTCAGCGCCGGCAAAGCCGTGCGGGGTTTGTCGTACCTCGCGCTCGGCAACTACGGCACCGTGAAGAGCGAGCTCGAAACGGCGCTCGGCAAACGTCCTCCCTTCGGCGTGGTGGACGCCCCGGCGAAGGACACCGCCACGGGGCAGAGCTTGAAAGTGGCCGGTTGGGTGCTGGACACCCAGAAGATCGACACCGTGAGCGTAGAGCTCGACGGCACCGTGGTGAAGACGCTGCCCGTGAACGTGCAACGGCCGGACGTGTGCGCCGTGTACCCGATGTACACGGGCTGCCCTGCCGTCGGTTATTCCGGCGACGTTGCCGTGGGCAACCTCGGCGGCTGCCCGCACCTGCTCCGGGTCGTCGCGAAGGATGGCGACGGCAACCAGAGCGTGCTCGGCGAGCGGGTGCTCACGGCGCAATGACGCTTATCGAAGTGCAACCGAAAACTGGACAGGTTTTCAGTGCTGGATCTATGACCAGCGCATGGACCTCCAGATAACTCATTCCCTGGTATTGGCCGCAATTTTCGAGCTGCTTCAGGCGGACCGGGCGGTGACCCGACCGCGCCTGTCGGCCCTCACGGGGCTTTCGCCGGAGCGCCTGCTGCGGGCGCTGGCCGAGCTCGAGGTGAACGGCTGGGTCGACCGAGAAGAGCTGCGGCTGACCCTGCCCGGCCTGGCGGTGGCCGTCGCCGTGCAGGGGCGAGCGACGGCACGCAGAATGGCCGCGTGAGCATCCCGGTTCGCGATCTGGACGACGGCTTCTGGGACGTCGTCACCCCCGCGCCCTTTCCGAAGCACGTCTCGCGCTTCGAGAACCGGCGCTGGGCCGCTCGCGTTGGGCTCGAAGGCATCGACTTCGAGAAGCACTTTGCGCGCTTCGAGCCCTTGCCGCAGAACCTCGAACAGCCGCTGGCGCTCCGCTACCACGGTCATCAGTTCGACGTGTACAACCCGGCACTGGGAGACGGCCGCGGCTTCTTGTTCGGGCAGGTTCAAGACGACCAGGGGCGCTGGCTCGATCTCGGCACCAAGGGCAGCGGCACCACGCCCTACTCCCGCGGAGGTGACGGTCGACTCACGCTCAAGGGCGGCGTGCGAGAGGTGCTCGCCACGGAGATGCTCGAGGCCCTCGGAGTGAGCACCTCCAAGAGCCTGAGCTTGTTCGAAACCGGTGAGCAGCTGTATCGCGGCGACGAGCCCTCCCCCACCCGCTCCAGCGTGCTGGTGCGGCTGAGCCACTCGCACGTTCGTTTTGGCACCTTCCAGCGCTTGTTCTACCTGGGCGACGCCGAGCGCCTGGCGCGCCTGGTCGACTACTGCTGCCGCTGGCTGATCCCGGAAGCCGACGACGCGGTTTCGTTGCTCCGGGCCGTCACCAAACGTAGCGCCGAGCTGTGCGCCAGCTGGATGGTCGCAGGGTTCGTGCACGGCGTGCTCAACAGCGACAACATGGTCGTCACCGGCGAAAGCTTCGACTACGGCCCCTATCGCTTCCTGCCCCACTACGATCCCGACTTCACCGCCGCGTATTTCGACCACACCGGGCTCTACGCCTTCGCCCGCCAGCCCCGCGCCGTGCTCGCGAACCTCATGCGCCTCGCCAGCTCGCTGGCGCCGCTGGCTTCCGAGGAAGAGCGACGTTCCGCCATCGTCGGGTTCATGGACGCCTTTCGCCGAGCCCGGGTGGAGGGCTTGCTGGACCGGCTCGGAGTCAGTGCCCTCGAGCCCGACGCGGATGCCGCCTTCGCCGAAGCGGTGTGGGACTTCCTCGCCGAAAGCCGAATGAGCTACGACCAGTTCTTCTTCGACTGGTTCTGCGCCAGCGCGCCGCGGGCCATGAAGAGCCCCGACGCCGAGTACTACCGCCGGCGAGCTTTCGAGCCCGTAGCCCGAGGGCTGGAAGCTCGCACACCGCTGTCACCCGAGCGCTTGGCTCACGCCTACTTCGAACGTGCGCGCCCCGTCCGACTGGAGATCGACGAGATCGAGCGGATCTGGGACGACATCGCCGAGCGGGACGATTGGTCGGCCTTCGACGCGACCGTGCAAGCGGTACGCAGAGCACATGGCGCGAGGCGTCACATCTGTCCCGATGCTGGGGAAAGCTGACACGATCCACGGCGATTTTCTCGGAATTCAGGGCTGGCACGCTTCCCGCACTGCGTCTGCTCCGAACGGCAACCACGCCGCCAGAAGGAGCAAAAACCATGAATCGAGACATCATCGAAGGTCGTTGGAACGAGCTGAAGGGCCAGATCAAGGGTCAGTGGGCCAAGCTCACGGACGACGACATCCAGCGCGCCAACGGCAAGACCGAAGAGCTCGTGGGCGTGCTCCAGCAACGCTACGGCTACGAGAAGGAAGAAGCCAAGAAGCAGGTCGAGCGCTTCGCGGACTCCGTGAAGCAGCGCATCGACGGCAAGAACTGACGCACGGTTCGTCGCGATGAAGCCGCATCTCCGATGGGGACGCGGCTTCGACGCGTTCGCCCCACTGGGGCAAGACTCCCCAAGGCCCGAGCTCGAATCTCGAATGATTTCGCGAGCCGCTCTCGGGTACGTCCCTTGCTCCGTGGCAGCTCATGGAATCCAAGGCTGGGCGCGAGCGGGTATCCACTTCTGCGGAAACGGTACAGGCGAAGCGACGAAGTCAGGACGAGATCGATCCGTCCGACGTCGAGCCACGGCACGACGAGCAGCTCACCCTGGAGCTGATGCGGGCGCTGATCGTCGCACGGGAGTCAGCGCGATAGCGCGTACGGCGGCGCGCCCGGGCCGGCGGTCAGCGCCCGCGTCGCCGCACCGAGGGCCAGCACGCTGCACGCCGCGACGGCCACCGCCAGGGGCGTTTCCCAACGCCGCCGCGGCTTCAGCTCTTGGGCGACGGCCCGGCGCAGGCGCGTCCTCGCCGCTGGCGAGGGCGCGCCGTCCGGGACCTCGATCGCGCGCTTGAGCGCGATCAGGGCCGCGCAGCACCGGGGACACGCCAGCAGATGGTGCTCCACGCGCTCGCGCGCAGCCGGAGAGAGAGCGTTGAAGTGATAGCCGATGAGCTCGGCTTCGACGTGGCTCATGAGTCGAGCTCCTGTTTCAATCGCTGAATCAGCTCGTGCATCCTGGATTTGACGGTGCCGAGGGGCACCCCGATCGCGCGGGCGACCTCTTGGTACGAAAGCCCACTCGCCCGTAGGTGGTACACCTCCGACAACGGGCGCGGCAGGCGCTCCACCGCGCGGCGAAGTCCCTCGGCGCGTTCCGCCACGATCAGTGCCAGCTCCGCCGGAGCGGCCGCCTCCGGCTCGCTCCCGCGCAGCGCGTCTGTCGCCTTCGCGCCGCGCTTCCGAGCGCGGATGCGGTTCAGGCACAGGTGGTGCGCCACGCCGTAGAGCCAAGAGCGGAAGCTCCGCAGCTCGTCCCGCTGCTCGCGTGCCCGGAGCACCGCCATGAACGCCTCGTGCAGCACGTCCTCGGCCTCGGTCGCGTCCTGCAGCTGGGCGCGGATGAATCCATACAGGGGCCGCTCGAAGCGCTCGTACAGGCGATCGAAGGCGCCGAGGTCACCTTTTACAAGGCGCTCGAACAGAGCTTCATCGGAGACCATCACGCCCGCGCGCGGAGATGCCCCGCGGCGGCGATGACCCCGGCGACGGTGACGCACAAGAGCGCCATCAAGGTGCCGTGCAGGGACTCTTCTACTCCGAGTGCCAGGATGCCGAGCTGCCGCGGCGGCTCCACCTGCGGGAGGTAGTGCAACGACATGCAGATGCCGATCACCGAGCCCGCCACGCCCATCGCCAACGTGACGGCGCCCAGAGCGGTGGTGGCCCGCGCCCAACGTGGGTCCGATCGCAGCGCGTAGAGCACGCTCGCCGCCAGCAACAAGAACCCGAACAGTGCCGTGGGGATCATCGGCCAGCCACCGGCCGCGAAGAAGCTCGACCACATGCTCACCTTCCTTTCCCTGCTTCGGAACCAGAGGGCGCGAAAGGTTCGAAAAAAGTCAGCGCCGCCGACGCCGAAGCAGGGCCAGGCCCAACAGCGAGAGCAACGCCGCCCCGGACGACCCGGAGCGCGGCGCCGCGCGGCAGCCGCAGCCGCCATCGTCTTCGGAGCCACTGGCCTTGGCGCCACCGCCGCCGCTCGCGCCGCTGCTGCCGCCCGTGCTCTGTCCGGCACTGCCGCCACCGCTCGGTCCCCCCGCGGCCCCGCCCGTGCCGCCGGCACCCCCGGTCCCGGTCCCCGTACCTTGCCCGGCCAGCGTCACCACGCCGTAGCCCGGCACCGTCACGCTCACGGCACCCCCGCTCACGTCGGCGCTGGACGTCTGCCACAAGCTGCCGTCGCTCGAGGTGCGCACGTCGAAGCTCGTGATGTCCGGCGGGTTGCTCGGCACCTCCACGCTCACCGTCGCGTCGCTCGCGTCCGTGTTGATCAGCTCCAGCACCAACGTGCCCTGCCCGTCGTGCACGAAACCGCTCGCGACCAGCGTGCTCGATCCGCTCACCGTCACCGGCACGCGCTGTGACCCCGGCCGCACGAAGTGGAAGAAATGCTTCGCCGCCACGTATTTCGGCGAGCTCTCCTTCTGCGTCGCGTCCGTCAGCGTGTATGCGCTAACGTCGCTGCCATCCGTCATCTGCCAGTAGGCCCAGGCGCTCTCTTGCCCCGCCGTGAGCGCCTGATGGATCTTCAACGCAATGCTGAAGGCGCCCTTGCCAGGGAATCCGTTCGCCGGCGACAGCCACGCGGTGTCTTCACCGCTGGTCTCCGTCATCCAGCTCTTCTTGCCGTAGGACGCAAAGCCGTCCACCGCTGCCGGGAGCCCAGCACTCGGGCTCGTCTGCCAGCCGTCCGCCCACCACTGCCACTGCTGGGGCGTCGCGCCAGCGGAGCTCACGCCATCCGCCGCGTAGCCGTGGATGCAAAAGAAGTCGATGGCCTTCACCGCGTCCGGATCTTTTGCGATCTCCGTCAGGTACTGCAGGTTCTTGTGGGTGACGTTGTTGCCGCCGCCGTACTGCCACATGCCGTAGCCGTCGCCGCCCAGGAGATCTTCCGGCCCCATGATGCGAATCGTTTTCAGGTCGTCGTACTTGTCGAGCTCCGCGCGCGCCGCCTTCAACGCGGCGATGTATCCGCTCGCCAGCGGGTAGGTGCAGCTGTTGTAGAAGGTCTCGAAGTTCAGCTCGTTCTGGATGCTGATGGCGTACAGCTTCACGCCGTAGGTGTCTTGGAAGCCCCGCAGGTAGGCCGCCAGCGCCCGCGCGAACTGCGTCAGCGCGCTCGTCGGTCCCGTCCCATCGTCGAATTCTGCTCGCGGGGTGCCGGATGTATCGAGCTTGCCGCCAGAGAAGTTCCCGCCCCAGATGAACGGCCACGGCGTTCCGTTCTTGGGCAGCGGATCGCTCTGTCCGCTGATGGTGTTGCCAGACGACACCTTGAGCCATGGCGCCGGTGACCACATGGACGCGAACAGCTTGAAGTCGGCGCCCTGTTTCTGCTGCCCGATCTGCGCCAACGTTCCCGCCGTCTTGGGCACCTCGTCGCCGAAATCGAAGAGCTTCACGTTGTCGTCGATATTGGGGCCCATCACGGCGATCTGCGCCTTTTGTCCACCGAAGCTCTGGGTGTAGTCCGCCGCGCTGGTGTACGTGCGCACGTTGTTGCCGTCCGGTCCAGGCAGGTCCATCGGCGACGCCTGACCGAACCAGGGCGAGTTGTAGTGCAGGTCCGAATACGGCGCCGCGAAGCGCGGCACGATGTCGAAGCGCAACATCGACGCTTGCATGTCGTCGAAGTAGAGCTGCTGAAACCACGACGACTGTCCTTCCGTCCCTGCTAGGCACGTCCCAAAGCCGTCGATGGTCTGCTGGCGATTCCCCGCCGACGTATCCACCGTCACCGTCTGCCCCGCCGCCACGCCCGCCGCGAGCGCCAGCGCCACACCCAACCCGAAAGCCCGTCGCGTTCGCCGTGCCATGCCCCATGGTCCCGGGCTTTCCCCAGAACGTAAACCCCAGCCGCATTTCCCCGCGCTTTCCCCGCTCCCATCCTGTCCTTGGGAGAGAGTTTGTTGGTCCGCCGCGGAATCAGCCCGCGAGCGCACGTCCCTCCCGGAGTAGGCCGTTTCCCCACACCGCTTCGCCCTGCGACAGGGACTGTCGCAGAAAACGTCACGAGAGATGGATCGGAGGCTCGGACACGAAGTAGCATCCGTCGCTGGGAGGACAATTTGGCACGAACCGCGCTCGTCCTGAGATCCACGTTTGTCCTGGGCTTGCTGACTGGCGCTGCCTTGGCTCAAGGCCCCGCGAGTCCGGCGCCGGATGCTGGTCAAACGCCCGCAGCGCCTGAGCCTACTCAGCCAGTGTCGGCCCCGGACGTCGTGCTGCTCAACAACGGCGGCATGCTGCGCGGCACCATCAGCGAGCTGGTTCCGAACGACTACGTGGTGCTCGTCACGGCGACGGGAGAGCAGCGCAAGCTCTCGATGTCGGAGGTGAAGTACGCGGGCCCGGCTTCCGGAATGCCGAAGGAAGAGCCGGCGGCACCCACCGAGCCCACTCCGCCCAAGGAACCAGAAACGGCGACACCGAAGGAAGAGAAGACGAAGCCCTTCGCGGTCGTCTACAGCAAGGAAGCGCGGATCCACTTCGAGTCCGACACGCCGGGCGTCACGCTGCATCGACGCTCTGTCATGACCCACGTCGCGTCTGGCTACGATGAGCTGTGCGCGGCCCCTTGCGACGTGTCCATTCCAGCCGGGAGTTACACTCTGGCGCTATCCAGAGGTACCGGGGGCCCGCGACAGGCGGACGATCCGGTCGTTGTGCCTCGTGGCGACTCTGTGCTGCACGGTCATTGGCACGAGAGGTCTGGGACTCGCACGCTGGGGTGGGTCGTAATGGGGGCTGGCATCGCGACCGGAACCTACCTAATGGTCACGTCATCGCACGACGTAGAGAAGTGCTCATTCGGAACGTGTCGCACCGAGAGCGAGTTCGACACGACCAAGTCCCTCCTTGGTGCTGCCGTAGGAACGATAGGGGTGACTGTAGGCTTCATGCTTGCGCTAACGCCCGACTCTGCGAGCTTCACCGTGTCTCCCGGCACGACTGCCGCGCTGCCCAAAGGCACGAGCGCGAAGCTCGACCGCGACACGCTGACCGGCTTGCAGGGGCTCACCGTGAGCGGCCGTTTCTGAGAGCGGCGAGTCCTGACGCTCGTCACGTCAACTTTCGCAATGCCGTGACCGGGGTCGAGCGTCGAGCTACGTTTGGAGCATGGGGACGGGTCGTGACGCGGCGATCGCAGGACTGCTGATGGTGTGCGCGTGCGCGAGCAACGCGGCCGCGCCGACGGGCGGAGGTGACGACGCGGGAGCGTGCACCCAGGTGGGCGCGTGCCCCATCGACCTGCAAGCCGCCACCATGGGACCGTCACAGCCGCTGGCAGACGTGTGCTTTCGGGATCCGCCGCCCCAGAGCTCCGGGCTGTACGACGTCTGCTTGGTAGGGCCCGATGGCCGGCTGTACCTCACGGTGCTTTCCGGAAGCGCCGATCTCGAGGCGGAGGGTTGGACCCACTCGGGGTACGGCGGCGTGCAAGCGGAAACGACCCTGAGTCACGACGACCAAGTGCGCTGTAGCGACGCGCTCACGTTGGCCCTGACGCAGCCGGACGCCGCGCCGGGATTGTACTGCCGATGAGGCGCCAGCGGAACGCGACGGGATCGCGGCGGACCGACATGAGAACGAATCAGGAGAGCAAGAGACGCTGGCGATGGGCGCGGGGTGTACTGGGCCCGTTCGCGATTTCCGTGTTGGTCGGCGGCAGCGTGAGCGTGAGCAGCGGCTTTCGCGAGTCGGAGCTTCAGTGCGAGGAGGCGTATGCGCACCTCGAGGATTGCTGCGGCGCTCTGCACGGCGCCATCAGCTGCACCTATGAGGAGGGTTGCGCAGGGCAGACGCCGGCGCTGGACGTCGTCCAGAGCAAGTGCATTCGCAAGCTATCTTGTAGCGAGATCGAAGCGCTGGGGATGTGTGATGCGAGCGCTTGGCGCTCGGACGCGGGAGCCCCGCTGTGCCCGTAGTGGCTTTGGCGCTCGCGCTGCCCTTGGTGCTGGCCGCACCCGACTTCGACGAAGAAGCAGCCCTGACCCGCTATCAAGAGCTGGACGCGGAACCGCAGCCTGATCAAGGCGCGATGCTGCTGGACGTCGGGGCAACGTATCGACGCATCTACGACATCCCGGTGTACGGGATGGAGTTCGAACTGTGCGGCGGACACTGGACCGAGCGCGGCGGGGATTTCTTGTGCGGTCAGGGCTTCGTCGGGCGGACCGCCGCGGGCTTGACCAGCGGCGGCGTGGCGCTCCGCTATCGGGCCGACTTCGCGATCGGTCCGCTGTTCCTCGGTGTGGCCCCGGGCATCGGTGGGCTGTGGTTCAAGCGCAAGACGAAGCCCGGATCCATCGGTGGGGGCGGTCTGGAGCTGGCGGTGCTGGGCGGAGCGCGAGTCTTTCACAGCTACGCGAGCGCCCTCGACGTCGAGCTGTGGCTGAACGCAGATCTGTATCCGCAGCCAGTGTGGGGGCCGAGCTTGCGAGCGGCGTATCGGTTCTGAGCACGCCCGCTGGTGACGTCACAGGTGTAGGCGTACCCTGGTGGGCATGCGTACCCTCTCGCTGCCGGGCTTCGTGGTCGTATGTGCCGTCGTGCTCACGGGTTGTGGCGGTGGTTCCGACGGCGGCGGCTCGGGCGGACAGGGTGCGACGTCAGGGGGCGGCAGTGGTGGGTCCGGGGGAGAGAGCGGGGGCAGCGGCGGTATCGGCGGTGCGAGCGGCGCTGCGGGCAGCGGCGGCAGCGCGGGAACGGGCGGCAGTGCTGGGGCGGGCGGCAGCGGGGGCGCGCCGAGCGGCAAGTGGTCGCTCGGGTACTACGCGAGCTGGCAGGAGAGTCAGTATCCGGTCTCGGCCATCGAGTGGTCGGGGCTCACGCAGATCGCGGTGTCGTTCTACACGCCGAGCGCGAGCGGTGGGCTCAGCTTGCTGAGCGGTAGCGCCACCCTCGCAGAGGACATCGTGCAAGCGGCGCACGCTCACGGAGTGAAGGCCATCGCGTCCATCGGCGGGGCGGACTCGCGACCGGATTTCCTGGCCGCCACGGCCAGTAGCGCGAAGAGCGCGTTCATCGCCAACCTGGTGAAGCTCATCGAGCAGGACGGCTACGACGGCATCGACATCGACTGGGAGCCGCTCGAGGCCGCGGACCAAGCGATGGTCGCGGAGATCGCGAGCTCCGTGAAGGCCGCGCACGCGGGCGCGCTGATGACGATCCCCATTGGCATCATCAACACCAATCTGCCGGAAGATCTCAGCGGCTACGCGGCGATCGCGGCCCAGTACGATCAGCTCGACATCATGAGCTACGGCATGGCCGGCCCTTGGCAAGGCTGGAAGAGCTGGCACTCGAGCCCGCTCTACAGCCAGGACAGCGCCACGCCGACGTCGATCGATTCTTCGGTGCAGGCGTACGTCACGGCCGGTGTTCCCAAGGCGAAGCTCGGCATCGGCATCGGCTTCTACGGTCTGTGCTACACGCCGCCAGTCACCGCACCCGTACAGGCTCTCTCCGGATCGACCATCGCCGCGGACGACGGCACCATGAGCTATGCCCACATCCTCGGGAGCTACTACGCCGCGAGCGACCGCAAGTGGGACGACTTCGCGAAGGTGCCGTACCTATCGTTTTCCGGCGGCAAGGGTCCCGAGGGTTGCTCGTACATCTCCTACGACGACGAGCAGTCCATCGCCGAGAAGGCCAAGTACGTGAAGGACCAGGGCCTCGGGGGCGTGATCCAGTGGGAGATCACCGAGGGCTATGTGCCGAACGCCCCGGCTGGACAGCAAAGCCCGCTGCTCACCGCCATCCACGACAACTTGCTGTGACACGCGTGGTTCCGCGGCGGGCCAACAGCCAAATCCAAGGCCTTCATTCCTGGTACAGGGAAGGCCGCTCCGCTCCGACCCACTCGGGATCGTGCCCTTGCCCGCTCTTGTCCGAGATGTCCGTTGGGGTCGGGTCGATGTTCAAGTACCAGATGCTGGCTTTGCCGGCCGCCGTGGACACGGGGGAGTCGATCTCGGATTGGACGTCCGCGAGCGAGAGCTTGTCGCTGTAGATCTGAATGCCCCGCAAGATGCCGTCGTACACCTCGTTGCCCTCTCCGGAGGGTCCGTAGATCCCCGTGGACGACGGCCAGGGCGCGTCTCCCCAAGTGAGCGCGGGGGCGGGCGGATCGCCGTTGCCGTAGCTCGTGCCCGCCGTGTGCGCGAGCAGCTTGCTCTGGTCCGGCCAGTCCCAATAGAACTCCATGTGCTTGCCGCTGCCGTCGGCCCACACGCGAGCGACTTGCGTGAACCAGCGATCGTAGATCACGTCGTCGCCGAGGAAATCCCCGCCGTTGTCGCCCGCGATTTCCCAACGGTGCACGGTCCCGTCCTTTTGTGGATAGGGATGAAAGCCGTAGTACGTGTAGCCGCCCCAGGTGAAGTTGCCCGTGGTTCCCCAGAAGAACGTCGTGTAGTAGCCCGGCTGCTGTCGCGGGTAGGCACGCCAGACGTAGGTCGCGCCTTGGCCTGCAGGCCCCCAGATGGGCAAGCCGTGGGTCTGGGGATCCAAGAACTGGAAGCGCATCGTGGTCGACACGGCGGCGCTGCCGGGGAAATCGAGACCCGATGCTCCGCCGGCGCCGGACGTGCCTCCGGCACCGGAGCTCCCGCCGAAACCCGTGCTGCCTCCCGCGCCCGACGCGCCACCGGAACCCGACGTGCCACCGGAAGCCGACGTGCCGCCGGAACCCGACGTACCACCGGAAGCCGACGTGCCGCCGGAACCTGCGTCAGCTTGCCCGGCCGTCGAATCGTCGCCACATCCAGCGAGCGCGACGACGATGATCCCGAGCCCCACGAGCGCTGCGCGTACCATGAGACGAGGGTACACGAGCCGCACAGCGAGTCCACGCGCAGCGACATTGCGTCTGCGACACGTGGTTCCGCGGCGGGCCAACATCCAGATTCGAGATCTTGTTGGTCCGGGGACAGTCCCGTCTCACTGCGCTTGGCAGCACACGGTGACGGGACCCGTGGGCGTGAGGCTGCCGCTCGGCTTGCCCGCCGCGGCGCTGGGAACGCAGGCCAGCGCGTTGGCGGTCGCGAAGTGCCCGCTCTTCACGTTGGCGTAGCAAGCGGAGAGCGAAAGGCTGGCGGACGCGCCGGTGATGGGCACGCTGCAGGCGGTGTCAGAGAACAGATCGACGTAACCGCAGGTGCCATCGAGGCTGCACGGGCAGGTCGTTTCGGGGCACGCGCGCGTGTCGTCGGCGCCCTGGTAGTACAGCTCGCGCTCGGTGAACGTCGTGCCGGAAGGGCACTGCTCGTCGCCGGACTTGAAGATGCAGGTCTTCGCGAAGTCCACGTCGGCCGCGATACAAGCGCCACCCTCGCAGATGCCGCCCGAGCAGGCGCGTACCTGCTTGTTCCACTTGGGCTCCGCGAGGCCCACGCTGCCGCTGGCGCAGGAGCCGGTCGGCTGCACGGGATCGATCTGCGCGGCGGCGATGGTGCCGCAATTGTTCGAAAGATCCACGCAAGACGTGCCGACGGTGAAGGGCGTACACGTGGTGCTCGAGCACGCGAGATCGGGGTAGCCCTGGATGGTGACCGTGTCCGGGCAACCGAGACCGCTGGTGGTGCAGTTGCACTTGCACGCGTCGGCGCCGACGGGCTCGGCCTGCGCAGTGAGCTCTTCCGTGGGGAGGGCGGAGGGACAGCTGGGTGGGTCGTCCCCGGCAGCGCCAGTCCACACGGCAAACGGACCCAACCAGTCCCCCGGGGCGAAAGGCACGCAAGTCTCGTCCGTTCCGCAGCTGGCAGCCGCGTCACCGGCGTCGGAGCCGGCGCTGCCGCCGGTTCCCGAGTCCAGCGTCGTCTTTGGTGGGGTCACGGTGTTGTCGTCGGAACAGGCGGACAAGAGACCGAGGGCGAGCAGGGAGAGGAACAGGAGGCGCATCGGTCGGCAGTGTACTTCGTTCACGGGGATCGAGCATGAGAGGCAGCAGTGAGCTGGCCGACTCGCAGGCCGAAGAAGCGCTCGGTGTTGCTCGTGGCCAGGGACGCCAGGGTGTGGCTGTCGAGCTCCATGAGCTCGGCGACGGCCTCGAGGACCAGCGGCAGGTGCGACGGCTCGTTGCGACCCGAGGAACGCGGTGCCGTCTTCGGCAGCAGGAAGGGCGCGTCGGTCTCGAGCATCACGCGATCACGGGGGAGCGTGGCCATCGCCTCCCGCACCGGCCCGGCACGCCGCGCGTCCGTGACCCAACCCGTGAGACCCACGTGGCAATCGAGCTCGAGGTAGCTTTCGAGCTCGGCGCGGGAGCCGGTGAAGCAGTGCACGACCACGCCCGCCAGCTGGGGACGGTGCTCCCGCAGGATGGCTTGGAAGTCCGCGTGGGCCTTCCGCTCGTGAAGGAACACCGGCAGGTTCAGCTCCGCCGCCAGGTCCAGTTGCCGTTCGAAGCACGCGCGCTGAAGCGGTCGCGGCGAGAAGTCCCGGTCGTAGTCGAGCCCACACTCGCCAATGGCGACCACCGGCGAATCGGTCGCCAGCTCGCGCAGCTGAGACATGGATTCGTCGTCGAGCTCCCGGGCAGAGTGCGGATGAATTCCGGCGGTGCACCACAGCACTCCCGGGTGGGCGCGGGCCAGGCGCAGCGCGGCTCGGCTCTCCGCGACCCGCGTGCCGGTAACGATCATCGCGGCTACGCCGGCCGCCTGGGCGCGTCGCAGCACGGCCTCCCGATCCGGCGCAAAGCGCCGGTGTACCAGGTTGACGCCGATGTCGATCAGAGTGTGGCTCATGAAGCCTCCGCGTAGCTACGAGCGAGCTCGCCGACGATCAAGTCGCGATAGCGCTCGGGGGAGAACTCGCACTGCACCCACAGGTTCGACTCGGCAAGATGAACGTAGCAAGCGTTGCGGTCCGGCACGTAGCCGTCGCGTGGAGGACGCTTGATGTGCAAACGTCCGCGGGTCCACGCCAACAGCACGTGGCGCTGTGTGGCTCGCCGACGGATCTTCGAGAGCTCGACTTGTGCGCTCGCCATCGGCTCGGTCCAGGTGCGCCGCAAGCGTGCCTTGAGGTCTTTCGACTGCCGAGCGAGCTCGGCGATCTCGCAGCGCAGGCGCGCCACGTCGATGATGGTTTCCATGACTAATTTCCTCGTAATTTCATAAAGTTGAGCCATGCGACTTCGTCTCGAAGCCGCGAGTTCGGTGGGGTTGTCGAATGCCAGCGTCACCTCGGGGTGGTGCCCGGGCACGACGCTGACTCGAGTAGCGGGGGCTCGAATCGAACGAGCTTCTCCGGGAGGCTATCCCGGCGTAGGAGCCACTCCTACCACCCCGCAGCACGCACCTTCGCAGCGACAGGACGCGCCTGCCGCGAGCCAGAAGGATGCGGGAACCCGGGTCTCTCGCGCGGAGCGCGGCACGCCGGGAACGAGTACGAAAGAATTCAGAAGGTCTTGAAGAAGCCTGTCACCCCATTTGCAAAGACACGCCGATCATAACCCATGCGTTGCCCCGGTCAAGGCGGATGGCTGGCGAGCAGTGGATGACGTAGCGTGGTCCCGTGAAACGTGTGCTGATCGCCCTGGCGGTCCTGCTCGGGGCGGCGCCTGCCGCAGCGCATGGCGGAGCGGCGGCGTTGTTCGATGCCGCCCCCTACGCCGACCATTGGTTCTTGCCCGTCGGGCTGAGCGCGCAGCTGCTGGCGTCGAGCGAAACCACCTTCTTGGACGAGGGGTTGGAGATCAGCGTGCATCACTTTCCGCCCGCGAGCGGACGCACCGATTCCCTTTGGGGGTTCGGCGCCTACACGCAGCTGCAGGTCGGTGGCCTCGACCTGCAGCACGAGGAGAGGGACCCGCACCTGCGCTGGGCCCTCGGCGGGCAAGCCACTTGGTCGCTGCTCGGCTGCCAGCTCGGGATGGCGCAGCGCGCCTTCGTCCAAGACCACGCCGACGCCTTCGACGTCACGGGTGCCGTCTTCGTGTCCATCGGCATCCTCTCCGCAGGCTTCCACGCGGAAGCGCCCGTGATCCACGTCGGGGACGGAACGCGGCAAGTCCCGGCGTTCGGCGGCATGCTCACGCTGAAGTATCCGTTCGATCTGGGTCGTGGGCGGTGAGCGCACCGTATCGACGTCCGGCCGCCCCCAGCCCCGAGGCCGGCTTCGACTATGGGCCGTTTCCCGTCCCGCGCCTCCTGCTCGCGCTGGCGGCGCCGCTGGTGCTGGTTGGCGCGCTGTTCGTGGTCATGGGGTTGGACCACGGCGAGCTCCGTTGCGAGGACACGACCTGCGTCTACCAGCGAACGACACTGGTCAGGTCACGTTCGCGCGCATTCCCTCTGAGCCAGCTGCATGGGGCGCAGGCCACCGAGATCCGATCGAAGAACGGCGTCCGCGGCCAGGTTCGCCTCGACGTGAACGGCCAGCCCTTCCTGCTGAGCAGCACCAGCGTGGGTGAGGCGCGGTACGTCGCACGGAGCATCAAGGAGCACGTGGCCAACGCCGACTCACGGTGGATGGTGCGCCAGGACAACGAGCGCTGGCCGGCCGCGGCGGGCGCCGTCGCGCTTCTGCTCGCGCTGGCTGCGCTGCTGTGGGCCGCGAAAGGCAGCGGCACGCTTCGCGTCGAGGTGTCCGGCGAAGGCCTGCGCTGGCGACGACGGCTGCTCGGGATCCGGCTGGCTTCGGGTGAGACCCCGCTACCGCGCGACGTGAACGACGTGGTCATCGAGTGGTCGACCCGTCGCACGTTCTTCCAACACCGCCACGAGCCCCCGAAGACCTTCGGTCGACTCGCTGTCGTGACCCAGCGCGGCACCAAGGTGCCCGTGCTGGGCGCCTACGCGGGGCACGCGGTGCACCTGCGGGCCGCGGCAGAGCTTCGCGACGCCCTCGAGCTGCCGCCCCGTACCCCGGAGCGAGAAGCGGAATACGAACGCAGCGCCGCGGCCGCACGCCCCGCGGAAACCCCGAGCACCTTCGCGGGCGTCGGAGGCCGCTTCGCCGCTGTGTGGCTCGGGCTCTGCGTCGGCGCCATCAGCGGGATAGCCCTGTTCGGCATGGGCAAGCTCCTGCTCCGGGTGGGCTCCATCGACGATCCCGTGGGAACCCTCGACCTGCTGCTGGGCGCGGGTGGCGGCGCCGCTGGGGGTGTGTGGCTCGCCCTGCGGCTCACCACACGGCGCCGAGCTGAAGACCAGCACGCGCCGTGACGAAACCGGCCTGACGCTCGCTGACCCCATTGAGCTCGATCAGAAGTGGCAGCGCGCGGCGACGAAAGCTGAAACCGACGCCGAGCTGCGCGCCGAAACCGCTCCCGGGCTCGTCGTCCCCATCCAGGGACCAGACGGGACCGCCGAGGAGATACCACTGGGCATCGTCCATGTTGCCGATCGGCTCCCACTGCAGCACCACGGACAGCCGGTGCGCGGCGCCCCGCTCGATCACCGCCTCGCGAGCGTACTCCCCCATGAGCGCCCAACTGCCGTACTGGGAGTTCCCCCTGTCGTCGTTTCCGTGGACGTTCCGGCGAAGGCCCGCGCGGACTCCGGCCGCCACGACGGTCTCCCAGCCGATGTCTTCGGTGCGCCCCACCTGTGCGCCCGCGATGGCGGCCACCGTGGGACGCCAGTCCGGCTCCAGATGAGCCTGATACGCCGGCTGGATGCGCGCCGCCTCGTCCACGGTGAGACCGTGGTGCGCGAGCCACTCCCCGAGGACGCAAAGCTCCCGCACCCGCGCGAGGTTCTGCGTTCGGGCGACGTGCTGCACCAGCTCGTGCTCTCCCGTTGCCTCCAACAGGGCTGCGACCGCGCAGCGCGCCCCGCGCGCGTCGACGAAAATGGGCGTGGGCTCGTCCAGCACGTCGTTGATCGGGTAGCGGCCGGCGTCGATGTAGTCGCGCAGATGCACCAAGAGCCGCTGCCTGCGCGCGCGGGTGGCGTCGTCGAGCGTCGGGGTAGAGGCGCTGGTGACGGCGCGCACTGCACCCTCGAGGTGCAGGCGCACCCGTTCGTGCTCCATCACGGGAGGATATCTCGCAACACCTGAGCCGTGGGCGTTCGTTTCTTGGCGACCGCCGCGGGAGAACCCTGCGCAACGATCCGCCCGCCACGCTCGCCGCCGTCGGGACCGAGCTCCACCAGCCAGTCCGCCCCGGCGATCACCACGGGGTGATGCTCGATGACCACCAACGTGTCACCGCGCTCGACCAGACGGGACAGCACGTGGACGAGCTTCGAGACGTCCGCCAGGTGCAACCCCGTGGTGGGCTCGTCCAGCACGTAGAGCGTGGCCTGGTGGCGCACGGTGGCGGTGAGCTCGGCGGCCAGCTTGAGGCGCTGCGCTTCGCCTCCCGACAGCGTGTGGGAGCCCTGGCCCAAGTGGATGTAGCCGGCACCGAGGTCCACCAAGGTGCGCAGCGGCGCCGCGATGTTCGAGTGATTCTCGAACACCTCGGCGGCTTGCTCCGCCGTGAGGTCCAACACGTCTCCAATGCTATGACCCAAGTACTGGATCTCCAGCGT
Organism: Polyangiaceae bacterium; assembly: GCA_020633235.1. Lineage (NCBI taxonomy): Bacteria > Pseudomonadati > Myxococcota > Polyangiales > Polyangiaceae > Polyangiaceae bacterium. The sequence goes on along the minus strand of JACKEA010000006.1, from coordinate 604,527 downwards.
GCGCGGCTCGAAGCGCTTGCCGTCACACGCGGGGCACGGTGTGACCACGTCCGGCAAGAAGCTCATCTCGTGCGTGGTCACGCCCTGTCCGTCGCAGGCCGGACAGCGGCCACCATGGGGCGTGTTGAAGGAGAAGCGCGCAGGACCGAAGCCGGCCACCTGCGCCTCCGGCGTGGCCGCGAACAGCTTGCGAATCGTGTCCCAGATGCCGAGGAAGGTGGCGGGCACCGAGCGCGGCGTACGCCCGATGGGGGACTGATCCACGGCCACCGCCCGCACCAGCGCCTTGGCTCCGGCAAGACCGCGATGCGCACCCGCCGGCTCCGCGGCGAGGCCGAGCTCCTTGCGCAACGCCGGCAACAGCACCTGCCGGACCAGCGTGCTCTTGCCGGAGCCACTGACGCCGGCCACCACGTTGAAGCGTCCGAGGGGCAGCGCCAGGTCCACGTCTTTCAAGTTGTGCTCGCTGGCCGCCCTGAGCGTGAGCCGCGGCGTGCTCTTGGCAACCGCCAGGCACGCGCGCAGATCCGGCGGCGCCGACAGCGCCTTGCCCGTCGGTGACTTCGCGGTGGAGAGCACCTTGGCGGGCGCGCCCGCCGCGACCACTTGCCCTCCGTGGGTGCCGCCGCCGGGACCGAGATCGATCAAATGGTCCGCGGCGCGAATGGTGTCGGCATCGTGCTCCACCACCACCACCGTGGAACCGATGCCCACCAGGCTGCGCAGGTTCTCGATCAGCCGCCCGGTGTCCCGCGGGTGCAACCCGATGGTGGGCTCGTCCAGCACGTACAGCGCTCCCGTGAGCCCGGCGCCCAGCTGTGCCGCGAGCCGTAGGCGCTGCATCTCGCCGCCCGAGAGCGTGCGCGCCGCGCGATCCAAGGACAGGTAGTCGAGACCCACGTCGCACAAGAACGACAAGCGCCGCCGGAGCTCCGCCACCACGGGCTCGGCGATCTTCGCGGCCCCGCCGCGGAAACGCCACTTGTTCACGGCGTTCAGCACGCTGCGCACGGAGCGCGCCGTCACCTCGTGATAGCGCTCGCCATGCACGCGCACCGCCCGCGGCACCGGCGAAAGGCGCGACCCACCGCAGTCCGGGCACACCCGTGTTTCCGTCACGGTCTCGGCCTTCTTGCCGCGGCCGCGCCGTTTCTCCGTGACCAAGACACCTTCTCCCTCGCACCGCTCGCAGCGCCCTTGCTGCGTGTTGAAGGAGAACCATCGCGGATCGAGCTCAGGAACCGACAGCCCGCACTCGGGGCACGCGCTCTTGGTGGACAGGAGCTTCTCCTTGCCGCGGGCGGTGCGAAGCTTCACCGCGCCGTCGCCCCAAGACAGCGCGCGCTGAAACGCCGCGTCGTCCAGGCGTCCGCCCCGGGGCACCTCGGCCACCAGCAGATCGATGGTGTGCTCCTTGTTCCGCGCCAAGCGTGGCGGGTCGTCGGTGCTCACCCACTCGCCGTCACACAAGGCGCGGTCGATGCCGTCGCGCGCGGCCGCGGTGAACACGTCCAGGTACAGGCCCTTGCGGGCGCGCACCACCGGAGCCATCAGCGAATAGGCCGTGCGCTCGCTGCGGATGACGTCAAACAACGAGCTCGAGCTCGCGGTCGCGATGGGCGCGTCGTGATCCGGGCAGTGCGGAGTGCCGACCTTGGCGAACAGCAGCCGGAGGTAGTGGGCCACTTCCGTCACGGTCGCCACCGTGGACTTCGCGCCGGCCCGCGCCGTCCGTTGCTCCAAGGCAATGGACGGCGGCACGCCGGTGACGGCGTCCACGTCGGGTCGTGGCATGGTGGGCAGGAACTGCCGCGCATAGGGCGTGAGGGTCTCGAGGAAACGCCGCTGCCCCTCGGCGAACACCACGTCGAAGGCCAGCGTGCTCTTGCCGGAGCCGCTGGGCCCGGTCACGACGGTGAGCGCCTGGTGCGGCACCGACACGCTCACGTCGCGCAGGTTGTGCTCGCGAGCGCGCTCCACCGAGAGCGCCGGTGCCGTCGCGCTCGCGCGCTTCCTGCTCTTGCCGCGCAGGCGTGGCCGGTGCGCCAGGGCCTGTCCCGTCAGCGTGTTCGCCCGCGCGACTTCCGCTGGCGTTCCCGTCGCTACCACCTCGCCGCCGCTGACACCTGCGGCGGGCCCCAGATCGACGACGTAGTCCGCGTTCCGGATCACGTCCAGGTCGTGCTCCACCACGATCACACTGCCACCGCCGTCCACGATCACGTCCAGCGCGTCGAGCACGTGCCCCACTTCGTCGGCGTGGAGCCCGGCGCTCGGTTCGTCCAGCACCAAGAGCGACCCCTCGTGATCGTCTCCCAACGCGCGCGCGAGCTTCAGCCGCTGCGCTTCTCCGCCGGACAGCGTGGAGAGCGGCTGCCCCAGCCGCAAGTAGCCGAGACCGAGCTTCTTCACCGGGCCGAGCGCTCGCAAAATGGCCGGCACCGTGGCGAACACCTGCAAGATGGTGTCCACCGTCGCGTCCAACACCTCGGCGATGCTCAGGCCACGATGGCGCACGCCGAGCACGCTCTCCTTGAAGCGCCGCCCCTGGCACACCGGGCACACCAGCCGCACGTCCGCCAAGAACTGCATCTCGACGGTCTCGTAGCCCTCGCCCGAGCACGCGTCACAGCGCCCGCCTTCCACGTTGAAGGAGAAGCTCGACGCCGCGAGACCTCGCGCCTGCGCCTCCGGTTCCTTGGCGAACAGACTGCGGATCGCGTCCCAGGCCTTGGTGTACGTCCCGGCGTTGCCGCGCGAGGTCCGCCCCAACGGCGCTTGATCCACGAGCGCCACGCGGCGCACGGCCTTGGCGCCGTCGATGCCGTCGTGCGCGCCCGGCGCCTCCACGTCGAAGGCGCCACGCGCCCGTGCCAGCGCGCGGTACACGATGTCCACCGCCAGCGTGCTCTTGCCCGAGCCGCTGGGGCCGGTGATGGCGCACACCACGCCGAGCGGCAGGGTCACGTCCGCGCCGCGAAGATTGTTCTCGCGCGCGCCGCGCACCACGATCTCGCCCCGCGCCAGGCGCGGCGCTTTCTTCCGCGCGAGGTGGCCACTCAATGCCCGCGACGTCGCGCCCCCGGAGCGTTTCACTTCCTCCACGCTGCCGTCCGCGGTGACCCGACCACCCTCGCTCCCCGCGCCGGGCCCCATCTCGACCACGCGATCCGCCGCGCGGATCACGGCAGGGTCGTGCTCCACCACCAGCACTGCGTTGTCGCGCTCCGCGAGCTCCGACAAGATCTGGGTGAGCGGCGCCACGTCCGCCGGGTGCAGCCCCACGGTGGGCTCGTCCAGCACGAACAGCGCGTTGTGCAGCGAGGTTCCGAGCGCCGCCGTCAGCGTCACCCGCTGCGCTTCGCCACCGGAGAGCGTGCGCGCTTGGCGATCCAGCGTCAGGTAGCCGAGCCCCACGCGCGACAGATACGTGAGCCGGCTCTCGAGCTCCCGTCGCGCGATCTCACCTTGCCCCGTGCGCGTGGTGAGGGCGCCGAGTCGTTGTCGCGCCGCACCAACCTCCAGCCCATGCCACTCCGCCAGGTTGATGCCCCCCACGTGGTAGGAGAGCGCACGCTCGTTCAGTCGCCGACCAGCGCACGCCTTGCACTCGTCATAGGAACGGTAGCGCGAGAGCAGCACGCGCACGTGCATCTTGTAGGTGCGCGTCTCCAGCCATGAGAACCAGCCCATCACTCCGGGGAACAAGCCGTCGTGCCAGTCCCCATCGCCGTGGAGCACCAGGCCCTTGTGCTCGGGGGACAGCTGCCGCCAAGGCACGTCCATCGGCACGCCGTTGCGGCGACACATCTTGGCGAGCTCCGCGCGTTCCCAGGTGGTGCTCTTGCCCGCCCACGGACGAATCGCACGACCCTTCAAGGTCTTGTCGCCGTCCGGAATCACCTTGCCCAGGTCCACGCCGATGGTGCGCCCGAAACCTCGGCATTCCGCGCACGCCCCCAGCGGCGACTGATAGGAAAAGAGCCCCGCTCGCGGCGGATCCAGCGGCCGCGCGCACTCCGGACAGGAGAGCCCCTGACGCAACATGAGGGCGGTCCCGTTCGCATGTACGTTGGCGATACCGTGACCGCGCTGCCACGCGCTCTCGATGGCCGCACCAATGCGCGACTTCTCGCGCGCGCTCATCGTCACCCGGTCGAGCACCACCTCCGCTCCGTGAGCGATGGCCTCGCTGGGCTTCACGCCGTCGATCTCCCGCGCCTCTCCCCCGAGCCACAGCCGCCGGTAGCCGTCCTTGGCCAGCGCCTCGCGCACCTCCAAGTACTGCTCGGCGTCCTGGATGCGCAACGGATAGCTCAGCACCGCGCGCTGACCACCGGCGCCATCGAGGGCGCGCCCCACGGCGCTCTCCACGTCCATGCCCACGGCTTCCGCCCCGTGCACTGGGCACACCGCCGCGGCTTCCCGCGTGAACAGCGCCGAGAGATACGGCTCCAGATCCGCCATCGTCGCGACGGTGGACCGCGAGCTCTTCACCGGCGCCCGACGATCCACGGCGATGCCCGC